>PMTT01000187.1 GCA_003167275.1 Bryobacterales bacterium | reverse complement strand
CCCACCTCCTCGATCACACCGTCCTTGATCAGTAATGAGCCGTCGGAAATGAGGTTCAATTCCTTGAGTTCGGCCCCGCGACGGGGTACCTTGGAGCCACGCATGGTTACCAATTGGCGTGCTCCCCGGATCAGTATCTGTCCCGTTAGCTTTCTCCAGTACTACAGGGTTTCCCCTACCATACTGTACCATTAGATCCAGTACGTTTTCGCACGGTTTTAACTATGCGCAAAAAAATCACCCCCTTGGGAGAGCGGCGGTCAAAGGCCCCTGAGCGACAGTTAAAGACTTTGGAAAGAGTCCTTTCCAAGGCCGGACTGGGTTCCCGGACGGACGCCCGAAGCTGGATTGCGGGAGGACGGGTGCGTGTCAATGGCCGAAGCGTACTGGACCCAGACCACTGGGTGGACCTCGACCGCGATCGCGTCACATTCGACGGGAAGCCGCTTCGTGCCGCGGCCAAGATCTACATTCTCCTATACAAACCCAAGGGATATCTCACCACTTATCGCGACCCGGAGGGCCGTCCGACGGTCTACGATCTGACCAGCGGCGTGGGGACCTGGCTTTCCCCGGTGGGGCGTCTGGACCTGGATACCAGCGGCCTGCTGGTAATGACCAACGACACCGATTTCGCCGAGCGCCTGACCAATCCCGACCACCATGTGCCGAAGACCTACCAGTTGAAGGCATCCACCGTGCTCGGCGACGAGCAGCTCGATCAGTTGCGCCGCGGGCTGGAACTGAGTGACGGTCCAACTCGCCCGGCGTTGGTGAAGCGCCTGCGCGATCATCCCAAGTACACGCATCTGGAGATGACCATCACCGAGGGCCGCAACCGCCAGGTTCGCCGGATGGTGGAAGCCCTCGGAAGCAAGGTGCTGAAACTGGTGCGTACGGCTATCGGCCCGATTCGAATCGGGGATCTGCCCATCTGCAAGTGGCGTGAACTGACGAAGGCAGAGGTAAGGTCGCTAGGAGGCTAAATATTACAACCCCTTCACTTCTTCGCAGCCTGCGCGCCCATTTTGTGGGGCGGACCCACTGGTCCGCGGCCGACCCCCCGGTCGGCCTGCCCGGAGTGAGCGTCGGCTTACGTTTGGTTGCGGCTCTTGCTGCTCAGTGGGGCAGGATTTCTGCCATCCGCTTTCTTGCCACAATCAACTGCTGGGTCAGAAACAGCGGCCACAGGGTCTTCTGGTACATCACCTCGCCCGTTTCCTGAACCGTGGCGATCACTTCCTCCGGTTGGAGCGGCCGCTCGTCGAAGAACTTCCACATCCCCACCATTTCGATCAGCCCCCTGGTCATCCGATAGAGAAGTGTGGGCCTCGGGAACGTGATGATCGCGATACCGCCTGGCCGCAGTGCCCGGAAGTGCGCCAGGACGGCCTCGCGGGTTCTGCCGGGGTCGAAGTGCTCCACCAGCCCCACGCTGAACACCAGGTCGGCGGGCGTGTCGAGTGACAGCGCCAGCACGCTTTGCTGGTGCAATCGTACGACGTCACTCAGTCCGCTTCGCTTTGCCAGCAGGGAGAGGCCATATTCATTGGTGTCGACCACATCATAAGAGCCGCACGGCACCTCCGCCAGTATCGAATCCACGAAGCAACTGTTGGCGCCGCCGATCTCGACAATCGAGAGGCGTCCGCCTGGCGAACCCGGAGTCACGTAGCGCCGGATCGCCCCGATCAACTGGGCGGTAGTATATCGCCGGGTCAGTTTGGCCGTGGCCGGAACCCTGGTGTAATAAGTGTCCCAGTCGGTTGCCGTCGGGGACGCCTCCCGCCGCGTGAAAACAAAGTCCCGCTGGATCGCGAAATTCGCGATGAACAGGAGCCCTTCCGCGAGCAACTTGGCCGCGATCGTGCGGACTCCCAGGCCATCGTGCAGCAGGCGGATGAGGGCATACGAGAGAAACCCATTAAAGACCACCAGCAGGACGTACTTCGGGAGCACCACCGTCTGCCGCTGGCGCGAATGAAACACCAGCCGCCGCGCTCCCACATAGTTGAAGATCATGGCGATCAGCCGGGCAACCGCCTGCGATTGCCCAATGCTCCCGGTCGCGCCAAAGGTCAGGACAAAAGTAACATTATCGATCGCCGCGGTGAGCAGGGAGAGAACGCTGAAACGGAGAAGCAGAAGGTAAATGCGCATCGAATCCAGAATCGGGTGAAAGTGAGAACTCCGGTTGCCTTCCAGGTAGATGGTGCGGATCGGCTCCTGCCAGATTGGATAGCCCTGGTGCTTGCACGCCATGAGCATATCCAACTCGAATTCGTAGCCGGTCGATGAAACTCGTAACAGGTGAGGAATCAGGTTGGCAGGTATGCCCCGCAAGCCCGTCTGCGTGTCGGAGATCTTTTGCCCCACCATCAGGCGCATCAGCACGCTGGTGGCCCGGTTGCCCACCAGGCTCCGCCAGGGTACGCGGCTGCCGAAGGTCCGCACCCCCATAATGAGGGAGTCGGGATGCTCGCGCAGCCTCTGGGCCACGCACACAATGTCCTCGGCATGATGTTGGCCATCCGCATCGGCGGTCACCACCCCGCAACAGCCCGGGAATTGAACCAGCGCATAGTTCATCCCGGTCTTAAGCGCGGCGCCTTTCCCCAGGTTCACCGCGTGATGGAGGATGTGCACGCGGTCCGATCCCGCGATCCTCTTCAGGCATCCCTGAGACTCGGGCCCGCTGCCGTCGTTGATCACGACAATCGCCCCAACTCCCAGGCCAAGCAGGGCATCGACCAGGGATACCAGTTCGTCACCTGGTTGGTACGCCGGGATGAGAATCGGCACTTCCGAAATGAGAGATCTATCCGTTGTTTTCACTCGATGAAGACTACCTACGTCCTCGTTCCAGTTTCGCATGTCCGTACCAAGTGTTTGGTTCCGTAGGGTATGCTTTAGCTTGCCCAGCCGCCGCGAAGCGCCAATTTCCGTCTGACTCCGACGGAAATTTCCCGTAAACTATTGAAACTGCAAGGGCGCACCCGTCGGACTCAGACGGTTAGCCACAGGGGAGGGGCTGGCCCAGGCGACTAGCCAGCCCCCGCTTCATGCATAATAAAAAACGATCATGCCGGAAACTACTTACCGGGGCCGTCGCGCCACCTCGTTCGAAAACAGCCACTTGCGTGTGACCGTCCTGCGGGAAGGTGGTCACATCGCCGAGATCCTCGACAAAGAGACTGGCGTGAATCCGCTCTGGACGCCGCCCTGGACCTCGATCGAGCCTTCCGCCTACGATCCGCGCGTCCACCCCGAGTACGGTAGCTGCGCCGAGGCCAAACTGCTGGCCGGCATCATGGGCCACAACCTCTGCCTGGACGTCTTCGGCGGCCCTTCGCCGGAGGAAGCCGCCGCCGGGATCACGGTCCACGGCGAAGGTTCGGTGGCACCCTACGAGATCGGCGAAACGCAAGGGCAGATCACTCTCCGGACTCAATTGCCAATGGCGCAGCTCCGCTTCGAGCGCCGCCTGGAATTGCGGGGCCGCGCCGTCCGTATCCTGGAGACAGTGGAGAATCTGTCGGCCTGCGACCGCCCCATCGCCTGGACTCAACACGTCACCCTCGGCCCGCCTTTCCTACAAAAAGGGGTGACGCAGTTCCGCGCGTCCGCCACCCGTTCCCTGGTGTTCGAGAGCTGTTTCGGAAGCGCCGATTACCTGGTGGCGGGCGAGGAATTCGACTGGCCGGCGGCGCCCGCCTCCAGCCACGGCGTCGTGGATCTGCAACTGTTCAACGGCTCCCCGGCTTCGAGCGCATTTACCACCCACCTCATGGACCCGCAACGCGACTACGCGTTCTTCGCCGCCTTCTCCCCAGCGCACCGTCTGGCGTTCGGCTATGTCTGGAGGCGTGCCGAATTTCCATGGATGGGGATCTGGGAAGAAAACCTCAGCCGCACGCAACCCCCGTGGAACGGCACGACCGTGGCCCGCGGAATGGAGTTCGGAGTCTCGCCGATCCCCGAGTCGCGCCGCGAGATGATCGACCGCGGCCGCCTCTTCGGCGTTCCCACCTACCGCTGGCTGCCCGCGAAAAGCCGCCTGCAAGCGGAGTACTGGGCGGTGGCGCAGAGCGCGGCGGTGGTTCCGGAAGCGCTGGAATGGCCGGGGTAACCCCGGGGTGGGGACCGAAGCAGCGGCGCCCCCAGGGAACCCAACCGTTCCCGGCGGCCTTACTTCATCGCCTTGACCTCCAAATCGCAATCTCGCTATACTGCAAGCCTATCGCGTCCCGGATCTGTCCGTGAAACCGGTGCCACTTGAAACGCCAGCTTCTCCTGTTTACCTTTCTTTCAGCAGTCGCCGGCAGCGCCCAAACCGCCAGCCCCGCCATATCCTGGAAACCCTCTTTCCTCACCGGCGACCAACTGTTTCCGTCCTTTATCCTTGCCACCTCGGCAATTCCGCCGCGGGAAAACACGAACCCTTACTATCTCGGCGATCCTGACGGACTCGTCGGCGTGGAGCTCGTCAATCCTTCCATTAACACCCGCGTCAAAGTGAATGTCAAAATCGACCGCCTGGAATCCGCCGGCGTGTTCGAGGGTGTGCTCGAAATCAGAAACCAACGGTATGAGGTATTCCCAAAGATACTCTACCGCTACGATCTCTTGCCGCGCATTCACCAACTCGTGCCCGCTAACGTGACGGTGAGTCTCTACCTGAACGGCAGGCTGGCCGGAACGCGTACGTCCGTGGTCCGCATCCATTCCATCAACGACTGCTTACGCGGCTTTCGAGAGCCCGATGGAAAGCTTCGCACGCTTCCCTGGATGTTTGCGGCTTATGTCAACGAGAATCACCCCGCCATCGATCAAATCCTCAGCGACGCTCTGGATACCAAGTTAGTCAATCGGTTCGTCGGTTACCAGAAGGGGACTGACGAAGTCTACCAGCAGGTGTTTGCCATTTGGGATGTTTTCCAACGCAGGGGCTTCCGCTACAGCGGCATCACCATAACGCCGACCTCAGGCGTGAATCGCAGTATTACTTCGCAGGCGGTACGGTTGGTGGACGATTCGCTTCGAACCTCGCAGGCAAACTGCATCGATGGTTCGGTGCTGTTCGCGTCCGTACTGCGGCGGGTCGGCATCGATCCGTTCCTGGTGCTGATTCCTCACCACGCCTTCCTGGGCTTCTATCTGGATCAGGAACACAGGACCACCAATTTCCTGGAAACCACCCGGATGGGAGCGGTCGACCTGGACCAGGCCAGCGCCGCCGAAAGCGGACTGGACGGCGCGTTCAATGAGCGCGCGAAAGATACAGTATCCTACAAGTCATTTGTTTCCGCGGTGCGTTATGGCCTGGACGAGTACACAAAGAACAAAGACAAGTTACTCAACCCCGGCGGCGACGTAAATTACCGTCTGATCGATATCGCCCGCGAGCGCAAGCGAGGCATCATCCCGATTGCCGCCGACGACACATCGCCAATCCCTTTGAAGCAGCGGTAACTCTACTGGTACGGTATGCTTTAGCTTGCCCAGTCATTTGAGCCCTTTATTTCTTTCCCCCCAGTCCACTCTTCAGCGCAAACGCCACATAACCTCCCGCCACCCGGACCTGAGTCGCCGGAGTCAGTCCCACCTGCGCCGAGGCGCAAAACACAATATACTCGCGCCCCCCGATCTCATACACCGCCGGCATGCCTTCGAGAGCCATATCCACCTCCTTCTCCCAAAGCGCCCTTCCGGTCTCCACGTCGAGCGCGCGGACCTTACGATCCCGCGTTCCGGTAAAGATCAGCCCGCCCGCAGTCACCACCGGACCCACCTTCGGGTAATGCGAGCCAGTATCTTTGACACCCTTCGCGGCCAACTCCGGAACGTCTCCCAGCGGTATCTTCCACTTGATGGTCCCCTCATTCAAGTCATAGGCCGTAAGTGACGACCAGGGAGGCCCGATCGGCGACAGCCCGTTGCTCGCAGTCACCAGGCCGAACCCGCTGGTGTAACGGACCGTATCAGCCGGCGCGCTCCGGTCCGGGACCAGTTT
The DNA here is from genome assembly GCA_003167275.1 of Bryobacterales bacterium. Taxonomy (GTDB): domain Bacteria; phylum Acidobacteriota; class Terriglobia; order Bryobacterales; family Bryobacteraceae; genus JAIQFL01. The sequence continues at coordinate 49,176 of PMTT01000187.1, read as the reverse complement.
GAGGATCGCGGGAAGGTCCTTGGACACCACGAACAGCGTGCCCTTCGCGGGATCCACCGCCGTGCCGCCCCAGTTGGCGCCGCCATTGTTCCCGGGCATCTCGATCGTGTCACGCAGCCCGGGCGGTGTAAACAGCCCTTCGTTGCGGGCGCTGAGGATCTGATCGCGGAAGCGGGCGCGCTCTTCGGGACTCCCGATATACGGGCTGAGGTCTTCCACCGTGAATTTCTGGCGCGCGAAGGGCGGAGGCTTCAGCGGGAACGGCTGTGTCGGCCAAGCCTCTTCTCCCGGCATATCGGAACGCGGCACCGGCCGCTCCTCGATCGGCCACAGGGGCTTGCCGGTCACGCGGTCAAACACCCAGACGAAGCCCTGCTTGCTGACCTGCGCCACCGCATCGATAGTCTTACCGTCGTGCCGCACCGTCACAAGCTTGGGTGCGGTGGGCGCGTCGTAATCCCAAATATCGTGGTGCACCATCTGGAAGTGCCACAGCCTCTTGCCCGTGCGCGCATCCAGCGCCAGCAGACAGTCGCCAAAGAGGTTGGCCCCCTTGCGATCCGCTCCGTAAAAGTTATACTTGGGGCTCGCCGTGGGCGCATAGACGATGCCGCGCTTCTGGTCCACCGAAAACTCGCTCCACACATTCACGCCGCCGACCGTCTTCCACGCATCCTTGGGCCAGGTGTCGTAGCCGAACTCGCCGGGATGCGGGATGGTGTGGAATGTCCAAACCACCTTGCCCGTGCGCACGTCGAAAGCACGGATGTCGCCCGGGGCCGAGCGGTACCCTTCATTGGTAGCGGACCCCAGAATCAGCAAGTCCTCGAACACACGTCCCGGCGTGGTGGACTGGACCAGCGTGAAGGTGCTGGGATCGCGCCCCAGTCCTTCCTTCAGATCCACCCGGCCGGCCTTGCCGAACGAGGGAATCGGCTTCCCGGTCCGGGCATCGATCGCCTGCAGAAAGTGATTGGCGGCAAACAGCAGGCGCCGGTCGGCGCGGTCCTTGCTCTCCCAGTAGTTGATGCCGCGATTGGTGATGATGTTGGCCGCCGGATCGGGCGTGTACACCCAGACCTCTTTCCCCGTGGACGCATCCAGCGCCACGATGGAATTGTTCCTGGCCAGAACATACATCAGGCCATCCACCACAATCGGATTGAAGAGGTATCTCCTGCCATCCCCGGTGGGGTAGATCCAGGCGACCTCCAGGCGGTTCACGTTCGACCGGTCGATCTGCCGGAGCGCCGAGTACTGCGCGGAATCCGCCGCGCCCCCGTAATCGCTCCAGGTGGTGTGGTCCTGCCCGTAGAGGCAGCAAAACAGCGGAAGCACTGCGAAGGCACAGAGAAGGCGGTTCATGTTCCTCCTCATTCTAGAGCCGGTGCCAGTGCTAGTGCTTAGTGGGGCAGGTTGCCAACCTGCAGGCCGATTGTCAATCGGCCTTCTTCGCCCCTCCCGTTCTTTTCCAGTTTGCAGCGACCTCTCGGTAGGTATTGTTCTAGCCGTGGCAAATAAAAGGCCGCGATGCTTGCCCAGAATCGCGGCCAGAAATATGCAAAGCTGCTTTACCTGAACTCAGTGTAGAATCTACCCCGCGCGATGCACCATCCTGTCGGGACAGGATAGCCGTTCGCCCCTGCCCGCTGGTCCACGCGGCTCGGGAATTGCTATCCTCCAGTTTGAGCGCTCATATCAAGCTGCTGTTTCGACTCTGGTGGCAGCCGGCCGCGGCCATGGGTGAGATCCTGGACCGCGGCAGCCTCCTCTTCGCCAGCCTCGCTGCCATTGGCGTCGCGCTCCTGCTCCAGGCGGGACCGATCCGATTTCCCTTCAGCTTCTACACGCCGCTGCTATTGCTCGCGGCGGTATATGTGCCCGGAGTCCTGCTGCTCGCCGTTCCCATCGCCCGTCTGGGCGCCTTGGGCACGGTCTTCCAGCGCGACTATTCCCCCCTGCTCACCTGTGCCGCCATGGCGTGGAGCGCGGCGCAGATCCCGCTCGTGCTGGCAGTCTGGACGGCCCCCCCGATGGTCTTCCCCATACTCGCGGCGGCCGTCGGCCTTTACTTCGCGGTGCTGATGTTCTTTGCCGTGCGAACCGTTTTCGGGACGGAAAACGGCATCTCCGCCGCCATCGTCTGCCTGTCGTGGATTCCGCTCGTCGCCGCCTTCTTCCTGGCGGGTCCGCTGGCCATGGTGTTCCGCCTCATCGCCTCTCCCTTCTTCCTGTTCTTCGCCTTCTACTACCTGCGCAGCGAGTTCAGCAACCTGGGCCAGGGCCTGCGCAGCCGTCAGAATTTCCACCGCATGATGGAGGCCGCCGCCGTGAACCCGCACGATGGCGAAGCGCAGTATCAACTCGGACTGATCTACCAGCAGCGCCGCCAGTCGACCGAGGCCATCCGCCGCTTCCAGCAGGCTGTGACCATCGACCCAACCGAAACCGACGCCCACTTCCAGTTGGGCCGCATCGCCTACGAGCAGGGCCGCTTCCAGGACGCCCTGGCGCATTTCCAAACCGTGCTCCAGCAGGACGACAAGCACAGTTTGAACGAAATCCACCGGGAGCTGGGTGCGACGCACCTCTCCCTCGGACGCCCCGAAGATGCTCGCCGGGAGCTGGAAATCTACACCGGCCGGCGGGAGTATGATCCCGAGGGCCTGTATCACTACGGCCAGACTCTGGAGGCGCTAGGCGATCCCGCCCGAGCGCGCGAAATGTACACCAGGGCCGTGGAGGCAGCCCGCACCGCCCCGCGTTACCGCCGCCGCTTCACCGCCAAATGGAGCCGCCTGGCCCAAAAGCAAGCCCGCAAGGTGTGACCCCGTAGCACGGGCATTCTTGCCTGTGTTGGTTTTTCTTGCCCCCGAAACCCAACACAGGCAAGAATGCCCGTGCTACAGAGCTGCTGCCTTTCAACGCCCCCCTGGCACCTCGCCCCCAAACTTGATCGTAGAATCCACCGCGTAAACCTTGACGTCGATCTCCACCGGCCGCAGCATCTCCAGAACAATCGCCTCGCCCTCCGTTTTCAGCGAAAAGTGCGAACTCCCATCCCGCTCGGCTGGAAATTCCCGGCTCCCGAAGGGCGGGATCTGCACCTCGAAGGCAGTCGAACAGACAGGCTGCAGCCCCGCCGATGGCCGCGATCCGCCCGGAACCGAAAACAGTCCGCCCGAGGAGTAACACACCGCCGCCTTGGCAGCGTGCTCCGAAGTGTTGATCAGCGAAACCAAGCTGCCCTGCGCCTCCGCCGCCTCCGAGGAATACCAGGGATTGCGAGTAGCGAACGCCACCTCGCGCCGCACGGTCCTCAACTGATTCGCGACCACGCACTCGGTCACCGCGCCCACAGCGACCACCGGCCCCGCCCCGCGCACCCGTTCCCGCACCTTCACCCAGGCTCCCCCAGTCTCCTCCTGGATTTCGAGCTTGTAGCTGCCCCGTTCCCCCGCGCCCAAATGAATGGTGATCCCCGCTTGCCCTGCCAGGCCAACCAGAGCGCCGCTAGCCCGATGGCCTTCGACCTCCACTGCCGCCGGCTTCTCGCCCAAGTTCCGCAATTCCAACGCGGAGGAGCAGGTGGCCCCGTACGCCAACGCAGGCACGATGCTTTCCACCGTCCGCTCCTGCGCGCCGGCAAGCGCGGCTCCCAGCCCCAAAGCGACGAACGCCACGATTCGTCTCACAATCCATTGTACGGTATGCTTTAGCTTGCCCCGTTAAAACACCGGAAATCCCGCGCAGTCAGTGTCCAGTAACTCACGGTGCTAGAATTCAGTTTCTATGCCATCCGAGCGCGTGCCCTTCGATCGATTGCGCCTACGAAATGTCCGTTGTTTTCGCGACGCCGAAATCGCGCTACACCCCAAGGTCACGGTGATAGTCGGAGGCAACGCCTCTGGAAAGACCACGCTGATGGAGGCGCTGGCATCCCTGACTCATGGCGAAGACGAAGGTCTGACCCACTTCCCACTGCGTGCTGGAGCGGGTCACGGCGAGATTACCCTGTACGAACGCGACAAACGCAACGCAGCCGCAAAATGGGACTCCAGGCGGGACACCAGGATGCGGCTGCCGGGCACACGTTACACCTTCCTTTATGGCAGGTACCGAGGTGTATCGGTTCCCGAGGATCGGGCCTTGACCGATGCCGAGTACTTGGACGAACTGGCCTCACACGCAGCGAAATCGCGGACTACCACGCTCACCCGCCCGGACAACCGTCTGATCAACGATTTGGCTGGATATCTCCGCGGACTGTCCTTCGGACGAGCCTCCGACCCGCGCCTGGACGAAATGTGGATCCGGCTGAATCGGGCGCTTGGGCAAATCGATTCCAGCCTCTCCGAAATCCGCATGGACGAGGGCCCGGACCATCGCGTTCCTCGCGTCATGCGCAACGGGCTGGCGCTGGAACTGGCGCAGTTGTCCGATGGTTACCAGGCGATGCTGGCGATTGTCTTGGACCTGATGTTGCGCTACGCATACATCTTCTTTGAGGGAGACCCGTTGGCGGGCGATGCGCTGGTCGGTATCGACGAAATCGATCTGCATCTGCACCCGAAATGGCAGCGGACGGTCTTGACCCAACTGACTGAGCTGTTTCCTGGTACGCAATTCATTGTCACGACGCATTCGCCCATCGTTGTTCAATCGGCAATCGACCAACGCTTTGCCGTGGTGCGATTGGTTGAGAAAGGTGGCGCCGTTACCGCGGAGGCCCTGTCGCCCCGGTTGTCGAATGCCCTGCGCGGCGCCGAGGTGGGATCGGTGCTGTATGAGGAGCACCTCTTCGGCGTCGAGTCGCGTTTCTCGGTGGAATACTCCAAAGTCGAACGGGAGGTGAACGAACTACAGGCGAAGGTGAGTAGCGGCGAAGCCACCGATGCGGAGTATCGCGATTTCAAAAAGGGTCTGGACAAGCTCGAAGAACTGGTCGCCAAGGAGGACCGTCGGCGCGCCGAAGGTTCCACGATGGCACAGATGGTGCGGATGCAAGCGGAGTTTGTAAAAGCGCTCGCAGACGAATTGGAGAAGTTGCGGTCGTGAGGAGAATCTACCGAAGGCAGTGCCCCTGTCCCACGGACTGGCGCGATCGGGTGGAACGATCCATACCGGACTATCCGGAGTTCTGCAAGCAAGCCACGGCGTTCGAGGCGCTACCGCTGAATTCACCAGAGCGCCGGGACGGATTCGCGGCCTTTGCGCCGCACGTGCTGGTTAAAAAGAAATCGGGCAAACCGGACTTCCCAGCCATCTGGGGCAAACACAAGGAAACGATTGCCGTCATGTCCTTTCAGAAGTGCGTATACTGCGAGGGACCAATCAACGCGCTCCGGGCATCGCATGTCGAGCACTTCAAACCAAAGGCAGTCTTTCCTTTGTTGGCCTATGAGTGGACGAACTATTTCTTAGGCTGCGCGGGCTGTAATGGCGCAAAGGCTCACCACTGGCCGGAGCGCGGCGGCTACCTTCGTCCGGACCAGGGAGACCCGAGTCGTCATTTCGTCTTTGAGGCGGATGGCACGGTAACAGCGGTGAAGGCAGGTAGCGCAGCAGACAGGACGTTGACGGATCTTGATCTCAAGCGCCAGTGGCTTGTGAATCGGCGGAGATTCAACATCGAAGCGATGATGCGCCTGCTGGATTATGCAGTGCTACGTTATCGCAATGGGGACAAAGCAGAGGCCAACCAGCTGGCGAGGATCATTTTGCGGAATGTAAGCGATCCCGCCGCGGCTTACTCCGCTGCGCTGGAGCAGCATTTTTGGCGGGTCTGGAAGGCCGCTTGCCCGAAGGCAAAGGTTTGAAGTCGTCGCCAAGTACGGACTGCGGATCGAGCCACTTCAGGAAGGCTGCCTGCCAAGGGTGGGCAGCAAGCGCGACAGCCAAGGCCCGTTTGAAAGCGTCTGATCCCCTCGCCATGTCGCGGAGGGTTATTATTGAAAGTTGCGCAATCGTCCCTTCATTGCTTCCAGGTGTCGGTTCCATCCCGGACGTTAATCTGAGAAGGACAGGTATGGCTGGATGATACTCAAAGAACCGAAAAAACCAAATCGAGCACAGTTTTCCTAACTCTTTATAAGTCGGCAGCCTCCGCGTGAGGATGGGCGCGACCGTAAGCCCGATCTCGGACAATTCCCGGGCGTTTTCAAGATTCTCAGGAGGCAGGATTTGCTCCAGCGCATCCTCCACATCTTTCCGCAGATCCAGGGGCACCTTGACCGCGGTTTCCAGGCATCTTACCGCCGTGACTACAGCCTTCCTGTCAAGGAGTGCCCGAATGATCCGGGTGGCCTCGCATCCCGGGACACCTGCAGCAAGCGCGAACACCTCATGCCACCAAGGCTGGTCGATGTGCTGCAAGAGCTCGTCCACGCGGGAAGCATAATCCAGCGCGGTGAAGTACTCCTGGAAAGTCAGGTGCGAGAAAGAAAACACTCCTGGGCGGCGTTCGACCAATAGGCCGCTACGGTCGCGAATCTCTCGCACAATTCGAAGCGCATCCTCTTGCGGCCTACCCATTTCGGGTAACATTGCTGCAAAGTGACGGACCACGTCCGATTCGGGAATCTCGGCTTCGTGTCTCTCATGCAAGGAACTGGCGATACCGCGGAGCAGTGCCCGCTTTTGGTTCGCATCCAAGTCGCCAACCGCCGAGTCTTTCGGGAATTTCGCCCGATCCCATTCGTAAAGCAGCGCGTCGGTGCATTTGTCGTAGAGGGTCACACGATGTTCCGGAATTGTACGACCCAGATACCGGTGGACGACGCAGAGAATCGTTGTGAGCAGCGGGTTCACGGCGATCCGCTCTACCGGGCGACTTCGGGAGATGCGGGACTTCAGATCGGCGGCTGCTACTGCTGCCTCTTTGCGAGCCAAATCCAGATCCGGCCTCGCCGAACGCTCTGCAGCGAAGCACCATTTGTCGACGAATTGGCTGACCTCTTCCTTCGTGAGGGCAGCCAGGCGTAAGGCCCGAAAACCTCGCAGGCACGATTCGACTTCGCCGTACCCTCCCGCTGGACGGCTGGTTACGATCACTGGAATGCGTGGATGCTTCAGCGTGAACCGAGCAATCTCAGTGATGAGTTGCTTCCGCAGTTCTTCCGCCGCTTCGTCCAGACCGTCTACCAACAGAACGGCGCGATCTTCCGCCAGTGCCACACGTACTACCTCGACGGCAACGCCCAATTGCGTGGCGATCGCCACCTCGGTGAGTTCGACCTCTTTCACCTCCCTTACAATGATGACGAACGGGAGAGCCTGCTCGGGCCAGTTCAGTCCGTGCGTTCCGATAGCGCAACGACTGGCGAGGAAAGATATCAGCGTCGATTTACCGCCTCCGGGAGATCCGATTACCAGCATTCTAGTGTGCTGCTTCACCGCCTCAGCCACAGAAATGCCGACCTGGATCCAGCCTGCACCGGTCACGTTTGGCTGTAACTCCACTAAGCGCAACGGAACATACACCTGATCGAGATCGAGTATCACCCGATGATTGAGCTGCACGCCCTTCAACTCGATCGACCCAAATCGCTCCGCTACCCTCCGCCGGTACTCCGACTCCAAGACTGCGACCACCCGCCGCGGATCGCCCGATTCCTCCGCCATCACGCGATCCCGATCTCGCGCGCACTGAATCTCGAATTCCTGTATAGGCTGGAAGCCGTCATCGAACGCCTGCCTGCTCCAGTTCTCGATCATCGATTCCAGCCGAACACGCAAGTCCGCCGGAACACTCGGGGCTCCGCGCGAGATCAGGGCGTCCAGAACGCGCTTATAAGCTCGATCTCGGCGGTTGGCGAGGACGATCCCCGGAAGCGACTGATCGCCCTTCCCATTCGCCGGAACGCTCTCGAAAACAGGGCGCACCACGGTGCTCTCGAGCTGGGTTTGAATCTCCATCACGTCTTCCCACTATTGATTATAGGGCGCGCCCGGCTGACAGACGACGAAAAACGATCGTCTGTCCTACCGCAGATTCTCGTTGAACCACTGAATCATCCGCATCAGCACGTCCCGCTGATGTTCGGGCTGATGGAACATATGCCCCTCATCCGGATAGACCACCATCTGCGTCTTCACCCCGATCGTCTTCAGCGCGTGCCAGAACTCGTACGACTGCGGCGGCGGGCACTCCCCATCGCCGCTGCCCACGACCACCAGGGTCGGAGTCTTCACCCGCTTGATGAAGTTGATCGCGGAACTCTTCGCGTACACCGCCGGGTCGTCGTAGACCGACGCGACGAAATACGGAATCATCCACTGATCGATGGCGTTCTCGCCGTAGTAACTCTGCCAGTTCGCGATCCCAGCCCCGGCGACAGCCGCCCGGAAACGGGTGGTCTGCGTCACCGTCAACATGGTCATGAAGCCACCGTAGCTCCAGCCCGTGATGCCGATGCGCTGCGGATCGATGGGCGCCGTCTTAATGGCCTCATCCACTCCCGCCAGGATATCGCGGAGATCGCCGCCGCCGAAATCCTTGACGTTGGCCATCGCGAACTTCTCCCCCTGCCCGTAGCTGCCCCGCGGATTCGGCAGAAGGACGAAGTATCCCTGCTGCGAGAGCAGCGTCGGATTGAAGCCCGGACGCGGCCACGTGGGCTTCAATGAGGACGCCGGCCCGCCATGCACCGCCACCACCATGGGGTACTTCCGACTCGCGTCGAAGTGCACCGGATAGAGCAGCCAGCCCTGCACGTGGAATCCGTCGCTGGTCCAATGGATGCTCTTGGGGTCGCCCCAAAGCGGCTTGCGCTGCCCGTTTACCTGCGTCTTCTGGCCCCACTTCCCCATCGCGCCGCACCAGACTTCGGGCGGCTGCCTCCACGAGGTGCGGATCAGCGCGGAAGTATTGCCATCGTCCGTGAAGCTGATGCCGATGTCCTGGAAGGACGGGTTGATGCTCTCGTCGCCTTGCCACAGGCGTTCGATCTTGCCGGTGCCGGGGTCCCATCGCGAAATGGCGCTGCCTCCATCGAAATGTTCCGCGAAGTAGAGCTGCGGCGACCGTTTGGGCCACGCCAGATGGCTCGCCGACGAGGCCATCCCCGGCGTCAGATTGCGCGCGGCCCCGCCGGCAGCGGGCACCTGGAAGATGTCCCCGCCGGTGATGCCTTCGTCGCTCATCAGCCCCCCGATGAACACGATCGTCTTGCCATCCGGCGACCAGCGTGGAACCGCGAGCTGCTGCTGCACGCCCGGCTTGTAGAGGGGCCGCAAGTTGCCGCCCTCGGCGGAGAGCGTATAGAGCTGCGCGATCCACCAATTGTCATCGCCCGCGCCTTTCGCCGCCGTCACCGCGAAGCTGCGGCCATCCGGCGACCAGTCATATTCGTAGATGTAGTGGTCGGCGGGCGAAACCTGGCGCACGCCGCCCGAGGCCGCATCCACCACCGCCAGGCGTTGTTCGTAGATCTTGGACTCCACCACCCCGCTGTCTGGCAGCACGGGATCGAGCGGTCCGGCCGCGCGCGGCAGGTTCTCGGTGAACAGGATCGCGATCCGTTTGCCGTCGGGCGACCATCGCGGCGCCGCCAGCAGGCCGGTGAGATGGGTCAGTTGGCGCGCCGCGCCGCCTGTACCCGGGGACACGTAGAGTTGAAGCTGCCCCGCCTTCTCGCGATCGGAGAGGAACGCGAGTTGCTTGCTGTCGGGCGACCAGGCCAGGCCATGCTCGTCGGATCCCCCGGCGGTAATGCGCGCCGGTTTGGCATCGCCGGCCGCGAGCCCCGTGACGAAGATCTGCGACTTGCCGGCACCGGCGGTCTGCACATTGGCGAGGCGTGAGCCATCCGGTGAGACCACCGCTTCTAGCGGCCAGACGGTGGCCGAGATCTCGGCCAATGCCGGGTCTACCGGAGTGACGGTCTGGGACTGACCCAGGTACGCGGCCAGAAGCGCGGCCGAAAGCAGTGCGATTCGCATAGTCAATTGTAGGACGGGCCTCCCGGCCTGTCGCGGCCACCTAAGTCTGATTCTTAGCTGGCGATCTTGGTCTGAGCTCGTTGGGATATCATATACACCAGCCTGATATCGTGGCCGGATTCTGGGTTGTCCGCGATCCCCGGCACAATGCCGGGCTACCGAGACCATCGTCAGGCCATCTTCGAAAAACGTAATGATCGCCCGGATCGGGAAGTACAGCATCGAGAGGGAACTGGGGCACGGCGGCTTCGGCGACGTGTTTCTCGCGTTCGATCCCGATGTCGGGCAGAAGGTCGCGATCAAGCATATGCGGGTCGAGCTCGGTTCCGACCCCGAGATGCTGAAGCGCTTTCAGTACGAGATCCGCACCACCGCCAGCCTCCGCCACAAGAACATCGTCACCATATTGGCCAGCGGCGTCGAAAACGGAAGCCCTTACCTGGTGATGGAGTACCTGGAAGGGCAAACCCTCAAGCAGATCATTCAGGTGCGGAAGCCTCTCACCGTGCTCGAAAAGGTCGGCATCATGACGCAGGTCGTGGAGGGACTTGCATACGCCCATTCCAAGGGGATCGTGCATCGCGATGTGAAGCCCGAGAACATCATGCTGTTGCCGGACGACTCGGTCAAGATCATGGATTTCGGCATCGCGCTCGCCGCCGACCGGAATACCGTCATGACCGCGACCGGCGGGCTCATCGGCACTCCCAATTACTTCGCCCCGGAGCAGCTCCAGGGACAGAAGGCCAACGAGCAGAGCGACATCTTCTCGCTGGGTGACGTCTACTANNCAGATCGCCATCGTGAGCTTCGATCCGCCGGGAGTGAGCCAGTTGGCGCCAGACTGCCCGGAAGCCCTGGAATTGCTGGTGCACCGGATGCTCGCCAAAGAGCCGGAGTTCCGCTATGCCAGCTTCGAGGAATTGCTGCTCGATAGCAGGGCGATCCTGGTGGACCTTCAGCGGGAGAGCGCGGCGGCACTCCTGCGCGCAGTCCCGGCACTGGTGGAAGCCGGCGACCTGCACGGCGCTCTGGCCAAGCTTCGCGAGGCGCAGCAACTCGACCCGGGGAACCGGGAGGTACGCCAGCTTCGCGACGCCATCACCCAGCAGATTCAGAGGGTGCATGCGCGGGCACGAGTTGCCGAGCTATTGGCGGAAGCGGAAGCGCTCCAGGGGGAACGGCGCTACGGGGAGGCGGTGCAGAGCCTGGAATCCGCCGCCCGCCTGGACGCTTCGAATGCCACGGTTCAAGCGCGCCTGAGTGAGGCGAGGGCCAGGTTCGATGGTTCCGTGCGGGCCGGCAGGCTGGTTTCCGAAGCCCGCTTCAAACAGCAGAAGGGGCACCTCACGGACGCCCTGGAGCGGCTGACGGCGGCCCTCGCGATCGACCCGGATCACACCGAGGCGCGGGCACTCTACCCGCGCGTCAGTGAACTGGTGGAGCGCCGGCAGCGGGAGAGCCGCCTGCAGCAGGCCATCCAGACGGCATCGGACCACCTCTCGGCAGGCCGATTCACCGAGGCCCTGGCGGCGCTTGTGCCCATCGGGGAGGAGCAGCCGGGCGCCCCGGAGATCGCGCAACTGCGTGCGCACATCGAGCAGACCTGGGCGGAGAACGAACGGCGGCTGCGAGTCGAAAAACTCAACCTGGCAATCACCCGGACCCACGAAGCCATTCAGGCGGGGGAATTGGATCGTGCGGGTGAGATGGTCGACTACCTGTTCGTGAACTTTTCCGGCGAGCCCGGAGCGGCGGACGCTCTGCTGGCGCTTCGCCAACACCTGCACACGCAGATTCGCGCACGGCAGATCGCGATCTGGGAGGTGGAGGCTCGCGGCCTGCTGCAAAAGCAGTCGTATCGAGAAGCCCTGGACATGCTGTCTGGGGCGATCCGCGAATTCCCTGGCGACGCTGGCCTGGAGCGGCTGCGTCAATCGGCCGTGCAAGCGGAAGCGGAGCGGGAGCGCGAGCGGCTGAGACAGGCGGAAATTGCCGAGGTAGCGAGCCGCGTGCGGGAGATGCTCAGTCGGAACGAAATCCGGCAGGCCGTTTCCACCCTGGCGGCGACCCGTTCCAAATACCCCCGCGAGAGCGTCTGGGCAACCCTGGAATCGGAAATCACCGAACGGCAGGCGGAGCTCGCTGCGCGGGAGGCCGCAGCGAAGCGCCAAATCGAGGCCGCGGCGAAGCGACAGGCAGAGATCGAAGCGCAGAAAGCTGCGGCGAAGCGGCAAGCGGAACTCGAAGCGCAGCAGGCCGCGGCGAAGCGACAGGCGGAGATCGAGGCGCAGCAGGCCGCGGCAAAGCGTCAGGCGGAGCTCGAAGCGCAGCAGGCGGCGGCGAAGCGTCAGGCGGAGATTTCCGCCGCGGCGGACCGCGTGCGGGGACAGCTCAACCGAAGCGAAACACGGCAAGCCGTTTCGACACTGGTGGCAGCGCGCTCCAATTACCCCGGTGAGACCGTCTGGGCAACGCTGGAATCGGAAATCGCCGAACGTCAGGCGGAGCTTGAGGCGCGGCAGGCGGCAGCGAAGCGTCAGGCGGAATTCGAAGCGCAAAAAGCCGCGGCCAAGCGTCAGGCGGAGTCCGAAGCGCAACAGGCGGCAGCGAAGCGGCAAGCAGAAATCGAGGCGCAAAAGGCCGCGGCGAAGCGTCAGGCCGAGTTGGAAGCGCAGCAGGCTGCGGCGAAACGACAGGTGGAGATCGAGGCGCAACGGGCGGCGGCGAAGCGGCAGTCGGAGATTTCCGCCGCGGTGGACCGCGTGCGGGGACAGCTCAGCCGAAGCGAAATACGGCAAGCCGTTTCGACACTGGCGGCAGCGCGGTCCAATTACCCCGGTGAGGCCGTCTGGGCAACGCTGGAATCGGAAATCGCCGAATGTCAGGCGGAGCTCGAAGCGCAACAGGCGGCAGCGAAGCGTCAAGCGGAGATCGAGGCGCAGCAGGCCGCGGCGAAGCGACAGGCCGAGATCGAGGCGCAGCAGGCCGCGGCAAAGCGGCAAGCGGAGTTCGAAGCGCAGCAAGCGGCAGCCAAACGTCAGGCAGAGCTGGAAGTGCAGCAGACCGCGGCCAAGCGTCAGGCGGAGTTGGAAGCGCAGCAGGCCGCGGCAAAGCGGCAAGCAGAGATCGAGGCGCAAAAGGCGGCGGCGAAGCGGCAAGCGGAGCTCGAAGCGCAGCAGGCGGCGGCGAAGCGGCAAGCGGAGTTCGAATCGCAGCAGGCCGCAGCGAAGCGACAGGCAGAGCTCGAAGCCCAGCAAGCGGCGCCAAAGCGGCAAGCGGAGATCGCGGCTCCCCCGGCCGCGAAAAAGCCCCTGCCCTGGAAACCCGTTGCCGCCGTCGTCGCCGCCGCGGCAGCAATCGTGGCCGGTCTTGTGGTGGTGCCCCGCTGGCTGCACAAGGACGCGATCGTCGCGATTCCCGTTGAAATCCGCACCGACCCGCAGGGGGCCTCGGTGAAGGTCGGGGATCGCGTCTGTGTGACTCCGAACTGCCGGTTCGATCTCCCTCCGGGTCAATACCACGTTGAGGCGCAACTGAAAGATTACGTGGCGGCGGAGAAGATCGTGGTGGTGGACGGAGCGACGCGCCTGGTGGACCTGACGCTACAGCCCGTACCGCCGGTGATCTCATCGACGGCCGCGACCGGGAAGCTTCTGGTGCGCGCGGGGCTGCCCGGCGCGTTAGTCACGGTCGACGGAAAGGCGCTCGGACGCACCGATGCCACAGGCATTCTCAATCTGGTCCTGGAAGCGAAAACCGCTGATGTGCGAGTGGAGAAGGATCGCTTCCAGCCTGCCATCCGGCAGGTCACGGTGGTTCGGGATGGTTCGCAGGAAATCGAATTCACCCTGCGCCCCAAGGATGCGAGGCTCGCGCTCGCCGGGGCTCCTGCCGGCGTGGAGGTGCGGGTGGGCAACCAACTGCTCGGGCGGACCGATGGCTCGCCCGATTTCCTCTTCCGCGAGGCGGTCACTCCTGGCCGGCAGACGCTGCAAGTGACCGGAGCAGGCGCCAGCCGCCAGATCTCCCAGGAGTTTCAGCCCGACGAAACGGTTCACCTGGATTGGAAGACTTTCGCGCCCACGAAGGAGACGCCGAAGGAGACAACTCCCCCAGCTAAGACTGTGACGCCCCCCTCGCCCACCGAAGAGGAGACGGAATCGCGGGATTGGGACCGGGTCCGCAGTGCCACCGATCTTGCGGCGCTCCGGACGTTTGTCGCGACGCATCCCAAAGGGGCGCACCGGCCGGAAGCACTGACCCGCATCGAGAGTCTCGCCTGGGCGCAAACCAACAAAGACAGTGCCGACGCTCTGCAAGCGTTCCTCAAGGAATTCGGCGGAAGCCCGCATGCACCCGAGGCGTCGTCCCGGCTCGCGGATCTGGTCTGGAAGGGTGTCGATCAGAGCAAAGAGGACTCGCTCAAGAAGTTTGCCGATGAGAATCCGGGTAATCCCCACGTTGCGGATGCCAGGAAGCTTCTCGATGCCTTCGAGAAGCAGCGGCAAGGGGCGGAGGCCGATCGACTGAAACAACTGGATGCAAAGAAGCAGCAGGATACCCAAAAGCAACAGATCCGCGCGGCCCTGGAGCGGTTTAACGATGCTTTCCGGCGCGGCCAGAAGAGCACCTTACAAGCGGTTTGGCCCGGCAACACGAGCAAGCCATTTGTCGATGCCATGGCACTTTCGATTATCGAACTTCGCCCCGACGGAGATCCTGTGATCGCCGGCGATCAGGCGACAGTGGTATGCACGGAAACCGCCACGGTCAAGCAATCCAAGAAGAGCGCACAGAGTACGCTCAAGGTCACTCTCCAGAATCGCGGGGCCGATTGGATCATCACGGGAATCGGCCCGGCGAACCGGTAACTGTGGGGTATGCTTTAGCTTGCCGTGTCAGTTTTGTTTGACTTCCGGTTTGACTGGGCAAGCTAAAGCATACCCTACCCACCCCTAGAAGGTGTAACTCAAACCGTAGAGGGGAACGATCCGCGCCGTCAGTCCGTTGTGGTCCAGGCGAACCAGGGCGTTCAGCGTGAGTACCAGGGATCCGGCAAGGCGGACCTTATAGCCGAACGATCCGCTGTACTGGCCGAAAGACGACCGGCCACCGTCGACCATGCCAGTCGCCGTAGTCGCCGAAAAGGGGGAAGTCTGGGAGAAGCCGCTCGCGGAGCCCACCTTCACCACCTGCGCGGCGTTGATCCAGCCGATCTGGTTGCCCAGAATATCCACCGCGATGGTATTGCGCCGTCCCAAAGCCAGCTCCGCGCCCGCGGACCAGGCCAATACGTCCGGGAGCTTACCCTCGGTGATCGCCAGGGGTGCCCCCAGGTAAGAGACCTTGTCGCCGTTCTGCATGGTAGCCGTCTGGTTGGAGCCCATGATCGCGCCGCCCAGGATGCTGCTCCCGCTGAATTGCCACCCGACGTTGAAGTGCGGCGAAAACACCAGGCCATTCGCCAGGGGTTTGGTGTAGAGCGATACCGCCACGAACGGCTTGACCGAGGTGGTGCCGGTCCCCAGATAGTTGTTGGCGTCCCCGGACGGGAGCCGCAGGTCGGTTCCGATTGCCACGACTGCGCTCGGCCGCTCCAGGACCTCGCCCTTCACACGAACCAGCACGTCCCCAATACCGGACTTGGACAAGCTGGACCGTCCGATGAACGCTTCCTGCAACCGGAACGTGCCCGGAGAGAAGGTATTCTGGCACCAGCAGTTGTTTCCATTCGCGCCCAGACCGGCGCCGCTGTAGATCACGCCGTTGTAGGCCGTGGCAGACACGGCGGAATGCACCATCGGAAGACCGACGGAAACGTCCAGGTGGTTCAACAGGCCGTAGGTCAGAAATGCCAGGTCTTGCGTGAGCCGCACATCCAATCCGAGATTGAAAGTAGCCGGCTGAGTCGCGTTCTGGCCGGACCCGTTTTGGAAAGCCGACTTGTCGCCACCTTTATATAGAATGCTCAGCCCGTTCAGGTCTTGGCCGTCAATCGAATTGAAGTGCAAGTCCTGATGAGAAATCCCGATGAAGAACTTGCCCTGTCCAATGGTCTCGGCGCGCTCCGTGAAGACCGGTCCCAGGGTGCTGTTTACGGGCAATTCCGCTCCCGTTGTGGGGTCGGTCTTCAGGATCACGGCAGAGGTGGGCGATGCCACCGGTATCAAAGAAAGCGCCAGTCCGATACTCGAACTGATCGCGCTGTTCAGGGGAGAAATGTTGGCGAAGCTATAGTTCTTGGGCTGATTGAGATCGGCAGTGGCGCTCACATTCCCGGTATAGACGGTAAACAGCGCATTCGGCAAAACGCCGCTGGTGTTGGCGGAGAATAGCGAACTTTGCGAGAACTGAGGCCCGACGTTGGTGTTGGTCACGGTGGAAAACATCAACACCTGGGATACATTGGGCGCATTTTGGGCCTGCGCGCTGGCGCAAACCAACAGAACGGCCGTCGATACAAGAGCTTTCGTTTTGAACATGAATTCCTGCCTTTTCAGCGGCACAAGTTGCCCCTCAGTCCTGGTGGGGGCCTTCGGATCACCCGCTTAGTATGTACAGCGGGGAATGGGGAGGAATTTAGCGAACAAATCGAAGGGGACTCCCAAGCGTGGTTCGGGATTAGCGCGTTTCCGTACGTTTAATCCAAGAAGTCTTCCACCTGTTCGGGTAGAGGGCCGGTCATGTCCCTCAACTTCTCGTATAGTTCGTCGTACAACGAGGCGTACGCCTCCATGGCCGGGTCGTTCTTTCGCGGCTGGGCGAAGGTGCGTCGCATCTGCCGGACCGCTACCAACAACAGCTTCAATTCGTCATCATCGAATCCGAACGCTTTCGCCATAGGGTTCCTTTAACAGAGATTCCAGACAGCGCCAGCAGGCAGCCAAGCCACGTCAGCGCGCTCACTCCAGCCATCACCCGCTGCTCCGAGGTCCCGCGATACCGCAGCTCGATCTGCGTCTGAACGGCAGGCGACGGGTGAAGCGCCAGGAAGCCGAGGCTGTCCTGCGATAGGGGGATGGGATGCCCGTCCTGAGTGGCGCGCCAGCCGGGGTCGGCATTGACCTGCACGGAGACCAATTCGCCCGGAGGCGCGGGGCCCGTGATCGCGAATGTGCTGGTGTCCGTCCATCGGGCGCCGAGCACCGGGCGCGACGGGTCCTCGATGGCAGCCACGTACCGCTCCAAGGCCTGTGGGTGTTCACGCACGTCGACGTCCGGCAATTCCTCGGGCTTCACCAGATGGGCCAGGGGGCGGGATGGCAGGCGATAAATGGTGTCGTCTTCGATGTGCCATGCCACCGGCAGGCTCCCGGACACGCGATCCGGCCGGAGGAAATCGCGGTAATACTCCCTGGACTTCGGGCCATGGACCACCACATATTCGGCGCCCAGCGCCTTGAGCTCTAGCAGTGTATCCTTGTACTCATGTCCGGGCCAAAGGTTGCTGGCCGCGCGGACACGGTAGGTGAGGTCCAGCGGGATACGGTTGCGCAGCCCGGTTTCGAATCCTCCGCCCACTTGCGGAAGCTCGAACCACGAATTGAGCCGGAATCGCAGGCCGCCCGACGCGAAGACGCGTCCCTGCGGAGGGTGTTCCGCGATCCATTGGCCCAGCCGGTATTCCACCGTGTCTTGCGGAGGCGAGGGCGACCATGCGCGCCATCCCTGGGTGGCCTCCGCCCACAGTTGCGGCGCGCCCACCAGCAGCATGACCGCGCCCGTTCCCACGGCACACATCCGGACGGTGCCGTTGGAACTGCCGAGCGCGAGGCGGAAACCTTCGAACAGCGCCAGCGCCAGGAACAGCTCGAACTCGATGGCGTAGCGGCGCGATTCGGGAATCACGTCCACTCCGTAGAGGTAGAATGCGGTGGCGATCCATCCAAAGACGAACGTGCCCATGGTCGCGAAACAGAAATAGCAGGAGCCGCGCCGCCAGCGAAACAGCAGGCGGATGAGCAGGGTGCCCACCACCGCTCCCGCCAGCAGAGCCATCTGTTGCTGGTGTAATTTGTAGGCAAAGGAATCCACCGGCCAGTTGAACGCGATGGTCTTCACGAAACTGGGGGTCAGCCAGAAACAGGCCAGCAGGTAAGCCAGCGCCGCGGCAGCCAGCACCCGCCATGCGCGGAATCCGGGCTCTCCCCAGGCCGCCAGAAGTAGCAGCAGGCAGGAGATTCCCAGGCCGAAAGCGGCCACCCAGTTGGTCAAAGGGATGGCGGCCAGAAGCAGGGCCGCCGCCAGAACCGGGCCAGTGCGCGCAGTGCTCTTGCCTGCTCGCCAGACCGCCAGCAGGGCCAGCGGCAGCAGCGTGAGGCCCGTGTCATGCGGGCCTTCGCCATACTTTGCCAGCACCTGTATGCGCCAGGGGAGCTGCACGATTCCGCGGTCCTTTTCCACCGCCGGGAACAGACCATAGGACGGCGAGAGCAGGCTGTAGGCCACCGCCATCGCGAACGCCCATCGCCGGCTTCCGGTGAAGGAGAGCGCAAAGAAGAACAGGCTCACCGGCCCGAGGCAGGTCATGAAGGAGACGATGCTGCGGTAGACCGAATCGGGGGAGACCGACGGCAGGAGGTGCATCCCGAGGGCGCTCACATAAGGCAGCAGCGGGACGTAGACGAATTGCGTGGGCAGCCCGCAGTAAGGGAAGGGATCCCATCCCCATGGGTTCGGATGCTGGGAGATGAAACGCGCAGTGCCTACGTACCCGCCTTCAATCGATCCACGGAAGGGTAGCTCACCGGGCTTGAATAGGGGTCCGGTCAGGCAGACGTTCAGTAGCAGGATCGCCAGGGCGAGTAGTAGGACAGACCATCGTTTTTTGTGGTCTGTCGCCACGGACTGCGGCCCAGGAAACCTCGCAGTGGGGGCCATGCTTTAGCTTGCCCACCATTTCATGAAGGTTCGGCAACCTAAAGCATGCCCCACGGTGATTCGGCAAGCTAAAGCATACCCTACGGCGCGTCTCACGCGCGGCGCTCCTCGCGAATGCCGACTACCAGCAGACCGAAAATACCGAAGAAGGTCAGCCCCGTCAGCACGCGGCCTACCTGATTCTCGAGCGGCGTCACGAAGGCCATCGCGATCTCCTGGTCGCCTGGCGGAGCGTCGATCGCCATCATTCCCATCGCGTCTTTGTGGATTGCGACCGGCTGCCCCGCCGACCAGGCGTGCCACGCGGGGTCGTAGGTCTCCTGCACCACGATGGATTGCCCTGCCTCGATTCGAGCGCGCACGCGCATGCCGTCGGTGCCCTCGCGGGCAAGGGTTGCGGGCGAATCGGGGCCCTTTTCGAGGACGTCGGCATAGGCCCGCAGGTACTCGACGTCGTCATTGAATCGGGGCGACTGCACGGCATTCAGCTTGGCGGTCTCCACCACGCGGACTCGCGCGGGAAAGCGGCGCGGAATCTGATAGATTATGTTACCCTGCTGATCGTCGAAGAGAATGGGCAGGACTCCGTCGAATTTCCGCGGATACAGGTAGTCCTTGTATTCCTCCTGGGAGCGCTTGTCCGAGACGAAGATGGCGCCGACGCCCAGCGACTGCATCCACAGGATGGATGGTTCGGCGTCCGGTCCCTGGGTGGTTTCCCACTGCGCGGGCTCCACCTGGGCGTTCAGCAGGCCCTGCTCGGACCCGCCCCCTACCTCGGCGAGGTCATGCCACGTGTCGAACCAAAAGCGCACGGAGCCGATAGGGTAGGCGCGCGTGTCGGGCATGTTCTTCCACAGCCAGTCGGTAACGCGATACTCCACACGGTTGTGGTAGTCGGGCCACAGCGGAAACATGTGCCAGGCGTGGCGGACATAGCCTATCGTGGTATAGAACGACGCGAGGACGACGACCACCGCCACCGAGCGGAGCACCAGGCCGGGCCGGTTCCACATCCAGCGCAGTAGCAGGACGATCGCCATGATGTAGATCATGTCCAGCTCCGGCAACAGGCGCGTGGGCTCGCCCGACACGCGGAAGTTGAAATAGAAATTGCCCAACACGTTGAGCGAGAAGAAGACCACAGAGCCGGCGACGAATACCTCCCAGGTGCGCTCAGCCCGGGCGCGCGCGAGTTTGTCAGTAGTGACGGCGAAGGCCACCGCGACCGCCACCGCGACCCAGATGGACCACGTGGTACCATGCTCCGAAACGTACTTCATGTTTTCCGCCGTGACCTTGAAGTACGAGGGAACCAGCCAGAAGGCCGTGAGGCCGTAGGACAGGATGGGGATGGCGATGGCGGGGGCGATGATGCGCTTCTCCTGCCGGGTGATCCAGAAACTCCAGACCAGGACGGGGTAGAAGACAGCCAACGCCGTCGCGCCGTAGAAATTGTTGGCAGCGACGCCGGCCGAGAATATGGCGGCGAGCGCGATGGCCCACGGCCGGCGTTTCTCGAGCGCCAGCCAGGTGAAAGCTAGCGCGATTGGGATGAGCGCCAGCGCGCTCATGTGCGGGCCTTCCCCGTATTTGACCAGCACGCCCAGCCTTTGAGGCTGGAGTTTATAGGCGTCTCCGCGGAAGCGCGGCATGAAGAGGAAGATCGGCGACATCAGGGACGTCGCCACCGCGCCGAGGTACGCTGCACCGCGCGAGCCGGTTCCCACGCGCATCAACAGGTAGACTCCGGCGATGCCCACGGCGTATAGAAAGGAGACGTAGAAGTGGTAAGCCTTGACCGGCCAGAAGCCGGTGACCTTGGAAATCGCGGCGGTTCCATAGCGCAGCGCCGGCGGATAGATGTAGTCGAAGCGGGTTCCCGCGTACCACAGCGGTTGCCACTGCGGATGCGGCCAGTGTTCGACGAGGAAACGCGCATCGGCGATGAACGTGCTTTCGATGGAGGCCCACTTGTCCGTGTACTTGGCCTTGAAGTACGGACGGATGAGCATGGCGGTGAACAGGAATACGATCAGGAAATCCAGCAGGATTTCCTTCCGGCGGGAGAGTGAAAAGGGAGCCTTCAATTGATTATGCCTGATCGATCATTTTGACACGTTGAGGTGGGAATCGGGAGCCAAGGTGCGGAGCTGGTCCGAATGCGGGCGCAGTGGGACATTCGAAAGTTGCCGGGGCGAGGGTGCCCAGAGGTTCGATGTCGGTCGCCGCGCTGGGGTGCCGGCGTGATCGATGGGCCAGGCGGGACCTGCTCGCCGGGCCGCGGCACGTGGACGAGAGGGCGTGCTCGCGGGTTTTTGCGAAACAAACCCAAATCCCATTTTCGGACAGTTCGGTGTTCTTTCGGGGTGTTGTGACGCATCTTTGGAGGGAGATGCCATTCTCGCGTGGCGGTGTAAGTTTCTTTGTTTCTGTGGCTTGGAGATATCTGTGACGCATCTTGGAGGACTCCTTGAGAAAATGCGTCACAAAGTTCTGGATCTGAGCTAGGGGCGGAAGCGCGACCAGGGGGTCGNNGACGAGGGCGTCCGCCCCACAATGACCGGGGTCGGCGGTGTGACGCATCTTAAGGAATGTGTGCGCGTGTTCGGCATCGGGATTAAGTTTCGTCGTTTCTATAGGTTGCGGAAAGCACCACGGAGGTTTGTGACGCATCTTGAAGGGTTGTTCCCACAGATGCGTCTCATACTCATCGGCCGTACGGGCCGCGAAGTCCTCCGACAGCTTCAGGATAGCGCGGAGGTGGGTGGGTTTGGAGTTAACGTGTTGAAAGGAAAGAGCGAATTTGCTGTGATCGAGGTTTCGTGGGCACAACGATCCGGGGGCCGGATTGCGGGTTGACGCACGGCGAATACCGCGAGAGCCACCGTTGAGCCTGACGGCGGATTCAGTATTGCGGAACCGCCAAAGCCAAGCCTTGGATCATTCCAAAGTGCTTACGATTCCTGGTCACCAACGTGAGGCCCTCTTCGATGGCGGTAGCCGCAATGAGCGAATCGAAGACGTGCAGGCCGTGAGATTTCGTGTAGCGTTTGACGAGTTGGTATGCTCTGGCGCCGATGGAATTCCCGAGCGGCACAATTGTGAAGGCCGACAGAAAAGTATCAATGTCGGCGAGGTCCCGGTTATCCCGTGCGCCGACGATGAGTTCCAATGCGGAAATCTGCGAGATCGCCCACCCCTCGGGCAGGGCATCGATATATTTGCGTGCCGCTGGATTACCGCGGGAGAGGTCAATCAGGACGTCGCTGTCGGTGAGGTACGGCATATCGTGGACGGACCGGCTTCGTGGCGGGCCTAGCCTCGAAGGTCGCGCCGCAGATTCGCGATGTATTCGACACTATCGCCGATGTCGGTGCGATCCTTCCACATGCCGAAGAAGGCGAAATCCCCGATGGAGGGAGATTTGGTCTTGAGGCGGTCGGCGTAAGAAGAGACATGCACCTCAACCACGGCTCCTTCGTCGATCGTCACCTCTTCCAGAGGCTTGAACACGCCGTCTTCGTACTTTGCAGAAATCGTCATGGCTTTCTCCGAATCGAGTCCCGCGCGAGAGGCCTCGATGGTATTCCTGAGTTCATGGTAGCAAGGTTCGGAACCCGGTCAATTGGGTCTAGGTCCTTTGATCGGGCTATAGCCTGCCTGCCGACCCGACCGAAACAACGACACGAAAGTGTGACCGCTTTTAAGCGGCCAGATCCTTGACCGTTTCCTCCCGCTAAAATGGACCTTTGAACCGCGAGGACGTTCTGGCCAGATTGCGGGAACACGAACTGGAGCTAAGAGCCGCGGGCGTGGTGCGCCTGTCGCTGTTCGGCTCCACCGTGCGCGGTGAAGCGCGCCCCGATTCCGACATCGATCTTCTGGCGGCCTTCGATGCAAATCGTCGGATATCGCTCCTGGATGTGGCCGGAATCGAGATCCAGCTTGCCGAACTGCTCGACCGCCCGGCGGACCTGGCAGAGGATGGAACGCTCAAGCCGCCGCCCTAACACTCCCAATCCCCGCACTTCCAAGGCGGCGCGGTGTGCGAATGCGAACAATCCACGCGTTTTAGCGAAAGCCCGCGGTAGCAATTGGGTTTATACTCAGTTTCAATGAGGTCGGTACGGCCTCCGGACCATTAGGGTGACCTGGGAAAATTCGGGTTTTTCGGAGGGATTGGCATGCTGTTTGGTTCTGAGACGAAGAGTCACCGTGTGATCAGCCCGCTTTTGGGCATGGCAGATCTCACGCTTATCTTCGCCCCGCTGGCATCGGCTGACGTTCTGGTAGCTGTTGACGAATGGGGTAAGGGGTTTGCCTGCACCTACACTACTGGGCTGGCGGGATACCCGGCCTGTGCTTATGACCCCGCTGCAGGAGTGGCTACCTTCCTGAGACTCGGGTCGGGATTGGCTACCGATCCCATTACCGGGTTTACTAACGTTTTGACGTATTACCTGCCAGGTCTCCCCGATCTGACCCCGTTGGGCTCTTTGTCCAGCCCCGACGCTCAGGACGGGGGCAATGACGGAGATTTTATCGACTTCGTGGGCAGCAACATATTTTTTTATTCCCGGCAGGACCCAGCGGGAACCGGAAGCTGTGCCACACAGCTCCCGAATATAGCCACGGGCTGTGACGGTGTAGCGGACGTCCCGACTCTTCCTTCCGGGGCGAGTCACCTGGTCAACGAAGTTGGCTCCGACGCCCGGGGAGATGCCAGCATTCTCTACGAGGTGACCGGCTTTACTTTCATCTTTGTGAGCGATGAGCTGACATCTTGCATGGGTATTCCTGGCTGCGGACCTGAGAACATCGCGCCGCCTCCCAATAACCCATATCGCGACTTGATCGGCCTGGACGCCGGTGGACAGATACAACCCCTATTGGTAGGCGATAACGTGGACCCACTCGACGTAACTCCGGAACCTTCCACGTTCGGGGTGATGCTCGGAGCTGTCATGATCATATGGTTGGCTCACCGGCATCGGCGGCGAGCGGCAAGATAGCCGGCGTTACGGCTACTTCTTCCGCGCCTGCGCCACGATCTCTTTCACTCGAGCCATCAGGGTCGGGGCGTGGTACGGGATCCCGTCTTTGATCGTCCATTCCACGCCGCCGGTGTGCACCACTTTGCCGTTGCGGATCTCATCCACGCCGCTGGGGTAAAGCACCTTCAGGTTCTCCAGCGGATTGCCGTTGACCACAATCAGGTCGGCCGCGAATCCCGCCCGCACGCGGCCCAGGCGCTCCTCCTGTCCCAGGATCTTCGCGTTGTTCCCGGTGGCCTGCTGGATGATCTTGATGGGGTGGAAGCCGGCTTCCTGGTGCAACTCCATTCCGCGGATCAGGCCGAAGCCGTACATCTGATAGATGAACCCGGCATCGTCGCCCATCCCAATCAGTCCGCCGAGCCGGTCGAACTGCCGCAGGGCGGCCATCCACAGGCGATAGTTCTCCTTCCAGTACATCTCGTCAGTGGAAGTCCAGCCGATGAAGTAGGAGCCGTGATTGGCCGGGTTGGGCTTGAAATACTCCTCCAGAACGGGGTGCAGATAGTCGGCGAACCAGGGCTGCGTCTGGGCGCGCTGCAGGTCGCGGCTGGCTTCGTAGATGTCCATGGTGGGGTCCCACGCCACGTTGGCCTTCACCATGCCCTCCAGCACCTTGGTGAGTCGCTCCGGGTTGGCCTCGCGAAACAGATGGCCGGCATAGCGGAAGCGGTCGGTTTCATTGTTGTAGTTGTAGCTGGAGGGGAAGTTCTGCACGCCGCCTTCGATGGCCGCGTCGGGGATGCCGTACCAATGCTCGATGCTGGTGGTGCCGAAATTGATGTCGTCCCAGGCATTGGTCTCCTCCACGCCGGCGTGATGTGCGATCCGCAGGCCGAGGCGATGCGCCTCACTCTCCATGGCGGCCATGGTGTCGCGATCGATCCCGAGAATCTTGATGCCGTCGGCGCCCATCTCTTTCAGCGCACGCACGCGGGCGCGGGCTTCCTCGGCATTTCGAGGGCGGCCGAACATGGGGTAGACGAAGATGCGGGGCGCGGCGATCTCGCCTTCGGCGCTCTGGCGGCGCAGTTCCAGGGCCCGCCTGGTGTCACTGCCCACGTCGCGGATGGTGGTGATGCCGCAAGCCAGCCAGATATTCAGCTCGTACTCGATGGGCTGCGGCTTGCCGCCGCGCTCCTCCTGCAAGTGAGCGTGGGCGTTGATGAGGCCCGGGAGCACGTATTTGCCGGTGGCGTCGATCACGGCATCGGCCTGTGCCGCCCCGCGCCCTCCGCGCCCCATCGCGACCGGGTCCAGCGGGATGACGTCGGCGATCAGGTTGTTTTCGACCACGATGTCCTTGGGCCCGCTGGCGGGCGTCCCGTTGCCATCCACCACCGTGGCGTTATGGATCAGCAGACGGCGAACGCGCTTACCGCTAGTGGGCGCCGTCCCCTGTGCGGCGGCTGTTCCGGCCAGAACTACCACCCCGATAGCGGCGAGAAGATAACGAATCGTCATGGGTAGATTGTGCCATGTTTTGCCCTGACAGAGCTCCGGCCTGTCCGGGTTGAGAACGCGAGAGAGAATCAGTGGCGCGTATACCACGCCATCGCCAGCTCAGGGTTCAGCGCATTCAGGTGCACGTGATGAAAATGCACGAGGGGCTGTGAAGGCTGGTCCTGTGGCAGAGAGATGCCGGGCGTCAGGAGCAGTGTCACGAACAGTGCCAGAACCGCGGTGCATGCGAATTTCGGAACTTTCATGGGTCTGTACTATATCACCGTCCCATGCGTCTGTGATAGATTGTGGCGAGGTTTTTTTTATGCTGCTACGCAACCTCTCGTTAGCACTCGTTTCCGTGCTCGCAGCCCGTGCCGCCGCACCCGATGGGGAAGCCCTTTACAAGCAGCGCTGCGCTACTTGTCACGATGGCAAGCCGCAGCCGCGCATGCCGTCTCACGATGAACTCGCGGGGCGCACGCCCGAATCCATCTACCGGGCGATGTTCGAAGGCGCCATGGCGCCCGAATCCGCCGGACTCTCCGCCGACGAAGGCCGCGCCATCGCCCGTTTTCTGACCGGGAAGGAGTTCGGCGCGACCGCGGGCGCTACGACTGGCAAATGCGCCGCCGCTCCCGGTCCACTGCGGATGAGCGATGCCGACTGGAACGGATGGGGCAACGATCTGGGGAACTCCCGCTACCAGCCGAAGCCCGGACTCACCGCGGCTGACGTACCGAACCTGAAACTGAAATGGGCGTTCGCGTTCGCGGGCGACACGGTGCGCGCCGCCCAGCCTACCGTAGTGGGCAACCGCGTCTTCGCCGGGGGCTCGAACGGATCGGTGTACTCGCTGGACGCAGCCACCGGATGCACGTATTGGAAGTACGATGCGGGCGCGATGGTGCGCAACGCCATCAGCATCGGCCAGGCGGGCGGCAAGAGCATCGCCTATTTCGGCGACGTGCGCGCCACTGTTCATGCCCTCGATCTGGCAACGGGCCAGCTCGTCTGGAAGATGAAGGTCGAGGATCATCCGGCGGCGCGCATCACCGGATCGCCGGTCTTCTATGGCGGGCGGGTGTACGTGCCGGTATCGTCGATCGAAGAGGCTTCGGCCATGCTGCCGACCTATGCATGCTGCAAGTTCCGCGGCAGCATTGTCGCGCTCGACGGCGCCACCGGGAAGCAGATCTGGAAAAGCTTCAGCGTGGTGGACCCTCCCACGGCACTTGCCGATAAGAACTCGGCCGGCNNGTCGCCAAGAAGGTGCTTTACGCGGCCACCGGTAACTCCTACACCAATGTCTCGATTCCAACCGCCAATGCGATCCTGGCATTCGACCTGGAAACCGGCAGCCTGTTGTGGTCCAGCCAGGTGCTCCCCAAGGACAATTTCACGATGGCCTGCAGCGGCCGGGGCGCCAACTGTCCCCCGGAGCCAGGGCCAGATTACGACTTCGGCACATCGCCGATCCTGCGCGATCTGCCGGGCGGCAAGCGCATTCTGGTCTGCGGGCAGAAGTCCGGGATTGTCTGGGGACTGGACCCCGACCAACGCGGCAAGGTGATCTGGCAGACGCGCGTCGGGCAGGGCAGCGCCTTGGGCGGAATTGAATGGGGGCACACTGCCGACCTGGAGAATACCTACGTGGCGGTGTCCGATCTCTTAGTCCGCGGTGAGAATCGCCCCGGCGGACTGCACGCCCTGAAACTCACGACAGGTGAGAAGGTCTGGTCCACGCCGCCTCCGGAACTGCACTGTACCGCCGGGACGAAAGGCTGCAACAGCGCGCAATCGGCGGCAATTTCGTCTATTCCCGGCGTGGTCTTTTCAGGTTCGATTGACGGGCACTTCCGCGCCTTTCTGACCCGCACCGGTGAGATCGTCTGGGACTTCAACACCGCGCGCGATTTCGAAACGGTAAACGGAGTCGCAGGGAAGGGCGGATCGCTGGATTCGGCGGGGCCCGTGATCTCGGGCGGCATGGTCTTCACGAACTCGGGTTACGGCATGTGGCAGGGACTGCCGGGAAACGTACTGCTGGCTTTTGGGAAGTAACCGGTTTTGTGGGGCAGCCAATCCTGGCTGCAGCCGCCTTTTTAGGCGGCCATTGCCATTGCCTCTATAATGAGGTTGGGTTGAATGAGGTGATGCCGACTAACGAGTATGTCGAAGTCCGAAACGGGGGCTATTACGTCGCGGGCACGCGCATCGGCCTGGACGTAGTGTTCTACGATTTTCGGCGCGGCGGGTCGCCGGAAAAGATATTTGAATCCTACCCATCGATTGGGCGGCTGGGGAAAGTCTACGGCGCGCTCGCCTTCATCCTCGATCACCCGACGGAAGTGGAAGCCTACCTGAAAGATCAGGATCGGCTGTGGGACGAGCTCGAGGCGCGGCACCCCATGCCACAAGACATGATTGATCGCTTGCGGCGGGCTATGGGGGACGTGCCGGTCGAGACCTTGTGAAGATCCGCTTTCAGGCAGACGCTATAGATAGTGCAGTCTCCAAGAAGTACCGCACCAAACCACAATGCAGTTCTCTATCCGTGTTCATCGGTGTTCATCGGTGGCTAATCATGTGTTAGAAATGTTGGCCGAATGCGGAACAAAGAAATTAGCCACCGATGAACACCGATGAACACCGATGAAGTCTGATTCGCTGCTTCAGATCTGCGACTGGAGCCGCCTCAAACGGGTCTGAAGGCTTGTCAGTACAATGGCAAGCTGGTAGGGCAACCGGCGGCGATTGACTAATTGCGCAAGCTCCTCGAAGATCTCGTAGCACCGTCTTTCCAACGCGTCGATTTGTTGGCTCTCCGACAACTTAGGCGGTTCCGGCGTCGCTGCCTTGCGCAATTGGGCGACGGCCGCGGAAATGCGCGCGGTGTTCTCCGGGATCAGGGCAATGGCCTCCCCTTGAAAATGGAGGGCCTTATCCTGGAGCGCGGGCTGGATGGCGCGGTAGGTCTCGGGTGAGATGCGTGTCAGTTGGGCAAGCTCGAAGTAGTCCGGACCGAACTCGTTGAAAAGGTGGATCACGTGGTGGACCTGGCTGCGCGCCATGCGCAAGTGCTCACGGCAGAACTGGTCCCAATCGGGGCACCGTTTCTTGTAGAGCTTCTTGTCTCGGATTTCCCGCAGGCAGACCGCCTGGGCCGACGAGCACCGCCCGGCCACCAGACCGAACGCCTGAATGCGTCCCAGGACCGTTCCCAGGTCGAGGTCACCGTCGAATACCGTTGCCGGAACTTCTGATTGGTTCATTTGTGGCTCCTCTTCGGACCATTTCCGTCTGACTCCGACGGAAATCTCTGTAAGTTATTGAAATTAAGAAGGGGCACCCGTCGGACTCAGACGGGTGCCCCTTCGATTTCATGATCTCACACGCACCCTGGAAACCGGCCCTCCGGCAGACCGTGAAACGTCATCTAAGATATTTCGGGTCAGGGCTTTACAGAATATTTCGAAGTCCTGTGACTGTAATCTGGCCATTATCAAGGCGAGCGATCTGGAGAGATCGTGCTCCTGCGCTTCGGAGGTATCATGTACCGGGTGGGTCCACTGTCGTGGTTCTCCCGGCCCGCGCGACAGTTTCAGTTAAGGAAGACTTGCGATGCCCATTTGCCCAGTTTGCCGACAGGAGATCCATTTTGGTGACATGGCTGGTTCCGGGCGATGCCTGGTGTGCGACGCCGCGGCAGCCGGATGGCAGTTCGCGGACGCTGCCGATGTCGCGGCGAAGTTGTGTGGCGGTCGAAGGCTGCAACTCGCTGTCTGGTGGCAGGGAGTGGCGCGGCACGAATATGTAGCAGATGCCGGCGGTAAGGTCGGAGAGTTCGGCGGCGCGGTTGCCGGCGGCTTACTTCTGGGGCCTTTGGGCAGGGTGATCGGCGGTGAGATCTTGGGTGGCGGCGACACCACAATCACCACGCTCTCCGCCCGTCTCGGGATCGTCGCAATCGAGGACGAGGCAACTTGGGTAATCGAATGTGAAGGCCCCCTTCTCGGAGAGTCGGAACGCGTCGAGGACCAACACATCCTGACGACGTTGAAGGGCTGGGAGTCGGGGAGCCTGGCCCCGGAGACGACCCGGATACCGGCCGCTCAAGTTTCGTGCCACAGCAATGCGGATGGCTTGGTTTTGAAATACGACGCGCGAACCTGGACGATGCAGTTGTGTGGCGCCCCCTTCGTGAACGGCCAGCCAGAACTGGACGCAGTCGTAAAGGCCATCATGGGCGGCGTCCAGGTACCATCGCTCCAGGAGTTCATGCAGCGGATGATCGCGGCGGGAGTGGAGACCCGCCTGCTGGACGCGGTCGCGGCTGACCCGGCATTTATGCAGCAAGTCCTTGCGAAGTTGGCCCGTATGGGATGGGAGGATCTGGCAAAGTTCCTGACCAACGCGGCAGGCGCTGCGAGCGGCTTTCGATTGCTGATTGGCGCTTGGGTTCTCGAACGATCCGAGGGTGTGGAACGGCGCACTCGTTCCACCGGTATTTGCCTGGCGATCGGCGCGGTTGCCGTGGCGGCTGCGCTCTTGGGTCATCCGGTTCGAAATACCGGCTTTTCGGTGGGGGCGCTGGTAGGAGTCCCGGTGGCGCTGGTTACGCTGCCACTGGCGGCCGTTTGGGGGATCAAGGCACGGACCGGCGCATGGTTTCAGACGAAGTTACCGCAATTCGGCCTTCGCCCCGCGACGAGCGTGATGGGTATCGCCGTGAGGTGATGGGACGCCACCCCAGGCGGGTGGCTGGATCTTTTGGGGAGCCTGTCGGCATCCTGTTTCCGCGAAATCCACGCTCACACACTCAGCCCCACCGACCGCATCAGTTCGATCGCGTTGCTATTCCGCACCATGCCTGGCCGCATTTGGTAATCGAAGCAGATCTGGTCGCCCTCAATCCGATCCTCGAAATGAACATTGGCCGCCTGCACACCCACCGTTCCGGCGATCTCCGCGAGAGCCAGATCATGCGTGGTGATCAGACCCATGGCGCCGCGCTTCACGAGGCCCCGCACCAGCGCTTCCGCCCCGATTCTCCGGTCGTGCGAGTTGGTCCCATGCAGAAACCCATCGATCAGGAAGAGTACAGGGCGGCGTCTCCCGTTTCTATGTCGAGATCCTGAGGATCCGGCAGATCCTGCATCTCACTACCGGAAGACGATGGCCAGGGGTGACATGACTAACTGCCTGGCTCGCACGGGGGCGCCGGCTGCCCCACTCCTACTTGGACTCCAGCGCGAAGGCCATGATGCTGTCGTCGGTCAGCGGGTTGCCAAAAAAACCGCCGCCGGTGGACGTGATCACCACGTACTGTTTTCCGTCCGCCCCTTGATATGTCATCGGCGTGGCTTCCGCCGCGCCGCCAAGCTTGACGGTCCACAACTCCTGGCCGGTCTTCGCGTCGAATGCACGGAAGCGTGCGTCGTCGGTCGCACCGACGAAGACCAGCCCTCCCGCGGTCGCAATCGTGCCACCGTTTCCAGGACGCCCGGTCTTCTGCTTGTCGGGCGGCAGACTGTCCGTCACCCCCAGCGGCACGCGCCAGGCGAACTCGCCGGTGTTCACATTGACGGCCGTCAACTGGCCCCACGGCGGCTGCTGGCATGGCAGTTGCTGCGCGACGGGGCCTCCCACGCTGAAACGTCCGCCCACCGGCACGCCTTCATACGGACCATCCGGATCGACGCGGTTGCCCGTCCCATCGCCCGATGCCCGGCCCTTCTTCGTATCGTGATCCTTCAGGCCCGAAAGTTGCCCCAACTCGTTGGTGTTGACGAACAGATAGCCCAGTTGCGGATTGAANNTAACCGGGAGGCAGGAAAGGCCCGCCCATTTGCACGCCTTCGATCAGCTTCTTGCAGGCCGCTTCCAGCTCGGGCGTGACGGTCGCGATGTCCTCCGGCTTCATCGACATCCGCGCGAGCGGCGGCGGCTTGAGCGGGAAGGGCTGGGTCTTCGATGCCCGTTCCAGAGGCACCTCGCTGGCCGGCACGGGACGCTCCTCCACCCCATAAATCGGCTTGCCCGTGACGCGATCGAGCAGAAACAGGAGCCCGAGCTTGTCCATCGCCACCACGGCGGGAATGGTCTTGCCTCCCTGTTTCACGTCGATGAGCGCCGGCGCGCCGGTCATATCGGCGTCCCAGATATCGTGGTGGACCACCTGGAAGTGCCAGAGATATTTCCCTGTGTTCGCGTCCGCCGCCACCAGGCTGGTGCTGAAAAGGTTGTCGCCGGCGCGGTCGCCGCCGTACTGGTCCACCGAGGGCGCGCCGAACGGCATGTAAACGATGCCGCGCTGCGCATCCACGGTGATGAAGCCCCACACGTTGACGCCGGTGCGGTTCTTCCAACTGTCGCCCGCCCAGGTATCGTTGCCCTTCTCGCCGGCACGCGGAACGGAATGGAACGTCCACACTACCTTACCTGTGTGCATGTCCCACGCACGCACGTCGCCCGCAGGCCCTTTCGGCGGGTTTTCCTGCGTGGTGCCGCCCGCGATCACCAGGTTCTTGTACACGATGGGCGGCGAACTCAGCCCGTTGCGGCCCGGCATACCCTGCATGAGCTCAGGAGTATTCATGTTGGCGATGCCGTTATCGCCAAAGGCGTCATTGGGCTTCCCGGTCTTGGCGTCCAACGAGTACAACTTGCCATCGATGGAACCGAAGACGATCTGCGGAGGCGTTATCGCGTCGCCGCCCCAGTATTCGATGCCGCGCGTCGAAGCGTTGCCGGAGGGCAGTTGATAGGCCCAGATTTCTTTGCCCGTGGTGGGATCTAATGCCACGACGCGGGAATACGGCGTGGGCAGATACATGATTCCGTTGATGACGAGCGGGGTGGCTTCGCTGGGGCGGAAGCCCGATCCGCCGCGTCCTCCCCGACGGCCACCTGGGACTGCGTCCGGCGTTTCGCCCTCGGCGCCACCACCACCGCGGCCGGCCGGCGGGACGGAGTCGGCGCCTCCTCTGGCTGGCGGGGCATCGCCACCGCGGCCGGTTGGGGGCAGAGCGCCGGCCGGCTTCATGTGATAGACCCATGCCACCTTGAGCTGGCTGACATTCTTCGGCGTGATCTGCGTCAGGGGTGAGAAGCGCATGCCGCCGGGATCGTGGCCGTAGGTCGGCCATTCCTTGGATCCGCCGGAGGATGGTCCCCCCTTCGACTGGGCCAGCGCGACGACGCCTGCCACGATCAGGAGAGAGCCACCACCGATCAGAAGGGTGCTTGCAAGCCGCTTCATATTCATAGACAAATCTCCGTTCTGCCGGACACCGGAGCGCCGTCGCGGTCGAGGCAGGCGAGTTGTGCCTGGAACGCGCCTTGCCGAGCAGTTACCGGTCAAGAATATAGTATTCGCTATGCCATTGGCAACCCAACGAAGGGTAGGCAGGACATCGCCCGGAATCGAAACTCGCAGTCCTGCCTACTGCTGGATTTGAACGTTGTCCAACTGTGGCGCCGTCGTGGAAAGCATGTTTGTGCCCGAACTGACCGCCACACCCACGTTAATCGTCGCAGCCATGGCTATCGTTACTGGCTTCCCGGCTTGATTCCAGTTGATTCCGTCAACGCTGGTGAATGCAGCGAACTGGTTGCCTTTGCGTACCACCTTCAGCCAGAAGCTGTTCAAGCCCATGAGTTGGGAGTCGGTGGCCCCATCGGTAGCCGCCCGAACCTCCAGCACTCCCACGGAACTCAAATGGATACCGATAAAAACATGGGCCGATCCGGGACTTAACGTTTCGCGCATCATCAACCCGACCTTAGCGTTGCTGGAAGGAACGCCAAGGACTCTGCCGACGATCTGTCCGTCACCGGTCATGGGCTGGTACGTAAAGCGAAACTGGTCGGAGAGAAGGTCGATTTGTCCCGATCCGTTCACCTCGAAGATGCCGCGGGTCAGGCTGGAAGAGCCGGCCGCCGGCGGATTTCCGATGTCGGTGCTTCGCCACGAATCAGAAGATTCCACTATGGAACCGGAGCCGCCTAACTCGACGGGCCGGCCAATGCGGCCGGGTGGACCGGCGGGGCCTTGTGGGCCCGCAGGACCCTGTGGGCCGGCAGGTCCCTGTAGACCGGTGAGACCTTGCGGACCGGCGGGTCCCTGTTGGCCGGCCGGACCCGCAGGACCTGCAGGACCTTGCAGTCCTCCACCCCCGGAGCCGGTGGACACGATCACACCATTCTGCACAGTCAGGCCGGATCCCAGCGACAGTTGGGTCTGCCGGCCCAACGCGTCCGAGACAAACAGACTATTGGGAATCACGGAGGTCGTCCCCGAATTCGGATCGACCATGAGAACTGTCGCGTCTACTGCTTCCATACTGCTGCCGGGAATGTTGTGCAGTGTGAGCAGTTCGTTGGGGTCCCAGCGCGGGTCCTGGTCGTGCTGCATTGCCCATTGGAGACCGTTGTCGGCGATCATCGCTCCGTACGTCTTGAGGGCCTGCAGAATCACCTGCATTCGGGGTGTGAAGCCCGAAACATCGAAGCTTGCCTGGAGTCGAAAGCGTTGCCCCATCGCAGGAACTCCGGCATCGCTGTCGTGCGAGGCATAGTGCCGCGCCGGCCATAAATACGTGAACCCCAGCGTGGGGCTGGTCGTCATCCGCAACGCATGATTCACCTGACCCGCGAGCACTTCGTCGTAGCGCAGGATGCCGGGCGCCATGGGGAGCCCGGCTGCATCCGCGGAGGTCACTGTATCGGTCCGCAAGGCGCTGGACCTCAAATCCCATTTCGCCCCACTGGAGGCTGTCCAGGACCCAGGCGCTCCCGAGAGCGCGTAGAACTCGTAGAGAATACAGTTCGTGGTATCGACGACCAGCGCGTGATTGTCCGTACCGGATTCGATCTGGACACCGGCAGGTATCAGGTAACCACCGGGATCGCTTCCCCCGGAGGTCGTCACGCCAACAACGGTTACGAGAGGCCCCGCCGGCGCGGTGTTGATGGGGATCACATCGTCCAGGCGGAGGTGTGTGGAAGATCCGCCCATGGTGACGACAAAGGCTGCCGACTGCGGATCTGGCGGCAAGGTGTCGATTTTCGTATTCCAGATGTTAGTCGCCGGAAACACCGGGCAACCGGAAATGGCCGGTTGCGCCTTCACGGCAGCGGCAACCAGGAGAAACATCACTATAAATGCCTTCATATAGTCCCCCGCATACGAAGAGTTGGCGGATGCCGATCAGAACTCGAATTTACAGTCTTTTCGATGCTATGGCAGCCCGCCAGTCTGTGCCATACCTCATTATGAAGCGATTCTAATCTTGTTTCGCCAGATCTGATCGGTCACAGCAGTTAAAATGCGTCAAACAGCTTCGTCGGACCCGGAACTGGCATTGACAGCCGGAGCATTTCAGCGTGACTGATCCGAAGTCGAAGTATAGGTCCGCGAGACTGCAAAGTCCATTCTCTCAAAAGTTAAGGGATGGTGCATGCAACCGGGCAAAATGGACTCTCTGCTGAAATCCTCGGACTGGGAGACCCTTGATTTGACCGGCCGGTCGGTATATATTTGTTCCACGGACGGATCCACTGGGTCGTGTATTCGGGATGCTGGAGTGAACTTGCGAATCATCTGCATTGCCTCGGCGCTGGCCTTCTCCAGCCTCCTCCTGCTCGCCTTGCCGCCGCAGGAGCGGATCCCCTCCGCCGAAGCTAAGAAGCTCAAGAACCCCGTTCCGTGTACCCGGAAATCCATCGCCCAGGGAAGAATTTCGTTCGCCCGATACTGCACGCCTTGCCATGGTCCCGACGGCAAGGCCCAGGTCGACGTAGTCGCGGACGCCACCGACCTCACCTCGCCGGGCGCCTTCAAGAGCGGCGTCTCGGACGGCGAGATCTTCCGCAGCATCCGCGATGGCGCCGGCGAAACCATGCCCCCGTTCAAGACTCAGATCGATGGCGACACCGACCTCTGGCACCTGGTGAATTACATTCACAGCCTGTGGCCCGAGCAAATGCGGCCGCCTTTGGAAAAAGACAAGAGCAAGGAGAAAGACCGATGAAGAACCAAGACGTTCCTCCCGACACTTGGCGCCGGGACTTCCTCGCCGGACCGGCCGCCGCCGCGGGCGCGGTCGCGGCGGTAATGGTGGCATCCAAGCCGCTTCGCGCGGATGTGCCCATTCCATCGATCTCCATTCCCAAGGAAATCCCCGCCAACCTGAGCGAAGATCCTAAGCCGGGCTCCTTCGAAGGCCGCGGCATGAGCGGTGCGGAAGTCTTCGCCAAACTTTGCGTGGAGGAAGAACTCGCTGCGATGTTCTGCTGCCCCGGCAACTACACCGTGATCAACGCCATGGCGGCCGCCGGCGTGCCGGCCTACGGCGGGCGCACGGAAGGCTCGATGTGCGCCGCGGCCGACGGCTTTTCACGAGTCACCGGCGAAGCCACGGCCTGCTCCGGCACCGAAGGCCCGGGCTTCACCAACATGATCATGAACATCGCCGGGGCGCATGCCGCGCGCACCCCGCTGCTGGTCCTCGCCAGCAACATGCAGATCGCCGGCGACGACCGTGAAGCCTTCATCCAGACCGGTTATCAGTAGCCCATCACCTCCGGGATGAAGAAGTACGGCAAGCGCCTGATCGCACCGGACCGCGTCTGGGAATACGGCGCCTACGCGTTTCGAAACATGAAGACAGGAGTGCCCGGGCCGGTGCACCTGGATTTCCCCGGCGAAGTGGCGCGCGCCCGATTCACCGACGCCACCAAGCTGAGGGACTACTACGCCAAGAACAAATACCGCAGCGAGTCGCGGCCGTACCCCGCGCCCACCGACGTCAAGAAAGCGGCGGACCTGATCGCTAAGGCCGAGCGGCCGCTGATTGTCGCCGGTCAGGGCGTCGTCCAGCGCAAGTCCTAGGACGTGCTCAAGGAACTCGCTGAGAAGAACGATATCGCGGTTGCTGCCACCGGGCCGATGAAGGGCCATTTCCCCGACGCGCACCGGCTCAGCATCAATCAATCTCCCGATGCGCTGATGAGCGCTGACCTGGTGCTGTTCGTCGGCCAATACTGCATGCCGAGCCCCGGCGAATACACCTTCAATCCGGACATCAAAGCCATCCGCGTGCATCCCGTTCCGGAGGATCTCGGCCGCAACTGGCCGCTCGACCTGGGAATCGTCAGCGACGAGCAGACACTCCTTACCGCGCTCAACGACGCCCTGCCGCGCAAGAAGCGCGACACCTGGGCCAACGAGATTGCCGCCGCCCGCGCGAAGTACGAGAAGACCATCTTCGATCAGTATGAGAAGGGCGTGAAGTACAGCAACGACACCAACCATCTGCACCCGTCCGTGATCGCCAAAGAGGTCCACGACTTCTTCTACAAGGGGAAGATCGATCCCAAACAGACCGTCATGGGGATGGGCGTATACTGAAGGCCAGGGGATACCGCTTGACCGCCGCCTTCTCTACACGGATTGAACTGGACGATCGGGGCATAGCCTGGATTGGCGGCACGAAAGTGAAGGTCACCGAAGTTGTTCTGGATAAGATCGCATACGGATCGAGTCCGGAAGAGATTCATTTCCAACACCCGCATCTCTCATTGGCTCAGATCCATGGCGCACTTACCTACTACTATGAAAACCAGGACAGACTCGATGAGCAGATCAGGCGCGGGTTGGAAGAATCCGACAGGCTTGCTGCTCAGGTTTCCGATGTGGATTTCCGGCGCAAGTTGAGTAATCTGAAGCGATCCTCTTGAGCGTAGCCCGTGGTCTCACGGCTTCTTATACCCCTTTTCCCGCAGATACGTCACCAGTTCTCCGGGACGGTCGGTCTGTATGCCGTCTGCGCCGTCCTCAATGGCCGATTGCCAGCCGGCGGGGCCATCGGTGGCGCCCATGCGGTCCACATACAGCTCGGCGCCGGAATCCTTCGCCAGTTTGATAATCTCGGGCTTCCAATCCGAAGCGCCGAATGCGATTACCGGGGCGTGCAACTCCGCGATAATCCGCTGCACCACATCCACATTTACCGACTCCGGCATGATCTTCAGTTTCGGATTGATCTGCTGAATCTCTTTCGAGATCCGCCCGGAATAGATCACCACGTGGTCCGACATCCCGTGCTCTCCGATGTGCGCGACCAGGTCTTTTGCGGACACCTGCTTCACATCCACGTAGATGCCGATCTTGCCGCGCGCCAGATCCAGCACCTCGTCGAAGCTCGGCATCTTCGTGCCGGCGAATTCCGGACCGCTCTTGATTCCGGCATCCAGCGCGCGCAGCTCTTCGAACGTCATCTTGGCGACGTCGCCTTGCCCATTGGTGCATCGGTTGACGGTGGCATCGTGACTCAGGATGAGCTTGCCGTCGGCAGTGGTGCGGACATCTACTTCGATGTAGTCGGCGCCCAGCCGGATGGCTTCCTGGAAGGCCGGCATGGTGTTTTCGGGATGGTGCAGATGTTCGCCCCGGTGCGAAATGGCGACCACGCGCCGGATTTGCCCCTGCAGGGCCGGAGTCAGCAGAAAGAGAAGAAGGAGGACTCGCATGGGGTTTCCTAGAAGAATAAGCGCAGAGCCAGTTCCATGACTCGCGCACCGTTGTCCGATGTGATTTTGCCATAGAGCTGGTTCCCGATGGTGGTATTCGGGTTCTTGAAATTCGGGTGATTGAAGGTGTTGTAGAATTCTCCGCGCAACTGGATTCGCAACCGCTCGCGAACCGGGAAGTTGCGCATCAGGGCGGTATCCCAGTTGTTGATGCCGGGGCCGTAGAAGGAGAATCGCGGCTCGGTGCCCGAAGTGAATGGCGGCGCCACCGTGAAGGCGTTGACGTTGAACCACTCCGCGAGCGTACGGTCGCCGCGGGGCAGCGCCGCCGGCGCAATCTGGTTGGGCCGCTGGGTGCCGGTGAAGCCTCCGGTGCCGTTGCTCTGGCTGGCCGAAAGCGGGAGGCCCACCTGGAATTCCGTAACACCCGACACTTCCCACCCGCGCACTACGTCCTGGACCACCGGCACGCCGTTCAGCACCTTGCTCCCGCGGCCGAGCGGGATCCGGTAGACATAGTTGCCAACGAAGCGATGCGGCACGTCGTACGAAGCGATTCCATGCTCTGCCTGGAGATTGTATACGTTCTGAATCGCCCCGTCTATGTAGTCGGTGACTTTCGACCAGGTGTAGGCGAAGGACAGCACGCCGTTCGCCCAGCGGCGGACCAGGCTGGTCTGGAGAGAGTTATAGAAGGAGTTGCCGTCATTGGCCAGATGACTGACGTTCAGGTATTGAGGAAACTCCCGCAGTGACTGAGGGTTGCTGGAAACGCCCCAGAGGTCCGCCGGCAACTGGTTCTCTGGAAGCGTGACGGGCAGCTTGACTCCCCGCGTGCCCACGTAATCGGCTTCGGCCAGCCAGTTGCCCTTGAACTGATGCTGCACCCCAATCTGCCAGGTCTGATTGTAGGGTGTACGGTCGCGGAATTCGAGTTGGTTTACGTTGTTAGTGGGCTTCGTGAGGCTGGCTGGAATGTTCGGGTTGCCGTTGACATCCACGTTGAAGGGCACATACGGCACTCCATTGGCCAAGATGTATGCCGGGGTGACGCCGTTGTCCAGGCTGGTGAAGGTGGCCGAGCGGGCGAACTGCGAGGTCGGCCCGGTGCCGGCATACCCGATCGCCGGGAGACGGTAGATTCCGTAACCGCCGCGCAGCACCGTATCGGGCAAGACGTTATAGGCGAATCCCACGCGCGGCAGGAAGTCATGGTAGATGTTGGGCGAGAAATGCGTCGGGGCGCCATTGCGGCCGGCGAACTGCACGTCTCCCAGGTTGCCGGTGATGTGGTTCACGATGTCGGGATTGAAGCTGGCGAACTGATTGTTGGCTTCCGAGTAAGGACCGTCCCACTCCCAGCGCAGGCCCAGGTTGACCGTCAGCCGGCGGGTCACTTTGAAATCGTCCTGAACAAACGCGCCGGCGCTGTTGATGTTCAGGCGGTAGGTGTAGTCGTTGATATTGATGGTGGTAGTCTGCGGCATCCCAAGCAGGAGGTCGGCCAGGCCAAATCCGCTCTTGGTGTCATTCGGCGTCGAGCTGGTAAACACATTGCTGAAGGTGTAACTGCCGGGCAGCTTTCCGGGACTGCTATTGTTGTACATCTGTCGCCGGAAGTCACCGCCCAGTTTGATGGTGTGGCGTCCCTTGGAGAGCGTCAAGCCGTCGTTGAAGACCCAACTCCGGTCGTGATCGTGGCTCGGCGCGCTGGCGCCCAGACCGATCATCTGGGACACGCTGACGATCGGAAAACTGTCGAGAGTCACGCCTTTCAGACCCAGCTCCGGAGCGGCGCCGCCTGTGATGGTGGTGTAATTATCCTCCTGAACCCAGCCGAAGCGGGAATCGTTCACCAGCGTGGGACCGACCACGTGTGTCTCGCTCAGCACCGCCTGAGTGTCCGTCCATCCGCCGGCCGTCTGATTGTTCGCCTTGTTGGGAATCACGTCGGTGGCGTTGTTGTTGGGACTGTATTGGCCGAAGTGGAAGAAGGCGCGATCGTTGGCGCCGAAGTTCTGGTCGAGGCGCCCCAGGTATTGCCAATTGTCATTGGTGCTGGGGGGCGTGACGAAGTAGTTGGTGCCGTTGATGGAGGCGTTCGGCTCCGGATAGAACTTCACAATCTGGGCCGCTATGGGGTCGATACGGCTCGTGGGAATCGCGTTCCCGGGAAACGGATTGCGGATCATGGTCTTGCCGTCCGTCCCCAGGTGGACCGTGGCGGGATCGTAGATCGGAACCACCTGGCCAGCGGCCAGGGTCTGGGAAAAGTCGCCGGCCTTCTGCAAGTCTGTGGGCACCAGGTAGCTGACTCCGTTGCCCTGCGAGGCCAGCGTGACATTGAAATCCACGAAGAAGAAAGTCTTGTCTCTGCCGTCGTAGAGTTTTGGGACTACTACGGGCCCGCCAATGGTCCCGCCGGGGTCATTCTGCACATACTTGGTGGGGCTCTGGGTAGCCGAAAAGAAATCGCGCGTGTTGAGGATCCGGTTTCGAAACAGGTCGTATGCGCTGCCGTGGAGCGCGTTTCCGCCGGACCTCGACGTCGCGATCATGACGCCGCCGCCGGTGTGCCCGTACTCGGCGGAAAACGGCGTGGTGAGGACCTTGAACTCCTGGATGGAATCGGGACTGGGGGTCAGAGTATACGTCTCATCCGACGGATTGGTAGTCGGCAAACCATCGACCAGGATCTCGTTGGTGGTCTTGCGTCCGCCCGAAAAACTGAAGCCGTTGATGTTGGTGTAGGTATTCCCGTTGGTGGTGACTCCCGGAAGCAACTTGGCCAGAAGGAATGGGGACCGGCCCCGGTTACTGGCGGAGAGTTCCGGCAAATTGACAAGCTGGTCTGCGTCCACTACCTGGCCGATCTCGGGTGAAACGTAATTGACTTGCGCCGCGGCCGCCGAAACCTCCACCTTTTCGGATACCTGGCCGACTTCCATGGCCAGGTCGATACGCCGCTGCTGGTTGATTTGTAACTGAACGCCGGATTCGATGTGCTCTTTGAAGCCCGGCGCGGCAAACTCGGCGCGGTAGGAGCCCGGCTTGAGGTACGAAACCACGAAGTCCCCCGATTCGTTGGTGAGGGTCTTGAAGACCGTGTTAGTTGACTCTTCGGTGATGGTCACTTGTGCCCGGGGAATGGCGAGGCCCGACGAATCCACCACGCGCCCGCCGATGGACCCTGTGTAACTCTGGGAAAGCAAGGGAAGACAGAATAGAAAAGTCCAGACACACTTCCAGCTCATTCGAATACTCTCCTCGATTGGGAAAATAGTGGTCTGCGCAGGTCCGACAACGCGAGCCGTGCGCTTACTTACAAGTCATCTTCAGTGAACTACCGGGTATGTGACTTGATGGTGCCACGCCGCCCGATCAGCGTCAAGAAAACATTCGGTTACAGAATCGTGGGGCGATTCCGGCAATCCAGCACCTAAGCAACCAGCGCCCCGGTTTCCGATGTGTCATATCCGGCCAGCACCTCCAGCTTGCGGCGCAGAGCGCCTCGCTGCAAAACATCCAGGAACGCCTGGGTGGCCGGCAGATCGGCCGTGCGTTTCCGCATCACCAGATCGTAACGCTCGCTATGCAAGGGAACGAAATCCAAACCGAAGGTCTGCGCCGCCGACCGCGTGGCCAGGCAAACTTCCGCGTCCCGAGACAGCACGCAATACGCTGCCGCCAGGTGGCCGTAAGCCACCCGGTCATACCCCTCGACCCGATGAGCGTCAATCCCGGCTTCCTCCAGACGCTTGTCGAGCAAAGCGCGGCTTCCCGATCCATGCTCCCGATTTACAAACCGGACGTTCTTCCGCGCCAGGTCTTCGATCTTGCCGATGCCTTCCGGATTCCCCGGCGCCAGGACCAATCCCTCTTCCCATCGCGCAAATGTCACCACGAGAAACTCCTCATCCGGAAATTCCTTGCGAATGAAAGGCAGGTTGAACTCTCCGGTTGCCGGATCTTCCAGGTGTGTGCCGGCGATGTGCACCTTCCCCTCCCTGAGCCAGGTGAGTGCGAGCTTACTTGATGCGGCAGCCGACACGATCTCCACGCCGCTGATCCTCTCCACCATTCGGGCAAGCAGGCCGGTGGCGGGGTCGCAACCAGCTAGCACGAGTCTCTTCTGGGCTGCATCCTCCTTGGCAAAGACTACCAGGTCCGCACGGCCGTTGGCCCGTCCGGTTCGCTTGATGACCCCATCGGCCTCCGGAAGGTAATAAGGAGACGCGCTTACCGGAACGCCGACCCAGTGCGATCCGATGTGACAGATGCGCACCGGCTGCCCTTTCGCCGGCGCCGCTGCGCTGAGCACTTCGACCGCCAGAGACTCGGGAGACTTCTGTGGAACTGCGTCGAGCGAAAACAGCTCTTCGACTGTCACCTCCAGCTCGCGGGCAAGGTTCAACGCGACTTCAGTATTGGGCACATAAGTCCCGCCCTCGATCGCGTAGATCGTCTGGCGGCTCACGTTGACGCTGCGCGCAAGATCGGACGCGCCCACGCCCCTGCTCTTTCGAATCTCCGCCAGCCGGTTCTTGACGTTGGTCTTCACGATGCCTGTCTGCCTGATCATTGTAGCGTCCGTGTAGGGTATGCTTTAGCTTGCCGTGCACTTGATGAACTGGGCAAGCTAAAGCATACCCTACGCTAGAAATGCACTTTCGCCACGAACTCGAAATCCCGTGGATTCCCCGCGCTGGTGATGGACCCGAACGCGGCGCTCCCGAAGCTCCCGTTGGGATCGTTCAACGGCGGCGTGTTCGACACATTGAAAGCCTCCGCGCGAAACTCGATGTTCACTCGCTCCGTAATCCGGAACGTCTTCCCGATCATCAAATCCGCATCCTGAAGCCCTGGCCCGCGGACCGGATTGCGCGAGCTGGTCCCAATCGCAAACTGCGGAGCCGCCGTGAAATCCGCGACGTTGAAGTACTCGGCCACGCTGCGGCCGGTAAACTGGTTGGGGTTGCCGGTCCGGTTGGGCCTTTGGACGGCAAATCCCAGGCTCGAGTTGTTGTTGGTGGCCTGAGTGACCGGCACGGCATCGCCTGACTGAATGCGGACCAGTCCTGCGATCTGCCATCCCGAGATCTTCCAGATGCGGGGAATGTCGTAGACCCATCCGAGCGCAAAAACGCGCGGAATGTCGCCGCTCGAAATGTCCTTTTCGAGATGCCGGTTGAAGGCGTCGGCCGCACCGGTGCTATTGAGAACGGGGCCGGTAAAGATGGTCTGCGAGAAGACGCTGGATGCGTCGTCAATCAGCTTGGAAAGGGTGTACGCCGCGGTGACCGTCAGCCCATGCGACAGCCGCTTCTCCAGCTTCGCCGCGGCGGCGTTGTAACTGGAATTCCCCACGTTATCCCGGAACAGGGCCACGCTGGTGAACCTTGGGAACGGCCGCAGCAACTGCTGTTCCGCGATGGTGGCGGCCCCCAGCGACGACGAGGCCGGAATCTGTCCCAAGTACGGATTCGGCACCTTCGTCAACAAGGCCGCGCCCATCGAGAGGTACTGCGAGGGGAGTTGGTTGATGTTGGCGTCGGGTATGCCGAGCCGCGTGTTCTTCGAACCCAGGTACGAAACTTCCAGGTTCCAGTCCTTCGCGAACGTTCTTTGAACCGTGACGTTCCATTGCTGCGAATAGCCCGAGCCATTGGTGCGATCCACGCCAAACACCCCCTGCCCCAGGCCGGAGTTCGGATTGGGCGCCGACACCTGCACTGTGGGCCCGCTTGAAAGGACGAACGCCGGGTTCAGGTTGTCCGCGGATTGCTGGCCCACGGTCTGCACGAACGGAAACTGCGGGATCGTAAAGGGGGTCGTGATGCCCGACTGCTCGAAGTAAATCAGGCCGTAGCCCGAGCGCACCACCCAGTTATCGCTGATACGATACGCCAGCCCCATGCGAGGTCC
Source organism: Bryobacterales bacterium (assembly GCA_003167275.1). GTDB lineage: Bacteria > Acidobacteriota > Terriglobia > Bryobacterales > Bryobacteraceae > JAIQFL01. Next base: position 5,389 of record PMTT01000187.1, on the reverse strand, counting down.
GAAGTCGCAGCATTCCAGATTGCGGGCGGTATGCGGAAACTCCAGAACCTGCGTGTTCAGATTGAACACCGCCCCTTGATTGTTCACCTCCGTAGACGGGAAGTTGAGTGTATATCGGGTGCCGATATTGAGCGTGAGCCGCGGCGAAACCTTCCAGTCGTCGCCTATGAAGAACTCGGCGATACGCGCGCGCGGTTGAATCACCTGCTTCTGGATATCGATGGTGAACGCGTTCACCTGCCCCAGCAGCAGCGAGGCCAGAGCATTTCCGCTGCCCGTGACCGCGGAGCTATTCGAGCCGGTAGTGGTGAAGGCGAAGGAGCCCGTGGGATTGGGCGGATTCAGAACGTCCAGTGCTTCGCGCCGGATATCGGCGCCGAACTTGATGGTGTGGCGGCCGCGCACCATCGTAAAGGTGTCGACCAGCTCCGTGATGGCGGTCGTGAAATTGGAGTTCGCGGCGGCGGTCGGGCCGATTTGCTGGAATCCCGCGACGGTGAAGATGGGCAGCACCGATGCGAAGGAATTGGACGGCAATCCCGGCACGGTGATTCCCCCGTTCTGGAGCGACGTCTGATCGAGACCGCGGCGGGAATAGCCAAGCCGTAGCTGGTTCAGAGTGGAGGAAGAGACCACCCAGTCGTAGTCGCCGGCGAAGGCATCGCCGCGGGTGATCGCGTGCCCGATCACGCCGGAGGTCAGGCTTCCGCTGCCATCCGGCAACGGCGTGACGGGATTGTCGTCGTCGTGGAAGTAGGTGTAGCGTCCGAAGACGCGATGCTTTTCCCCGAAGTAGTGGTCGAACCGCAAATCGGCCTGATCCTGAGCGTCGGGTTCGGTGGCCGCGCGGACGTAATTGTTGGCGCCCGCAATGTTGGGCGTCGAGTAGTGCGCAAGAACCTGGTTGCCGAGTGAATCGAAGCGGCTGGCGGGGATCGTGTTGTTCGGAAATTGTGTGCGCGGTGACGAAAGAGGATCGAAGATGGTCTGGGTGAAGATCCCCTCGCGCTGCGCCAGTGTTGGAACCACGCTGAACCGCGTGATGCCCGTGCGCAGCCGCGTCCCCTGCCAATCCACGAAGAAGAAACTCTTGTTCTTCTGAACGGGCCCGCCGAGCGTCCCGCCGTACTGATTCCGGCGGAATTCCGGATTCGGTCCGGGTTGCGCGAACTGGTTGCGGGCATTGAGAGCCTCATTGCGGAAGAACTCAAACACGCTCCCGTGGAACTCATTGCTTCCCGATTTTCCGATCACCATGACGGTGCCGCCGTTCGACCGCCCGTACTCCGGAGAGTAGGCATTCACGTTCAGCTTGAACTCGGCCATGCCATCGATGATCGGGTAGTAGACCACCTGTCCCGGCTCCGGTTGCAGCACGCTGATGCCGTCGTAGAGGTACTCGTTGGTGCGCGGACGGCTCCCGTTGATGCGCGGCAGAAACTGGCCATTGGGCAGCGCGACGCCCGGAGACAGCGTGACCAGGGGAATGAAGTTCCGTCCGTCCAGAGGCAGCGTGGCAATCTTCTGCGCGTCCACATTCTCACTCACATCCCCGCTGGCGGTTTGCAACAGGGGCGCCGCCGCGGTGACTTCCACCGATTGGGCCGGCTGGCCGACCTCGAGTTTCACATCGATCGCGGTCCGGTCCGCCAATCGCAGCGTAATTCCCGACTGCCGATAGGTGTGGAAGCCCGGCTGCTCCACCGTCAGCACATACTGTCCCGCGGGCAAGCCCACGATGTGATACTCGCCGCGCTCGTTTGAGACGACGGAATAGCGCGCCATCGTAGCCTGGTCCTCCACGCCGACCTTGGCCTTCTGGACGGGAAGACCCGAGGGATCCTGAATCGTGCCCGACAGCTCGGTCCGCCCCGCCTGCCCGAAACAGAGTGTGGACGCAAGAATCAATCCGGAAAAGAGGAGGAGCCGCCTCGGAATAGCCTTGAGCATATGTGTCATGCAAAAATTACTACGTAATCTTAGCACGACTTGATAGCCAGCATCTGAGCACTTTGTGGGGCAGCCAATCCTGGCTGCAGCCGCCTTTTTAGGCGGCTCTTGCCATTCCCTCAATGCCTCAGTTCTTTCATCCGCCCCAGACTTCCTCCGCTACCTCGACGATCCTCGCGAGCTTGGCCCATTGCTCGTCCTCGGCCAGCAGGTTACCTTCCTCCGTGCTGGCAAATCCGCACTGCGGGCTGAGGCACAGTTGGTCCAGGTCCACGAACTTCGCGGCCTGGTCGATCCGGCGTTTGATCTCGTCCTTCGACTCCAGCCCACCTTGCTTGGAAGTGACCAAGCCCAGCACCACGACTTTGTCTTTGGGCAGCAGTCGCAGAGGCTCAAATCCCCCCGCGCGCTCCGTATCGAACTCCATGAAATAGGCATTGGCCCCGATCTGCTGGAACAGGATCTCGGCAATCGGCTCATACCCGCCCTGCGCTATCCAACTGGATCGGAAGTTCCCGCGGCACAGGTGCATGGTGATCACCATGCCATCGGGGCGCGTGCCGATCGCAGTGTTGATCATGCCCGCATAGATCTCGGGAAGGCGGTCCGGATCGTCGCCGCGATCCCGTAGAATCTGCCGCTGCTCCTCGTCGCACAGGTAGGCCAGGTTCGTTTCGTCAAGTTGCAGATACCGGCAGCCCTCGGCGGCAAAGGCCTCCACGGCACTGCGATACGCCGCGCCCAGATCCTGGTAGAACTCCTCCATGTCGGGATAGACCGATGGGCTGACCGCCCGCCGCCCGCCGCGAAAATGCAGCACGCTCGGCGACGGGATGGTCATCTTCGGTGTGGCGCCCGTATGTTCCCGCAGAAACCGGAAGTGGTCCAACATAGGGTGCCCGGCGAACCCCACCTTGCCGATGACCCGCAGCCCTTTGGCATCCGTCTCGATCCCGCCCTTAAAGGCAATCCCGTGATCGGCGCGGAAGGACTCCACGCCCTCCAGCCGTTCCAGGAAATCGAAGTGCCACATGGCGCGGCGGAACTCGCCATCCGTAGCGCTGCGCAAACCCGTTGCCGCCTGTCTGGCGATGGCGTCTTCGATCGCCTGGTCTTCGACGGCGCGGAATTCGTCCGGCGCGATCTCCCCGCGCTCGCGGCGGGCTCGTGCTTCTTTGAGCGCCGCGGGACGGAGCAGGCTGCCAACGTGGTCGGCGCGGAAGGGGGCGGTCGTTCGGGTCATGACGTTTCTCCAGGGAGGTCGAATGGCAATCCCACGTAATTCTCGGCGAGGTGGGCCGACGCCGCGCGCGAGCTGGTGACGCTGTCCAGTTCCGCCAGTTGGCGCCTGTGGTCGAACCCGTCTCCGCCCTCGAAGCGGTGCAGCATGGACGTCATCCACCAGGAAAAGTGCTGCGCCCGCCAGACACGGCGCAGGCAGGTCTGCGAATACCGGTCGAGCAGGCCGGCGCTCCCGGTACGGTAGAAGCAGGCGAGCGCCCGCGAGAGCACGCGAACATCGGCCGCGGCGAGGTTGAGCCCCTTGGCGCCGGTGGGCGGAACGATGTGGGCGGCATCTCCCGCCAGAAAGAGCCGCCCGCACTGCATCGGCTCGGCGACAAAGCTTCGCATGGCGGTGACTCCCTTCTGCAGGATGGAGCCCTCCTGCAAACGGAAGCCCGCGCGGGTTTCGAAGCGGGTCTGAAGCTCCTGCCAGATGCGGTCGTCGGGCCACGCAGCAAGGTCCTCTTCGGGGGCGCACTGGAGATACAGCCGGCTGATGGCGGGAGAGCGCATGCTAAGCAAGGCGAAGCCCCGCTCGTGGTGGGAATAGACCAACTCCTGCGATGCCGGGGGCGCCTGCGCCAGGATGCCGAGCCATCCAAAGGGATAGACCTTCTCGAAAAACCGCAGCGCACCGAGGGGGATGGAAGGGCGGCAGATTCCATGAAACCCGTCGCAGCCGCCGATGAAATCGCAGACGATTTCGTGCGGCTCGCCATCCTTATAGAAGCGGATCCGCGGCGACGGCCCGTCGAAATCGTGGACGCTGACGTGGTCCACCTCGAACCACACCTGGCCGCCGGCATCGAGGCGGGCGCGGATTAAGTCCTTCACTACTTCGTGCTGCCCGTAGACGGTGATGGCGCGTCCGCCGGTCAGATCGTAGAAGTCAATGCGGTGACCCTCCTGGTTGAAGCGCAGCTCGATGCCGTGGTGGACCAGCCCCTCGCGCACCATTCGCTCGCCCACGCCGGCTTCCTTCAGCAGGTCCACCGTGCCCTGCTCCAGCACACCCGCGCGGATCCGTTCTTCCACATGGCGGCGGGTGTGGCTTTCGATCACCACCGACTCGATCCCCTCCAGATGCAAGAGGTGCGAGAGCAGCAGACCGGCAGGCCCAGCGCCTACGATGCCGACCTGCGTGGGGTATGCTTTAGCTTGCCCAGCCTTAATAAAGTTCCCTTGTTGGCTCCCCTTGCGCGCGACCCAGGACGCAATCTGGCCCACAAAGCCGAAGTATGCAGCCATGGTCGAGGTGGCGGTGCTGAGAGCGTTGAGATGGTCTTCTTTTTCGATCCCGAAGACCTGACCCAGCCGGGAGAACAACTCGGCGGGAGGCCCACCCGGTGGATATAACGCAATCGGGCTTCGCCTCTGGGCGACGGACGGCAGCGGGATTGCCCTCCAGATCCTCTCGGCAGGAGTCACCAGCTCCGCGATACGGCGCGCGGAGAACCCGGCTACCAGGCTGATCACGATCTGGCCGGACGAAAAACGGAGCCCGGATAGAACCTCCGGCGCAACCTGCGGACGCACCGCAAGGACCACTGTCTCAGACCCATCGAGCACCTCCTGGCTGGAGGCGCACACCGAGACGTTATCAAACCGGCTGGCGAGACCGGCGGCGACGGCCGCATTGCGCGGCGACAAGCGGATGGAAAGGCCCGCCCCGCCTTCCGAATTGAGACCGGTGACTAGGGCGGCCGCAATGGCCCCTGTCCCGACGAATCCAATAGTCATAGAGTTCTTCATTGTCCCAGAAGCATCCGTTCGATGCCCGAGCCGCGGGTGAGTGAGTCGCGGCTCGGTTTGGTTTCGTGGGGCAGGCGGTCTCCGCCTGCCCTCGCCCGCCTTGCGGGCGTTTTTTTCACACCTTCCGACGGTCGCGGCTCGGTTGTTGCGGGCTTTTCCTTGTCCCCTGCCAAGATGAGCTTCGCCTGCGCGCGAGCCAATCTCGGACCCGCGCTTGGGTGCAACTTCGCAAAACCGGACGCGGGGGGAGTTGTTGGCCTGCATTTGACGGAATGGGTGTGATCGAGCAAATCAGAGGTCGTCTTGGATCGCGGGGAATCGGCGACCTGAAGAGTGTTGCACAAAGGGTCCTTTGCACAACGCCGATCCGATACTTCCCACAACGCCGTTTCGGACAGGGCCA
>PMTT01000110.1 GCA_003167275.1 Bryobacterales bacterium | reverse complement strand
CATGCGCTGTGCTGGAAGTTGGCGCAGGCGGCGGGGGTGGAGGTGGTCGCGAGTCCGGGGAATCCGGGAATGGCTCGCGTGGGGCGGTGCATCCCAGTCGAACAGGCGGAGGGGTTCGGGGCGGACCTTGTCGTCGTGGGGCCGGAGGCTCCGCTGGTCGACGGGATCGTCGACCGGGTTCGGAGGCGTGGGGTGCCGATTGTCGGACCTAATCGCGAGGCTGCCCGGCTCGAAGGCAGCAAGATTTATGCAAAGTCCTTTATGAAGCAAATGCGAATTCCGACAGCGGAGTTTGTGACCGCCGACAACCAGGAGGATGCACGCAAGGCCCTGGGGCGATTCGGGTATCCGGTAGTACTCAAGGCGGATGGGCTGGCGGCGGGGAAGGGCGTCGTGATCGCGCAGAATCGGGAGGAAGCTGAGGCGGCTCTCGCGGCGAATGGCGTGCTGCGGGGACCACTGGTGGTGGAGGAGTTTCTGTCGGGGGAGGAAATCAGCTTCATCGCGCTGTGCGATGGGCGAGACGTGGTGGCACTACAGCCGACTCAGGATCACAAGGCGGTGTTTGACGGGGACACGGGGCCGAACACCGGGGGGATGGGGGCGTATTGCGACTCGGCGCTGCTTGGTGGGGGATCTGAAGGGGAAGAAAAACCAACACAGGCAGGAATGCCTGTGCCACGGAGCCAGGAGATTCTGGAACGCGTGATTTATCCGACTGTGGAAGCGACCGGGTTCAGTGGGTTCCTCTATGCGGGGCTCATGCTCACCGAAGCGGGGCCGAAGGTACTGGAGTTCAACGTCAGGCTGGGGGATCCGGAGACTCAGCCGCTCATGCACCGGATGGCGTCCGATTTTGTTCCGGCNNTGGCGTCGGGCGGGTATCCGGGGAGGTTCGAGACTGGGAAGACCATCTCCGGAATCGACGAGGCGGAGGCGTTGGGGACGACCGTGTTTCAGGCGGGGACGAGGATGGGGGCGCAGGGCTTGGAGACTGCCGGAGGACGGGTGCTGGGGGTTACGGCTTCGGGCAGCGATCTGGCGGAGGCCGTTACGCGGGCTTATGGCGGGGTCGCGAAGATTCGGTTTGAGGGGATGCATTATAGAAAGGATATTGGGAGGAAGGGGTTGGGGACTGGTGCTATATAATAAAGGATACAGATAGCGTGGGCACGTAGCTCAGATGGATAGAGCGGTCGCCTCCTAAGCGACAGGTCGGCAGTTCGAATCTGCCCGTGCCTACCAAGACATAGCCTCCAAAGTATCGTGGCGGCGCACGGGGGAGAGATTACGCTGGAACGCGAGTTGGGCGCGGGGAGCATGTTCACCATCCTGCTGCCGGGCGGGGGAAGGAGTGAGGGGAAGGGGATTTCAACGCCGAGACGCGGAGACGCCGAGAGTTAAGTGGTGCGCCGGGACTTCCTGTTTCGTCACTCGGCCGTCGACCAGTAGCCCGGCCTGGCGCGAATGCGGAACTCTCCGGGCCGGACGACCCGCACTTCCAGCTTGTGATACCCCGGAGCCGAATCTTCCGGCACAAAGCTAAGCGAGTATTGCGAGTGGAGCTCGACTCCCAGCTTTTTGATCGCGTCCTCAAGCCCCTTCTGTCGCGCGAACGGGAACGCGGCGCCGCCGGTCACCGTCGACAGCGCCTCGGTGTCGTTGGTCTTGTGCAACCGCAGGAGCTCCCGAATCCCCGCGCCCAGATCGGCCTTCTGTTCCTTCGGGATATCCTTGGGGTTGAGCTTGGTTTGAGGAGTGCCACTGGGAGTCCCCAAAGCCTCGGACGGAGTCTGGGCATGTGGGGGCGGCGGCGGCTCACCCACCTGAGCCTTTGAGGTGAAGGCCGTCTTCGCCACCGAGTAGGTCGCCGCGTACATGCTGACGTCGGCCGATTCAGCCGCAATCGTGACCGCCTCCAGAGTCGCCTTGCTCCCACGGTCGCGCGACTCCGAGATCAGCAGCAGCACGCGCCGCGAATTCGGATGGCCGCGGAGCCGCGCAATCGCCTCATCCACCGCATCGAGCATCACGGCTTTCCTGTATTTGCCGGGTTGGATCAGACGGAACGCGCGCTCCAGCGCATCGGCGTCCTTCGTGCAGTCCTGCAGCCACTCCACATCTTCATCGAAGGTGACCAGCGCCGCGCAGCCGCGTTCCCCCGTCACCAGCGGCAGGATCATGGCCCCAATCTTCCGCACCTTCTCCAGAACCGGAATCGAAATCCCCGACGACTGTACCGCGATCACCAGTGCGATCGGCGCCACACCTGTCGCGATGGTGTCCACAGCGATCTTGCGCTCACGGCCGCCATCCAGCACCACAAAGTCGGAGACCTCCAGGTCATCCACGGAGCGCCCTTTTGCATCCGTGACCGTCACTGGGACCACTACCAGCCGTGAACGTACTCCAAACCGGGAGTCCTGAGCTACCAGGGGAAGCACGACTAATAGCACGGCGCCGAATCTCATTGCCGAAACGCAGGCACTCTAATGGCCACCGTGGAAAACAGCCCGACCGTCAGCCCTGTGGCTGCAGGCCGGATTACGATTCAATGGGGGACAGCGGGTCCGGGGGGACCCGCGCGGACCAGGGGGTCCGCCCCACCAAGAGTTCGGCTTACTTCCCGCGCGCCGCGATCTTCCTCTCCAGCGCCTTCATCAGCCGCGCTTCCACGTCGCTGGGGATCGGATACGGATCCATGCCCTTGTAGATCTTGATCGTCTTCCTGGTGGTATCGGCGATCACCCAACAGTTGGGGCATTCGGTCATGTGCTTTTCGAGCTTGGCGCGTATTTCGGCGTCCAGATTCTCGTCCAGGTAATCGCTCAACTCACTTAAGAAGTCTTTACATGTAAGCAAAGGCGTCGTCCCCCTTGCGTTTGAAGTAGCGGGTCAGCTTCTCGCGAAGCTGCAAGCGCGCCCGCAGCAGCCTGCTCTTCACCGCCGGAACCGAGAGGTTCAGCGCCTCCGCGGTCTCCTCGGTAGAAAGCTCTTCGATATCCCGCAGCACGAAAACCGAACGATACGGGGGTTCCAGGCTGTCCACCGCTGTATCGAGAATCTCGCCCAGTTCTTCCCGCGAAAAGCGCTGTTCGGGATCTTCGTCCCACGCCGCGATCTCGCGCGTGATGGTATCTTCGCCGGTATCGATGGTCTCGTCGAGCGAGACCGATTTATCGGTCTTCCGCCGGCGCAGTTTCATCAGCGCCTGGTTGACCGCGATGCGCACGATCCAGGTATAGAACTTCGAGTCGCCCTTGAACTGATCGAGGTGCTCGTAGGACTTCAGGAATGTCTCCTGGAGGACATCCTCGGCATCTTCGCGGTTCTGCGTGACATGCTGTGCGAGACGGAAGATCTTGCCTTCGTAGCGGCGCACCAACTCCCCGAATGCCCGGGTATCGCCTTCGCGAGCCTGGGCAACCAGTGTGGATTCGTCGATACTTGCCTGGGGAGAAACCGTCATGAACCCGCTCTCCACATCATACCCCAGGTGAGGCAGATCGCCGGACCTGATGCCGACTCGCGGCCCGATTGACTAGCGCCAAAGGGAAGAAGATTCGAGGCTGGGGCGAAATGGGGCTTTGACGCGGCGACGCAGGGGCGCGGAGATCGGAACGCGGAGAAGAGAAGAACGGAGTATCAGGGAGGTGGAGCGGGCAAGGGGGGCTTTAACGCCGAGTCGCAGAGACGCCGAGGGAAAAGCAAAAGTCAAAACCCGAGAGCGCTGAGGGAGCAGAGGTTAATTGGCTCCTTTCGGCGCGGGTTCGCGGGCGATGCGAGGCGGTCCCCCTNNGCGGAGAAGAAAAAGACAAGAAAGAGAGAGCAAAAGAATGAGAGCGAGGAGGAAGGGGAGAGCTCGGAACTTTGTTGCCTGGCCGGTGCGGAGCCCCGAAATAGGCATCGATTGCCAGTAAATGTTCCCCGCGTATCCGCGTCGAGGTGCCTCCGCTACTTTCCCTAGCCGTCGAAACGATAGCCCAGGCCCCGCAGGTTTCGCAGGTACCGCGGATTGGCTGGATCCGGCTCAATCTTCCTCCGTAAATTGGCAATGTGGTTATCCACAATCCGATCCGACGCAAAGGTGTCCGGTCCCCAGGCCCCCGCGAGCAGGCGCTCGCGACTCAGCACCCGCCCCCGGCCGCGAATGAACAGCGCAAGCAGTTTGAACTCGATGGAAGTCAGTTCCACCACCTTCCCGCTCCTACCCACAGATTCTACTCGTAACACGGGCATCCTTGCCTGTGTTGGTTTGCACTTTTCGCCGCTTCGCCGAACCACCGTCGACTGCTTAAGCCCAACGCGGCGAGTGTGAGCTTCAGTCCATGGCGCCTCTTGCAGGTAATTCATACTCGCTGACTGCCTGCCATTCCGCGATACAATAAGACCCGGACCTCTGAACCCTCCCGCGCCCAGACAGCCGTCCGCAGCCGAGTACCCTATGGATGCCTGTAGCCGTTCCGTTTTTCCCAAGCTGTGCCTGCTCCTGGCCGCCCTGCCGCACCTGCTCCATGCGCAGACTACGGTGACTCTCTCAGCGTCCCCGAACCCGTCGATATTCGGCGCCCCAGTCGTCCTGAGTGCCACGGTAACACCCACCGCCACTGGCCGGGTCACGTTCTATGACGGCGTGACCGTGCTGGGCACGAAACCGCTCGTTTCGGGCGCGGCGTCGATATCCACCATCGCGCTGCCCGCCGGGAGCCGGAAACTGAGGGCGTACTATGCCGGAGACGCCACACACGCCGCGGTCACGTCGAACATAGTTGCGCAGACTGTCAATGCTCAACCCAGTGCGGGGCTTGTCGCCAGGAGCCCGCTATCCGCCCCCGCCGCCGCAGTCTTCGCGGTCGCCGATTTGAACGGGGATGGATTCGCCGACCTGGTGATGAACGACGGAAGCGCCTTCACGATTGGTGTCCTCTTGGGCAAAGGCAACGGGACCTTGCAGTCCGCGCCAATCGACCTCAACCTAGGCTCGGGCTTCATCGTCGGCGGCGCGGCCGTGGGTGACTTCAACGACGACGGAATCCCCGATCTCGCCCTGACCAGCAGCCTCGCCAATGGTTTCAAGATCCTGTTAGGCAACGGCGACGGGACTTTCCAGCCGCTTCCCACTATCCCGTTTCCAGTCCCCCGCCCCTTGGTGGTGGCCGACTTCAACGGCGACGGCAAGGCCGACCTTCTCCTACTGAACAACGGAAACGGAGGAATCAGCATTTTTCTGGGCAACGGCGACGGCACTTTTCAATCGCCCATCGCCGCCGTGCCCTCGACGATCTTCAGCGTAGCGTTGGGCGACTTCAATGGCGACGGCAAGACGGACCTCGCTGTCTACGACCAGAACAGTTCGAGCGTGAGGATCCTGCTAGGAAAAGGCGACGGAACGTTCCAACAATCGGCCGCCTACCCCAGCAGTTTTCCGTTCTTGGCAGTGGGCGATTTCAACGGCGATGGCAAGGCGGATCTCGCGATAGCGCTGTTCAACAACCCGACTCAAATCGTCATCATGTTGGGCAATGGCGATGGGACGTTCAAGCTGCCAGTGAGTTTCCCCGCCGGACAAGGCCTCCTTCTATCGGTCGGGGACATGAACGGAGACGGCAAACTCGATCTTGTTCTCAGTGGTAACCCCGTCACCGTGTTGTTGGGCAATGGCGACGGGACTTTCCAAGCGCCGGTGTTCTATCCGACCACCTTCAATGCGTCTTCCCTGATCGTTGGGGAATTCAATGGCGATGGACGAACCGACCTGGTCCTCGACGACGGCAATTTCCTCCTCGGCACTACGGTGAGCGTCACGCCGACGGCCGGTAACCCTCAATCCACCGTTGCTTTGAGACCGTTTCCCAGCGCGCTCCAAGTCACGGTGAAGGATGGCGCCAACCCCATCGCCGGCGTGTCGGTGACCTTCACGGCCCCGGTTACCGTCAGCGGACCCACGGCGGACCTGTCGAGCGCCACCGCGCTGACGGATGCCAATGGTGTGGCCAGCGTGACGGCTACTGCGAACGGCGAGTTCGGACAGTATTACGTGACCGCGGCGGCTCTCGGCGTACCTACCTTGTTCGCATTGACCAATCTGACCGGAGCACCGTTGGTCATCTCGGGCTCTTCCGGCACACCGCAACAGGCGTTGCTTGGCGCGACGTTCCCGAAGCCGCTCACAGTGACGCTGACAGACTCCAACAACAGCCTGCCGGCCACCGGCGTCCCCGTCACATTCACCGTGGCGCCTAGCGGCGCCTCCGCGACCCTCTCGTCCGGGACCGTGCTCACGGATGCCTCGGGCACCGCCACCGTGACGGCCACTGCCAACAACATCCCCGGAACCTACACCGTGACGGCCACCGCCGGCAGCCTGTCGGCCACGTTCTCGCTGACCAACCTGCGGCCGGCGACGGTGACCCTTTTCAGTTCCGCGAACCCTTCCCCGTTCGGCTCGCCGCTAACCTTGATCGCCAACGTGACCAATGCCGCCTCCACGGGCCGCGTCACCTTCTTCGATGGGGTCAACATCGTGGGAATCAAGCCCCTCAATTCGGGCAGTGCATCCCTTTCCACAATCCTGCTCTCCGCCGGAAGTCACAAGCTCACCGCGTATTACCGAGACGACGTAAACTTCATCGCAGGCACGTCGAACGCGGTCACCGAAACGGTGAACGCCGTAGCCGGAGCGGCCCTCGCCGCTCAAACCCCGGTCAGCCTGCCCGCCACACCCAACTCTGTGGTGGTGGGGGATTTCAACGGCGATGGCAGGGCCGACTTCGCGACGCTCTCCCAGGACACCGGCTCCTGGTGGCAGGTGGATCTCGGCGCTCCGGCGGCCATCGGTTCGATTGTC
>PMTT01000444.1 GCA_003167275.1 Bryobacterales bacterium | reverse complement strand
TATCCCTACCGCGATCCCAGCCAATCGGACGGTGTCTGGCTGAAGCATGCCCCACGCGGCCCAGGGCTTCGTGCCAATATGAGGAATGCGCCTCCCGATCGCCTTTCTAGTCGCCTTGTCTCTTGCAGCGCAGAACCGCCCGATGGTTCCGGACCAATACTATCGAACCTTCTCCCACACCAACCCGGTGTTCCAGCGGATCAAACCGGGTGCGGTGGTAGCCACCACGACGCTCGATTCGGGCGGGCAGAATGAGCGCGATGAACAGAAGTCGCCCGGCAGCAACCCACTCACCGGTCCTTTCTACATCGAAGGTGCGGAGGTCGGCGACGCCCTCATGGTGAAGCTGCGCAAAGTTCGGCTGAACCGAAACTGGGGGTATTCGGCTTACCGGCTGGGCCTCTTCTCGTTGACCCCGGACTATGTGGAGACGATCTATCCGAACCACTACAAGGCCGACGTCGCGCGCAAAGGTCGCGACAACGTGTTGCCCTGGGACATCGACATAGCGCGCGGCACCGTACGCCTGCGCGAGCCTGCGAGCAGCAAGGTGAAGTTGGAGTTCCCTGTGCGGCCCATGTTGGGCTGCATCGGTGTGGCGGCCCCTGGAGATTTCGCACCGACCTCGGCGCCTTCGGGAAACTATGGCGGCAACCTGGACTACAACGAGATCGGTGAAGGTGCGACCGTGATCCTGCCCGTATTCCATCCCGGCGGCCTCTTGTTTCTGGGCGATGGCCACGCGCTGATGGCCGATGGCGAGCCCACGGGCACCGGCGTCGAAACGTCCATGGATGTCGAGTTCTCCGTGGAGGTGCGGAAGAATGCGCAGGTGAGCGGCCCGCGCGTGGAAACGGACGACTACCTGATCAGTATCGGATCGCAGCCGGAATTCGCCAGTTCGCTTGACCGCGCGCTCCAACTGGCCACCACCGACATGGTCCGCTGGCTGGTGAACGGCTACAAACTGGAGCCGTGGGCCGCGCATCAGTTGATCGGCGCGGTGGGGAAATATGACGTGGTCACGGTCGCAGGCTCGATGGCGCTGAAGGTGCCCAAGAAGTACCTGGGGACAAAGTGACAGGAACCAACCGTAGCACAGGCACTCTTGCCTGTGTTGGTTTTCTTGCTTTGAACCGACACAGGCAAGTCCGGAACGGATCCGGGAACCGGAAATGCCATGCCACAGTTTCCAGGTCCGTGTGCGTCAGTCCGTCGTAACGCACGCGGCCAAGTCCGGTGGCGCGGATCGCGAGGAGAGCCCTGCAATCAGGTCCCGAAGCTTGTCCCGTTCCAGCGGCTTCGTCAGGTATCCGTTCATGCCGGCCGCCAGGCAAATGTCGCGGTACTCCGTCGTCGCGTGGGCAGTTAGTCCGTAGATCACGGGCTGGCGTTCGCGGGGGAGGCGGCGACGGATTTCCCGAGTTGCATCCAGGCCGTCGACCTCAGGCATTTGAACGTCCATCAGGATCAGGTCATAGCGATTTGCCACGGCGGCCGCGATGGCCTGCGTACCATCCGCCGCCAGGTCCGCATGCACCCCGAGCCTTGCCAGCAGCATCAGGACGACTTTTTGATTGACGACATTATCCTCGGCTACCAGCACTCTCATCTGACGGCCCGCGAATTCCGCCGTCTGCGGCGCAGTGTGCGGGGCTGGAGGCGGTGCAGGCTCCGTCGCTCGTCCCATCACCACCGTGAATCGGAACCGCGTGCCCTCACCGGGCTTGGATTCCACCTCGATCACGCCGCCCATGAGCTCGACCAGCCGCTTGGAAATCGCCAGTCCGAGGCCGGTACCCCCGTACCGGCGGCTGATGGAGGCTTCCGCCTGATGGAACGATGAAAACAGACGAGACAGTTGATCCTTGCCAATCCCGATACCGGTGTCGCGAACCTCAATCGCGATCGAATCCCCGGTGTCGTCGTGACGGGCCACGCCGGCCGAGAGCACAACCTCGCCGGAACTGGTAAACTTCAGGGCGTTTGAAATCAGGTTCATGACTACCTGCCGCAGCCGGGTTTCGTCTCCAGCCACAAAGGTGGGCAACTCCTGGGCCAGATCGCACCCGAGGCGCACATTCTTTCCCACGGCCGCGGCCAGAAACAGCCCCGAACTTTCTTCCAGGCAACGACGGAGGTTGAAAGGCGCCACCTCCAGTTCCAGCTTTCCCGCTTCCACCTTGGAGAAATCCAGGACGTCGTCAATCAACTTCAACAGCGTATCCCCGGATGAGCGGATCATGCGGACCATTTCCATTGCCTCCGCGGGAACCGGCATAGTCTCCAACAACCTGCTCAGCCCGATGACGCCGTTCAACGGGGTCCGGATCTCGTGGCTCATGTTTGCCAGGAAGCGGCCCTTGGCCTCGCTGGCTGCATCCGCGCGCCGCTTCTCTTCCAGCACCTTGGTGCGTTCGGATTCCAGTTCCGCGGTCCGTTGGCGCACCGCCAGCTCCAACTGGCGATTCCTACGCCGCAGCAGCCCGTTTCTCCACAGAATGACGCCCCACACGACGGCGCCCAGCAGCAGCAAAGCCGATGACCGCACCCACCACGTTTCCCACCACTTCGGGTCCAGCCGGAACTCCGCGACGGCCACTTTCGGCGAAACCGGTCCCTCCCGAACCTGCGAACGGACCTCCAGCCGGTGGGGGCCAGGGGCAATCCCAGCAAACGAGATGACCCGCTCCGTCGTGTCCGTCCAGTGCTCCCCGTCCAGCCGGTACTGGAAGCGCACCAATTGCTCATTTCTGAAGCTCAGCGACGAGAACCCGGCCCTGACCACCCGCGACTTTTGACGAATATCGAGGCCGGTGATGATCGGATCGGCAACCGGCGGTCCCGGTGGGCTACCGGTCGGGGGCTGGTAGTGCGCCAACCCGCCGCTGGTGCCGATCCAGACGCTGCCATCGGCATCGCCCCAAAAGGCGTCACCGTCGGTATCGTTCCAGATCAGCCCGTCTTCGGTGCTCAAGTACCTCCAGGAGCCGCCGGACAGAACCGACACCCCATTGGCGCTTCCCCGCCAGAGTTGCCCCAACGCATCAAAGCAGTGAAAGGCCGTGACCTCTACCGACGAAACGTCTGCAGGCACTACCGGTATCGATCGAACGATGCGGTCTCCGGAGAACTCCACCTTCTCGATTCCGGCGTCGAAGCGGTGGTGCAGCCAGAGCGAACCGTCCGGAGCGATGGCCGGGATGTACGGGCTATCGCTGACGAGGCCGTCGGCTTTCCGGTACTGACGCCATCGGCCATCGCTCAAACTCCACAACCCGTCGGGATTGGTGATCCACATCGTCCCGTGTTGGTCTTCCGCGAAAGCCCACGCCCCGTGTTCCATCAATGCGGGTTGGTCGATGCGCAGGAAGCCATCGGATCGGGATGGCCGGTCGTTGCGAAAGACGCCGCACGTTGTCGCCACCCACAGTCTGTCAAGGTGGTCTACGAAACCGCGGTGCGAAGTCGCGCACGGGAGCCCGTCCGCCTTGCCGAAGAGGCGAATCTTGTCGGTTGCGGGATCGATGCGTGCCACATTGCCTGGCTTCATCACGGCCCACACGGCGCCGTCGGAAGTCTCGCCCAGCCACCGGACGTTGTCGCCCCCCAAGCCATCTTTCCGGGTCCAGGTCCGCGGCGGTCCAGTGCCCGCCAACCGTGCCAGCCCCTGGGAGGTCCCCACCCAGAGCGCGCCTTTGCGGTCGCGCCGGATGCTCCAGATCAGGTCGGACGGCAAACCCTGCGCCTTGGTCCAGGCCTCCCATTCTCCGTAACCGAGCCCGCGCGCTACTCCGGCTCCGACCAGCGCCACCCACAACGATCCCTCGTGATCCTCCACCACGGCGGTGGTCATGGCGGCGTGAAGCCCCCGCTGCTCGTCGATCACCTTCCAGCGGCCTTCGCGGCGGATGGCGAGCCCCTTGTCCGTGGGGACTATGAGCGACCCATCGCGACTCACTGTCAAAGCCCCCCAGACGTAGCTGAACGCAATGCCCAATTCCTCTGGAAGCATTCGCGCCGCGCCGGGCGGCTTCCGATACAACCGGCTCGGGCTGCGCGTCCACACCGAACCGTCCGGCGTGATGCCGATCGCGTCCCAGGCGTCGTCCGGCAATCCTTCCGACGGCCCGAATATCGAAACGCGCCCGCCCACTTCCATGCACAAGCGGCGCCCGCAGCCAAACCAAAGTTGTGCGCCATTCCGCGCGATTCCGCGCATGGACATGCCGGCAAACTCCGCCGGCAGTGGGTAGGGTCGCGCGGTGAAGGAGCCGGCGCCGTCCGGCGCCACGTCAAACAATCCGGAGGGAGTCGCTACCTGAACGTGCCCATCCGTGCCATTCACCATCCCCTGGGCGGTAGACATCATGCCGCGCAGCCCGGCGATAGGGTGGAATCGCTGCCCGTCAAAGCGGAAAACCTGTGCACACGTGTTGGCCCACAGCGCGCCATCTACCGCCACGTGCAACGCATGGACCTCGGTGGCGCACGGCAGCCCTTCGGCGGCCGCCATCAGGCGAAAGCGTGTCCCGTCATACCGGTACAATCCGCCTTCCGAGCCGGCCCAGAGATAACCGGCGCCGTCTTGCGCCAGGGACAGGATGGCCAGGTTCTGAAGCCCGTCGCCAGCCCCGTAGTGGCGGAAACTGTATTGCTGGGCGAAGCCAGAGCCGCTCGACGCCAGAATCAGCGCGCACACCCCGAGACTATGACGCCGGCTCATGGCGGCTCCCATGCACCACATATCGGCAGGAGTGAGGGATTCGATTAGAGCTGCGCCGGGAAGGATTTGATTGCGGGAAGGGATCGTCGAGGCGGACTGAGCCGGCATGCGTTGCGGCAGCGGTGGTGTCAGCCATATGATCTTCTTTATTTCCAGCCAAACAGGTCTTCTTAGCCAGAGTATCGCCCGCATTCACCGGGGCGACAATACTGTCTTTCGTGGACCGCCGGAATGGTCTGAATCGTCTCCGGCACCGCGCTTTTCAACTCACGGCTTTCCGGCGGCCCAGCGACTCGGCTTTACGGATCACTTTTTCGCGCATCTCCCAGGCATCGATCGCCTGCCGCGTTCCCTCGCACGCCATGGAGGTGCTCATGCGCCGGTCGGCCTCATCGAAGGTCTCCTCCGCTTTTACATGGGCGGCGTCGGCTTCAATCTCCGCTTCCTTCAATCGCTCGGCCGCGAGCTTGATTTCGGGAGCGACGTCCCTGGCTTCCTCCTGCGCCTTTTCATACTGACGCCTCGCCCGGGCATTGCCGCCGGCCGCAGCCCGTGCCTCGACCTCTCGCCAGGCCGCCTTCAGGTCGTCGCTCCAGGCGCCTTTCACCTTTTTTTCCAACTCGTCGAGGGCCTCCCAGGCTCGGTCGGCGGTGGTCCGTAGTTTCCGCTTTTCGGTTAGCCAGCCCCACAGCGACCAGTCGATGGCTTCCTTCATCAAGGCCTTGGCTTCTTCCACAGGGATGAGCTTTTGCATACCAGAATCGACTTTCGAAGCCACAGAATAACAGGCAACAGCTTTTGGCGCTATGATAAATCGGATACCAAAGTATGAATCTTCCCGGTCTGCCGAAGGATGCATGCAGACGGGCCGCTGGCTCTGCGGTCGCGTCTTACGGCCGGTTGACGGCTGTCGTAAGTTTTTGCATAGTCATTTCCTGCATAGCGATTCCCACAGGGCTTCGCGCGCAGTCTCTGAAGCCCGAAACTCAACACGATTTCGATTGCTACGTCCAATCCGCCGAAACCCGGATGAACGCCCAGAAGGTCTTTGTCCGAGCCGACTCCGACGCCGCCCTCGAAGCCCGCCTGGTTCACGGCCAGAAGGCCGAGACGGTGCCGGCGAATGGGCCAAACCCGCACGCCCTCCCCGGCGGGCAACTCTATGACTGGGTCGGCGCCGTCTTCATTCCGGGCGCCAAACTGGACCGGTTGGTCGCCATGCTGCAGGACTACGACCACCGGCCGCAGTACTTCAGCGAGACCATAGCGACTTCCAAACTCCTGTGCCGAACCGGCGAGAACCACTTTCGGTACACCATGCGCCTGAAGGAACCCGCCGTCATCGATGTGGAAAGCGACGTGGTTTGGGAGCGGGTGGACGAGCATCGCTGGCGCTGCCGTTCGTACTCCATCGATACCCGCGAAACAGGCAAGGACCATGGATATCTCCGCCGCCTCTATTCCTATTGGCGCTTCGCCGAAGCGGAGAAGGGCGTCTCGGTGGAGGCGGAAACCATCACCCTGAGCGATGAATTTGGATCGATGGCCCGTACCTTCGGGTCCTTGCTGTTGGGGATCAACCCGGAGAAATCGCTCAAGCATTCGCTGGCGTCGATGCGGGAATCGGTTCTGAAACCCGGACTGCAGATTCCGAGCCTGCCGGTGGGCCTGCCCGAGTGCGCCGCGCCTGTTCGGGCGGGCGGATGTTCTTCGGGAACCGACCATTAGCGCGTGGGGTATGCTTTAGCTTGCCCAGTCTTGATGTAGGCCGTTATGACGATCGTTTGGCAAGCTAAAGCATGCCCCCGATAGCGGGTGAACCATGCAGAATGCGGAGCGGGACTTCGATTTCATCGTAATTGGCTCCGGGTTCGGAGGCAGCGTCACGGCCCACCGCCTGACCGAGAAAGGCTACCGCGTGGCGGTGATGGAAATGGGCCGGAGGTGGACGCCGGAGAACCTCCCGTCCACTAACTGGCTGCTTTGGCGCTGGATCTGGCGGCCCCGCCTCGCCCTCCGGGGCTTCTTCAATATGGAGCCCTTCCGGCATGTAGTGATTCTACACGGTTGCGCGGTCGGGGGAGGTTCCATCACCTACGCGAATACGCTGCTCGTGCCGAGGGACTCGGTCTGGGAAAGCGGATCCTGGGCCGGCCTGGCCGACTGGAAGACGGAGATCCGTCCTCATTTTGAGACGGCCCTGCGGATGCTGGGCGTCTCCGAGAACCGGATACTCGGCCCTTCGGACCATATCCTCCAGCGGGCCGCGGAAGCCGCCGGGGTGGGCGACACATTTTACCGGACGCAGGTAGCGGTCTTCGAACCGCCCGAGGGAGAACCCGGCGGCAAGACCTGTCCCGATCCGTACTTCGGTGGCGAAGGTCCGGAGCGTACTACCTGCATCGGCTGTGGCGGTTGCATGGTGGGATGCCGCTACAACGCCAAAAATACCCTCGACAAAAACTACCTTTACCTGGCCGAAAAGCACGGGGCGCGTGTGTTCGCGGAGACCAGGGTGGTGGACGTCGCGCCTCTGAACGGCAAGCAGGATGGCAGCGAAGGCTACGAAGTGCGGACCGAGAAATCCACCGCCTGGATCCGCAGGGAGCCCCAACGTTTCACCTGCCGGGCGGTGGTTTTCGCGGCATCGGCCCTCGGCACCATGGACCTGCTCTTCCGGCTGAAACAGAAGGGCTCGCTTCCGGCGATCAGCGATCAGCTTGGGAACCGCGTGCGCACCAATGCCGAGTCGCTGATCGGAGTGCGCGTCCCGCGGAGCCCCGAGGATCTGTCGAAGGGCATCGCCATCGGGTCGGGTGTCTACATCGACCAGGACACCCACATCGAGGCGGTGCGGTACCCGGAGGGGTCCGATGCGATGGGCCTGCTAGCGACGCCTTTGACCGGCGGGCGACCGGGTTGGAGGCGCATCTTCTTTTGGATCCTGACGATCGCCGGGGCATTGCTGCGCCATCCGCTCCACACCGTGCGCTGCCTGCACCCCTTCGGCTGGGCGCGGGAATCTCTCATCCTGTTGTGTATGCAGGCGATGGAGGGGCACATCGACATGCGGCTGGGGCGTCCCTGGTTTTGGCCCTTCCGTAAGACCCTCATGAGCCGCGGCAAGAAGATCCCGACCTTCATCCCGCAGGCCAACGACTTTGCCGCGAAGGTCGCCCAACTCACCGGGGGTACGCCCATGAGCATGCTGACGGAGATCCTCTTCGATGTTCCCGGCACGGCGCACATTCTGGGGGGATGCCCCATGGCGGACTCAGCGGAGCATGGGGTGGTAGACCATCGAAGCCGGGTGTTCGGATACCGGGATATGTACGTATGCGACGGTTCCGTGCTGGCGGCCAATCTCGGTGTGAATCCCAGCCTGACGATCTGCGCCGTGACCGAGCGTGCCATGAGCTTTGTGCCGCCCGCAGGGGACCCGTAGGTTTTTCAGGAGTGGGGCATTTCATCCTTCAGCCTTGTGGGGCAGGCAATCTTGCCTGCAGCCGGCTTTTAGCCGGCTCTGGAGTTAGGCCACTTTCTCAGACAGTTCTGCTGCGCCTGCTGTTCCCTGGTGGGACAGGCCTCCCAGCCTGTCCAGCCGGGCTCTAAGCCGGCCGCAGCTCCCAACTCTCCCTGCCACCCGGCGTGGGACAGGATTTCCCCCTATTGCGAGAACCTCGCGGACGCAACTTGCTCCGGGTCGGTTTCAATAGCCAACATCTCCTTGCCACCGTTCACCAGGATTCCCCGCAGCTTGACCGACGTGCTGCTGTCCCCATCCCCAAGGCCGAAGTCCAGTTGGACCACGCATTCGGAGTCTACCGTATACGTCCCACTGGTCTTCGTGTTGCCGCGGAGCAGCACCAGGTTCCCGTTGCCGTCCGCCTGCACCAAGGCTCTTGCGGATCCACTCCCCTTTGACCCTTCGCTCGCCAGCGGCGTCTGTCGTCCCGACATCGTAAAGTTGTACTGCCCATGGAAACCCGTAGCGTCACAACCATCCGCCGACCGCACCATCAGCCCTCGCTCGCCGGTCCCTGGGTCGCTCTGCTGAATCTCCACACGATCGCCGCCCGGCGCTGCCTTCCCCGTGAAGTGCTGAAACGCACCCGAAGTGTCCTGCAAGTTCAAAGTCATGGTGCAGTCCGCCTTGGTCTCATAGTTCCCGGTAATCGGATTCCCCAGGAACAGGCCATTGAAATTCACTGACGAAACGCCGCTGGTGATGGTCGATGCGCCATCGAAGACGAGGCGTCCCACGCTGGCGATGGGAGTCTCCGACCCCGAGATGGTCGTCGTCCCGGCCAATTGAAATCCGTACGGCCCGTGGATGTCCGCTGGAGCGCAGATATCCGCCGCGGAGGCGGGAAAGCACGCAACTGCCAGCAGCAGCCCTGTTGCAGAGTTCGTCAACGAACATCGAAGTCCCATATCCGCACATCCTTATTAGAGCTATTTCCCAGCAACTGTATATCCAATGGGTGATTTGCGGCACCTGGCGTGCACCAGCCGCCGTCGCCATGGAAACTTTTCGGCAAGATCTGCAGTACGGGCTCCGGGTTTTGCGCAAGAAGCCCGGTTTCACACTGATCGCCTCCCTGACTCTGGAATTGGGCATCGCCTCCAACACCACTATTTTCACCTGATCGACGGTGTGCTGCTCCGCCCGCTGCCGTATCCGCAGGCCAGTCGCCTGCTGAGCCTCTGGACCAGCTATCCGGCTTCCAACGGCCAGCCCGACCTCCTCTCTCCGCCCAACTATTTCGATGTTGCCGCCCGGTCCCGGACTCTTGAGGCCGTCGGCGCCTACGACGACATGAACTTCGCACTCGCGGGAGCGGGCCAGCCCGAGTAGACCCCTCCACCTCGCTGCGCGCGTGTTACGCGGCATCTTGGTTTGTGACATGATGTGATGCATTAGCCTATGGCCACGTACACTCGAGAAGCCAGCCCCACGAGCGAACGCCCGACGCACGTCCGATACTGGGTTATTTTCTTTTCCGTCACCCTCGCCGTTTTTAGTTACATCGATCGCGTCGCGCTCTCCCGGGCCGCCCCGTACGTGCAAGCAGACCTGCACCTCGACAAATTGCAATTTGGAATCGTGATCTCCGTGTTTGTGGCCTGCTACGCGTTATTTGAAATCCCCAGCGGATACCTGGGCGACCGCTTGGGACCTCGCCGGGTGCTCCTGCGGATCGTGCTCTGGTGGTCGTTCTTCACGTTCGCCACCGGCCGGGCATGGAACTTTAGGTCCATCCTCGTGTGCCAGGCCCTGTTCGGAATGGGCGAGGCGGGCTGCTTTCCCAACATCACCAAAGCGCTCGCTATCTGGCTGCCTCAGGAGGAAAAGGTGCGGGCCCAAGGCATCATCTGGTTGTTTGCCAGGTGGGGCGGGGCGTTCACACCGTTGCTCGTCGTCTCTCTCATGAAGTACGTCTCATGGCGCACTGCCTTTGGGATTTTCGGCTGCCTGGGACTGGTCTGGGCGCTGGCGTTCTACCTGTGGTTCCGGGACGATCCGCACGATAACCCCAAGGTCAACGCCGCCGAACGCGCGCTCATCGCGCACAGCCGCCATCTCGCGCAACACGCCAGCGTGCCTTGGGGCAGGCTGTTCGCGCAGCCGCGGGTGTGGCTGCTCTGTCTCCAGTACTTCTCACTCTCTTTCAGTTGGTACTTCTATATCACCTGGCTTCCCACCTATATGGACGAGCACCTGAAGGTGAAGCTCTCAGAAAGCGTCTGGCTCAACGCCCTGCCGCTGTTCCTCGGCGGACTGGGATCCTTTTTCTGTGGACAATCGTCGGCCTACGTGGCGCGCAAGCTGGGGGGACTCGGAAAACAACGCCGCATGATGTCCGTCATCGGCTTCGTCGGCGCCAGCATCCTCATCTTCGTTGCCACACAACTGAACAATCCCATTCCAGTGATGTTGAGTATCGGGTTCGCGAGCTTCTGTAACGATCTGGCGATGCCACCGTCCTGGGGCGCCGCGATGGATCTGGGCGGGCGGTATGCGGGCACAGTAGCGGGCTCGATGAACATGATCGGCAATCTGGGAGGGTCGTTGGCATCGTTCGTGATCCCCTTGATCCTACGCTTCACCAATAACAATTGGAACATGCCGCTGTATGTTGCCTCCGCGGTATACCTGTCGGGGGCTTTCGTGTGGCTGGCTCTGGATCCGGTGACCCCCTTGAATCTCGGCCAGCCCGATTTGGAACCTCATCACGGCTAGGCGCACCGACGTGGCGCAGGCTGTCGAGCCTGCTGAGCCGAGATTCATTTCGGCTTTTCTTCTCTTTTCCCGGAGATTCTTTGCCATCCGCAGCCACTCATGAGGCAGTGGCCAACTCGGAAGAGGATCTCTGGTCGAGCGGGCAAAGAAAAGCCGAGATGAATCTCGTCTCAGCAGGCTCGACAGCCTGCGACCACCGCTTAAGTGAACAGGGCGGCACTTTTGGTTGCGGCTCCGCTGCTCAGTGGGGCGGTTGTCAACCCAAGATCGCTAACAGATTACGCACGTGGTGCTCGAACTCCAAACCGGTAGACCAGCGCGCCTGCTCCCACCGTGGCGAGCGCCGTCAGCGACGCCTTCGGCTGCTGGATGATCCCGTAAGCCATCATGCACGCTCCCACCAGCACATACGCCGCGGGAATTACGGGATATGCAAAGTCGATCGCGCGCAGCCGCTGCCAACCCGGCCGGGTTCGCCGGAACTTGAATAGCGCCACCACCGAAAGGACCGTGAACAGCGTCAGGCTCATGCCGATATAGGTCAGCAGGTCGCGAAACTGGGAGAGCGTCATGAACATGGCGCACAACCCCTGGCTGAGGATCGCCACCACGGGCGTGTGCCACCGCGGATGCACGGTCGCGGCGGCGCTGAAAAAGGCGCGATTCTTGGCCATTGCGTAATACACGCGCGGGCCGACGGTCACCTCCGCATTGACCGTCGAAATGATGCAGATCGCCATCAATGCCGAAAAGACACCCGCCACGCCGGGGCCGAACAGATGCAGTGCGGAAACCGATCCGACGGCGATCACGCCTTTCATATCCTCCAGCCGCATCGCGTAGATGAACACCACATTCAAGGCCAGGAAGAGCGCCGCCACAATCGCCGTACCCACGCCTAGAGCGAGAGGCAGGGTGCGCTCGGGACGCCGAACCTCTTCCGCGACATAGGTTGCCGCATTCCACCCGCTGTACCCCACCATCACCCACAGCAGGCTGACCAGGAACTGAGTGGGCAGCGCCACCGAGGAGGTGCGGACGGCCGCCTCGGAGAAGTGGCTCCAACTCCCGTGGGCGAACGGCGTAAAGGCGAGCAGCACGAAGCCCACGATCACGATCATCTTGGTGGAGGTGAGAACGTTCTGCACCTTCGCCGTCCGGCCGACACCGAAGCAGTTCAAAATGGTGAATGCCAGGATCAACGCGGACGCCACCAGTTGTCCGGGACCCAGCCGGAGAGCAAACGCTCCCGATCCGATCACCGTCGCGTTGGCCTGTTTCAGGCTCGGGAAGAAGTATCCGAGGTAATCCGAGAAGGCCAGGGCCGCCGCCGCAATGGGCGCCGAGAAGCCGGCGAAGAAGGAGACCCATCCCGTCATGAAGCCCCACTCCGGCCCGAAGGCGTGCGTCAGATAGACGTACTCTCCGCCGGAACTCGGAAAATTGATCCCCAGTTCGGAATAGCTCAAGGCGCCCGCGAAGGCGACCAGGGCGCCCACGCCCCAGCACGCCAGGATGAGCCCGGCGCTTCCCAGGTCCCCTGCCATGAACCCGGTGGTGCCGAAGATCCCCATGCCCACCATGTTGGAGATCACCAGCGCCGTGGC
>PMTT01000471.1 GCA_003167275.1 Bryobacterales bacterium | reverse complement strand
ATCGAGTTGGGTGAAGTGGAAGCCGTCCTCGCTGCCCACCCCGCCGTTCTTCACGCGGTGGCGGACCTGCGCCAGACCGCATCCGGGGATTCCGCCCTGATGGCCTGGATTGTGCCAAATGCCGTGCCGAATGCCGTGCGAACTGACGCCTTGCCGCTCTTGAGTTCCGAGCTTCGCCGCCACCTGTCCGCTCGTCTGCCCTCCTATATGGTCCCCTCCACCTTCTCGATCCTGGACGCCCTTCCTCTGAACGCGAACGGCAAAGTGGACCGCGCCGCTCTTCCGCTTCCCGAGGCCGATCGCGCCGACCGTCCCGCTCCCGTTCCTCCCCTCGACGTGCTCGAAGAGGTATTGGCGGCCTTGTGGGCGGAGCTGCTCGGAACCGTCGCCATCGGCGTCGAGGATAGCTTCTTCGATCTCGGCGGCCACTCGCTGATCGCCACTCAATTGGTCTCGCGCGTCCGGTCCGTGTTCCGGACGCCCCTCACGCTCCCCGAGTTTTTCGAGGCGTCGACTATCTCCGGGATGGCGGCGATTCTCCGATCTCGCGAAACCGCACCGGGGCAATCCGAACGGGTCGCCCGTACGTGGAAACAGATTCGATCGATGTCCCCCGAGGAGCGCGAGCGTCTCCTCTCGCAGAAACGAAAACAAAGGACGGCCGGCTAACATGGCAAGCAATCAAGCACCCGCAGACTTTTCCTCCGAAGATCTGGAGTTGCTCGAATACCTGGTAGCGGGCGATCGGGAAGCTGCGCCCGCCCCTTCCATCACGCGCCGCAGCGACGCCTCCCGCCTGCCTCTCTCGTTTGCACAGCAACGGCTCTGGTTCCTCAACCAGATGGAGCCGGGCAGCCCGTTCTATAACGTCCCCGCCGCGTTGCGCCTCACGGGCCATCTCGATATCGAAGCTCTGCGGCGCGTGTTTCAGGAGATCGTCGCCCGCCACGAGGTCCTCCGCACCACCTTCGTCTCCGTGGATGGCGAGCCTCGCCAGGTGATTCATCCCTGCGCTCCGTGGCATCTCCCCATTCGGGACTTGACCCATCTGGCGAAATCGGCGCGCGAACAGGAACTACGGAAACTGGCCGGACTTGAGGCCTGCCTGCCCTTCGATCTGGCCACTGGCCCCCTGATCCGTACTCAACTGCTTCGCTGTGACGCGTCCGAGTACGTGCTCCTCGTGAATATACATCACATCGCGTCGGATGGCTGGTCCATCGCCGTACTCGTTAAGGAGATTGCCACGCTCTACAGCGCGTTCGCCTCGGGACGGCCCTCGCCGCTTCCTGACCTGCCCATCCAATATGCCGATTTCGCCGAATGGCAGCGCGGACGCCTCGCCGGCGGCCTCCTCGAATCGCAGCTCGCATATTGGCGCGGACGCCTCAAAGATCTTCCGGCCCTGGAACTCCCCACCGACCGGCCTCGCGCGCACATCCAGACGTATCGCGGATCCACGGAATCCTTCAGCTTGCCCTCCGGCCTCGTCGAAAGCTTTCACGCCATCAGCCGCGGTGAAGGAGCCACCCTGTTTATGAGCCTCCTCGCAGCCTTCGACGTATTGCTAGCGCGCTATTCCAGAAAGTCCGACATCGCCGTCGGTATGCCGGTCGCCAATCGCACCCAGCCGGAAATGGAGAGCCTGATCGGCTTCTTCGTGAATACCCTGGTGCTGCGAACCAGCCTCAGCGGCAATCCCCGCTTCCGGGAACTGCTCCGGAGAGTTCGGGAAGCCGCGCTGGAGGCGTACGACCATCAGGACCTGCCCTTCGAGCGAATCGTAGAAGACATCCAGGGCCCACGAGATTCCAGCCGGACGCCCATTTTTCAAGTCATGTTCACGCTGCAGAACCTACCGGCAGCCGAACTGTCACTCCCCGGACTTTCGCTGGAGCGTCTCGATCTCCACACCGGGACTTCCAAGTTCGATCTCACTCTGTACCTCAGCGAGGCGGGGGGCGGACTCCACGGCTCCTTCGAGTACAACAGCGACCTCTTCGATGCGCCCACTGTCCGGCGGATGGCGCGGCAATACCAGACGCTGCTGGAATCGATTGCCGCTAATCCCGACCAGCGCATCGCGGAGTTGGAGATGGTGAGCACGGAGGAGCGCTCCGAAGTGGCGCAGTGGAACGATACCGCGACTGCCTTTCCGCGGGAAGCGACCGTCGGGCGCCTGTTCGAAGAGCAGGCGGATGAGCGCGGGGCCGAAGTGGCGCTCGAGTTCGGAGAGCGTACCACGAGCTACCGCGAACTGAACCAGCGAGCCAACCGATTAGCGCACCATCTGCGGAGTATGGGAGTGAAGCCCGAAGATCGGGTGGGGATCTGCGTGAAGTCCGCCTGGGAAGAGACGGTGGTGGCGATGCTGGGGATCCTCAAGGCCGGAGCCGCGTACGTGCCGCTGGATGCCAGCTACCCGGTGGATCGCCTGGCGAAGATGCTGCGGGACTCGGGCGCGGTCGCTCTGGTGAGCGAGCGTGGCTTGCTGCCGGAGATCGAAGGAATCGCGCGGGTGTGGGTGGATCAGGAGGATCTGCACGAGGAACCTTCTGGCAATCCGCAAGACGTGGCGAGCGCCCAGAACCTGGCCTACGTGATGTACACGTCTGGATCGAGCGGCGAGCCCAAGGGCATCGGGATTCCCCATCGCGCGATCGTGCGGCTGGTCCGGAACACGAACTACGTGGAGTTGGGCCCGGACGATGTGGTGTTGCAGGCGTCCAACGTATCGTTCGATGCGGCGACGTTCGAAGTCTGGGGAGCGCTGTTGAACGGCGGCCGCCTGGTGGGGATGAAGCGCGAAGACGCGCTGACGCCCAAGCGCTATGCCGACGAGGTCAGTCGCCGCGGCGTGACCACCGTCTTCGTGACCACCGCGCTGTTCAACCGCATCGTCGAGGCGAACTCTCAGACCTTTGCCGGCGTACGAAACGTCTTGTTCGGGGGCCAGGCTATCGATCCGCAGTGGCCGCGTCTGGTGCTGGAGGAACCAGGCACCGATCGTCTCTTGCACGTATACGGACCCACCGAGTGCACCACCTTCGCCTCCTGGTATCACATCGCGGAAGTCGCCGAAGATGCCGTGACGGTGCCCATCGGGCGCGGGATCGGCAACACCAAACTGTACGTGCTGGATGACGAGATGCGGATGGTCCCGGTGGGCGCTCTGGGCGAGTTGTACATCGGGGGCGAAGGTCTGGCGCGTGGGTATCACGGCAAAGCGGGGATGACAGCAGAGCGGTTCGTGCCTGACGGCATGAGCGGAGAGTCTGGGGCGCGGCTGTACCGGACCGGCGACCTGGTCCGCCGCCGTTGGGATGGCGAAATCGAGTTCATCGGGCGGCTGGACGAGCAGGTCAAGCTGCGCGGCTTCCGCATCGAGTTGGGAGAGCTCGAAGCGGTCCTTGGGAGCCACGAAGAGGTGCGCCACAGCGCGGTGATGCTGCGCGGGGAGGCAGGCGAAGAGCCGCGGCTGGTGGGGTACGTGGTGGTAGAGCGTGGCGGGAAGGTAGAGCGCGAGCGGGTCGGCGAGTGGCAGCGGTTGTATGAAGATCTCTACGAGAAAGGGAGCAAGGAAGACAGCTTCAACACCGTGGGTTGGAACAGCAGTTACACGGGCGAAGAGATCGCGCCAGAGGAGATGCGGGAGTGGCGCGAGGAGACGGTGCGGCGGATCCGGGAATTGGGCGGCAAACGGATCTGGGAGTTGGGATGCGGGACGGGCCTGCTGCTGTTGGAACTGGCCGGGGAGTGTGAAGAGTACCTGGGAACGGACTTCGCGGAAGCGGGACTGGAGGGATTGCGGGAAGAGGTCAATCGGCGGGGCCTGAATCAAGTGCGGCTGGAGGGTCGGGAAGCGGACGACTTCGGGGGAGTGGGGCAGGGAAGGTTCGATGGAGTAATCGTGAACTCGGCGGTGCAGTACTTTCCGGGGATGGAGTACCTGGAGGAAGTGCTGAAGGGCGCGGTGGAAGCGGTGCGGGACGGGGGCTGGGTGCTGGTGGGGGACGTGCGGAATCTGGAGTTGCTGGGAGCGTTCCACGCGTCGGTGGAGCTGTACAAGAGCCGGAGCGGGGAGAAGGCGGAGGAGATCGGCGAACGCGTGCGACGCCGGATGTGGGAAGAAGAGGAACTGGTGGTGTCGCCCGACTACTTCTACGGGTTGGCGGAGCGGTGGAGTCGGGTGAAGCAGGTGGAAGTGGAGGTAAAGCGGGGCCGCGGAGCCAATGAGATGACACGCTACCGCTATGAAGTGGTGCTGCAAGTAGGGGCCGGCGAGGCGG
>PMTT01000401.1 GCA_003167275.1 Bryobacterales bacterium | reverse complement strand
GGGCCAGGGGGCCCGCCCCACCTGCCTGCTCCACTGGCGGCGCTCGAGATTCAATTTGGAGATTACGCCTGTTGGGAACATGATGCGCGGCCGGCATCGGATGAGGAACGTCAGCTCTCCTACTGGCGGCGTCAACTGAATGGTTTGACGGCGGCCAGGATTCCCGGCGATTCCGTTTCGCTGTCTGGCGATAAGCGCTCGGGTGCGCACTTCGCTCTCGAAATCTCCCACGAGACTTCGGCAGCGGTGGTGCGCCTGGCGTCATCGCTCGGCGCCACTCCGTTTATGGTGGTCCTTTCCGCGCTGCTTGTTCTGTTGAAGCGTTACACGGGGGAGGACGATCTGGGAGTGGGGACGCCGTTTCAAAACCGGCGCCGTCCGGAGCTCGAAGCGCTCATCGGGTTCTTCGTCAATACGCTGGTGATTCGCGCCGATCTTTCCGGTTCGCCGGACTTCGTGGAACTGGTAAGCAGAGTCAAGCAACTCACATTGGATGCCTACTCGCACGCACAGGTTCCGTTCGAGCGGGTGATGGAAGGCCGTACGTCTTCGGCGGAACTCTTCCAGGTGATGTTCGCGTGGCAGAACGAAGCATCGTGGAGCTTCCAGTTGGCCGGCCTGGAGACCTCGCGGTTCGAATTCGAGACGGCAACCTCGAAGTTCGACCTCCTGATTTCGGCAGGACTGAAGGCCGAGCGCCTGATGTGCACGTTCGAGTACCGCCCCGGTGTTTTTGAACGCTCGACCATCGAGCGAATCGCCAGCAATTTCCGGAATCTCCTCGACGGAATTGCGGCCAACCCTCACCGCAACATCTCGGCCCTGCCATTGCTGGGCGAATGGGAACGAACGGTCGCACTCGACGGCGCGATCCCCCAGGTACGCGCGGCGGTTTTGCCGCCGGTCCACTCGATGGTCGAAGCGCAGGTGCTTCGCACACCGGATTCCACCGCGGTGGAGTTCGATGATGCACGGCTGAGTTATAGCGAACTCAACATCCGGGCCAACCGCTTGGCACATCATCTCAGGGAGTCGGGCGTGGGGCCTGAGGTTCCGGTGGGCATCTGCCTGGAGCGGTCGTTGGACCTGCCGGTCTCGATCCTCGCGGTATTGAAGGCCGGCGGCGTCTATGTCCCGCTCGACCCTTCCTATCC
This sequence comes from Bryobacterales bacterium, assembly GCA_003167275.1. Classification (GTDB taxonomy): domain Bacteria; phylum Acidobacteriota; class Terriglobia; order Bryobacterales; family Bryobacteraceae; genus JAIQFL01. The sequence continues at coordinate 4,668 of PMTT01000401.1, read as the reverse complement.
AGTCGAACGGCTGGAGTTCATGCTCCGCGATTGCGGCGCACCGATCGTTCTCACCGAGTCCCGTCTGCGGAAACGGTTTCAGGGATACGAAGGCACGATCGTCTGCGTCGACGAAGTTCTGGAACGCTACCCAGGACCACTCCTGGTCCCGGATCTGGTGGGCGATCCAAGAAACGTCGAGACGAATCTCGACGCGGCAGACACGAGTGTCCGCGCCACGGAAACCAATCCAACGAGTGGCGTGGACAGCTTGAACCTCGCGTACATTCTGTACACTTCCGGCTCCACGGGGCGGCCTAAGGGAGTCGCGATGACCCATGCCTGCCTGGCAAACCTGCTCCAGTGGCAGACGGCGCGCTTTGGCTCCGAGCCACGCCGAACTTTGAACTTCGCTCCCGCCGGCTTCGATGTTTCCTTCCAGGAGTTTTTCTCCACCTGGTGGTCTGGGGGCACGGTCGTGCTCATCGCGGAGGAGTGCCGCCGCGATCCCGAGTTGCTGATCCAAAGAGTGTCCCGTCACCAGGTGGAACGTCTCTTCCTGCCCTACGTCGCGCTGCAGCAACTGGCCTCAGCCGCCGCATCGCACAAATGCCCGGTGCACGAAATCATCACCGCGGGCGAGCAACTCGTAATCACTGGCGACATTCGCGATCTCTCGAAGCGTTGGGGATCGACGCTCGATAACCAATACGGCCCCACCGAGGCCCACGTCGTCACCGCGCTTCTGCTGGGCTCGGACCCGGACCGATGGCCCGAGGTGCCCAGCATTGGCCGTCCCATATCCAACGCCCGCATCTACGTGCTCGATCGCGATCTGGCGCCCGTACCTGTCGGCGTCGCCGGCGAACTGTATATCGCGGGGCTTTCCCTGGCCCGCGGCTATTTCGGACGTCCGGATCTTACGGCGGAGCGCTTTCTACCCGACCCCTTCGCCAGCTCTCCGGGAAGCCGCATGTACCGAACGGGTGACCTCGCGCGATGGCGTGTCGATGGCGAAATCGATTTTCTCGGGCGGGCCGATTCCCAGGTCAAGATTCGCGGATTTCGCGTCGAGCCCGGCGAGATTGAAGCCACGCTGTCGGAGATCCAGGGAGTCCGCCAGGCGGTGGTGGTGGCGCGCGACCATATCTCGAAGGGCCTGGGCATTGTCGCCTACCTTCTTTGCGAACCGGGCGCTGCGCTCGATCCCGCGGAACTGCGCCGCAGGCTTCAGTCGCTGTTGCCGGCCTACATGGTTCCGGATGCCTTCTGTTTCGTCGATGAATTCCCTCTCACGGCCAGCGGAAAGATCGATCGCCGGAGGCTCCCCGAGCCTCTCGCGCTTTCGCTGGCGGATCCCGTTGAGGGCCGGCCCCAAACACCGCTGGAATCGATTCTGAGCGGCATCTGGTCGACCGCTCTGGGGGTCGGCCATGTCGGCCTTCACGACAACTTCTTCGCTCTCGGCGGCCATTCGCTGTTGGCCACGCGGGTGGTGTCGCGCATCCGCCGCGAGCTTGGAGTTGAGTTGCCGGTCCGCACGTTGTTCGAGAACCCCACCCTCGCGGAATTGGCGGCCGCGGTGGAAGGACTGTCGGCCCGAGCGGTGGCGACGCTTCCCGAAATCGTTCCAGCGCCTCGCGGTCGAGAGCTGCCGCTCTCCTTCTCGCAACAGCGGCTCTGGTTCCTGAAACAACTGGCGCCGGACGACCATTTCTATAACATTCCGGCGGAGATGCGCATTCTGGGGCGTCTGGATGTGGATGTCCTGGCCCGCAGCCTGAGTGAGATCGTCAGGCGCCATGACGCATTGCGAACCACGTTCCACTCCGTGGATGGCCGGCCTGTGCAGAGAATCGCACCTCCCGGTCCCACCACTCTGCGACTGATCGACCTGAGTGCCGACGAACCTGACGAACGCAACCGAAAGTCTGCACAGATCCTCGAACGCAATGCATCGGAGCTGTACGATTTCGAGACCGGCCCGCTATATCGCGCTTGCCTGATCCGCCTGGGCCCCGAGGAGCACATTCTCAGCCTGAACGTGCACCACATCGTGTACGACGGGTGGTCGATGAACGTCTTCATGCGTGAGTTTTCGGCGTTTTTCGAAGCGTTCTCCGAAGGCCAGGCGTGTCCTCTTGCTCCCCTGCCGGTGCAATACGCGGACTTCGCATATTGGCAGCGCGAATGGTTTCGGGGCGGGCTGTTGGATGCCCCACTTCGCTATTGGAAGGACAAGCTCCGCGACCTGCCGCCGTTGGCGCTGCCTACCGATCATCCGCGGCGGAAGGCCCAACGGTACCGAGGCGTCTACGTTCCCGTAGTGGTGCCCGCCTCGCTCACCAACCAGTTGCGCGAGATCGGCAAGCAGCACGCCGTCACGCTCTTCATGACCCTGCTGGGCGCGTTCCAGATCGGGATGTCACGTTATACCCGGCAAACCGACGTGGCGGTCGGCTCTCCCATCGCCAACCGCCGCCGGCCGGAACTGGAGGCTCTGATCGGATTCTTCGTCAACACCCTGGTGTTACGTACCGACCTGTCGGGAGACCTGCGCTTTCCAGAATTGCTGGCGCGTGTGCGCGAAACGGCGCTCGGCGCATATGGCAACCAGGATCTTCCGTTCGAGCAGCTTGTCGAAGAGCTGCAGCCCGATCGGAGTATGTCCCGCAATCCGCTCGTACAAGTCGTGTTTGCGCTGCAAAACGCCACTACGGGTACTTTGTCGCTGCCGGGCCTGACGTTGGCGCCGGTGGACGGGCACCGGGGCTCCGTGCGCTTCGACCTGGAGTGCCATCTGTGGGAGGTCGGCGAAGAGCTGCGAGGTTTCTTCGCCTTCGACGCCGATCTGTTTGAGGAACCCACGGTGCGGCGCATGGCGCGGCAATACCAGACGCTGCTGGAATCGATCGCCGCCAATCCCGACCAGCGCATCGCGGACCTGGAGATGGTGAGCGCGGAGGAACGCTCCGAGGTCGCGCGGTGGAACGATACCGCGACCGCGTTTCCACGGGAAGCGAGCGTCGGGCGCCTGTTCGAAGAGCAGGTGGAGGAGCGTGGGGTCGAAGTGGCGCTGGAGTTTGGAGAGCGCACTACGAGCTACCGCGAGCTGAACCAGCGAGCCAACCGGCTGGCGCACTATCTCCGGCGGATGGGAGTGAAGCCCGAAGATCGGGTGGGAATCTGCGTGAAGGCCGCTTGGGAGGAGACTGTGGTCGGGATGTTGGGGATCCTCAAGGCCGGGGCCGCGTACGTGCCGTTGGACGCCGGCTACCCGGCGGGACGCCTCGGAAAGATGCTGCGGGACTCCGGTGCCGTCGCTCTGGTGAGCGAGCGAGGATTGCTGGAGGAGATCGAAGGAATCGCGCGGGTGTGCGTGGACCAGGAGGAGTTGCGCGAGGAACCTTCTGGCAATCCGCGAGACGAGGTGTCGGCCCAGAACCTGGCCTATGTGATGTACACCTCGGGATCGAGCGGCGAGCCGAAAGGCATCGGGATCCCTCATCGCGCGATCGTGCGGCTGGTGAGAAACACGAACTACGTGAAGTTGGGGCCCGACGACGTGGTGTTGCAGGCGTCCAACGTGTCGTTCGATGCGGCGACGTTCGAAGTGTGGGGAGCGCTGTTGAACGGGGGCCGGTTGGTGGGGATGAAGCGCGAGGATGCGTTGACGCCCAGGCGCTACGCGGACGAGGTCGAGCGCCGCGGCGTGACCACGGTCTTCGTGACCTCTGCGCTATTCAACCGCATCGTCGAGGCGAACCCTCGGACTTTTGCCGCGATGCCGAATGCCATGGTCGGAGGACAGGCGGTGGACCCCTATTGGGCGCGGGCGGCGTTGAAAAGCGGAGGACCGGGAAGGCTGCTCAATGGGTACGGCCCCACCGAATGCACCACCTTCGCCTCCTGGTATCACATCGCCGAAGTAGCCGAAGATGCCGTGACCGTCCCCATCGGCCGCGGGATCGGCAACACCAAACTCTACGTGCTGGATGACCAGATGCGCATGGCCCCGGTGGGCGCTCTGGGAGAGCTGTACATCGGAGGCGAAGGTCTGGCGCGTGGGTATCACGGCAAAGCGGGGATGACGGCCGAGCGCTTCGTGCCCGACGGCGTGAGCGGAGAGTCTGGGGCAAGGCTGTACCGCACGGGCGACCTGGTGCGGCGCCGATGGGATGGCGAGATCGAGTTCATCGGCCGGCTGGACGAGCAGGTGAAGCTGCGCGGCTTCCGCATCGAGTTGGGGGAGATCGAGGCGGTCCTGGGGAGCCACGAAGAGGTGCGGCACAACGCGGTAATGCTGCGCGGGGAGGCAGGCGAAGAGCCGCGGCTGGTGGGGTACGTGGTGGTAGAGCGTGGCGGGAAGGTGGAGCGGGAGCGAGTCGGGGAGTGGCAGCGGCTGTATGAGGAGCTGTACGGGAAGGAAGCAGCAGGAAAGGAAGGAAGCTTCAACACCGTCGGATGGAAGAGCAGTTACACCGGTGAAGAGATCGCGGCGGAGGAGATGCGGGAATGGCGGGCAGAAACGGTGCGGCGGATCCGGGGATTGGGCGGGAAACGGATCTGGGAGTTGGGGTGCGGTACGGGATTGCTGCTGCTGGAACTGGCCGGGGAGTGTGAAGAGTACCTGGGAACGGACTTCGCGGAAGCGGGACTGGAGGGCTTGCGGGAAGAGGTCAATCGGCG
>PMTT01000531.1 GCA_003167275.1 Bryobacterales bacterium | reverse complement strand
GTGAAGGTGTTCACGGTGAAGTGTAGGAACGCGGTGGTTTCGAGGTCGTGCCAGTGGAGTTGACGTTCGCTGGGGATGGCGCCGTAAGGCGATGGTGCGGATGGGGCAGCGGCATGAGCGAAGGAGGCGGAGGCCGCGGCGAGGAACAGGCGTCGGGAGAGCATTGATTCTACGATAGCGGATGGTTGAACAGCCCCGCTGCCCGGTGACTGGCTCCTGGTGGGACAGGCGGTTTCGCCTGTCTGCCGGCGAAAGCCGGCCTGGCCGGCTCACTCACGACCCAAAACGATTGTCTATCCTACCGCCGGCTGGCCGGCGGAACTACCCCGTTCATGCGGGCATAGACTACCATCTGGCCGTAGTGATCGAAGCTGTGCCAAACGGCGACAGAGACAAGGCTGGCACGTGCATCGGTCGCGTCGCCAAAAGGAGATTTCACCATATCGAGCATGTTCCGCTGGTTGAGCGTCCCGACGATCTTGTGAGCGTACGCGAAGGAGTCCTTCAGATATTGCACGATCTGCTCCTTGGTCTTCACAGAATCCGGACCGTTCTCGCCAGACCCGAGATCCAGGGGCGGCTTCTCCTCCCGGGCGGCCGCGGCCACCATGTAGATCACGGTAGCCAGGTGCTTCACCTGCAGCGCAAAAGTTCGCACTCCCTTGAATTCGCCGTTGGTCGGCGCGAAGCTGTATTTCTCGGCCGGCATGGCCTCGGCCAGCGAAACGACTTCCGACTCCACCATGCTCAATTCGCCGTCGTAGAGCTTGGACACAGTCGTCTTGTCGGCTCCGAATGCGCAGACGGCCAACAGCGCGCCGCCAATCAGAATCGTCATCGTATGCTTCATCGGAATGCTCTCCCCAGTCCCTTCACGTTCGGCCAGTATAGCATCTGACCAACAGGGCGGCGCGTTGCCTTCACTGTTTCAGGTTTTTGGAACGCGCCTGCTCGGGCGGCAGTTTCTCTCCGACCCGCATGGGGTGCGGATGCAGATTGATTTCCGTACGTCCGTTCCCGCGCGTATCGCCCGCTCGCTCCAGGGAGGACGCGAAGACGTTGGCCGGATTCATCGCATTCCCGGAGTTTGCCGCCACGTAAAACGCGACAAAGAGCTCGCCCGATGCCGCCATTCCCTGGTAGTCCCCAATGAACGGCGCACCGCCGGCGAGCGGCGCGCTCAACAAATCGAACGGTCCCGCGACCTGCGTCTCAGTCCATGACGAGCCTCCATTCACCGACACGACGCGCCAGCAAGTCGTCATCAGCACGTTCGGATCGTTGGTGTCCTGGCGGAAATCGTAATACGTTACGGCGACTCGGCCCGCCCCGGCCGCGACCGTCGGGGTAAATGCCTGCACGCCCGGCGCCTGATTGATCTGCACCGGCGCCGACCAGGTGACGCCTCCATCCAGCGATTTCGACAGCGCAACCCCGTCGCGCAGGCCGCCACTGAAACGGGCATCGGTCCAGACGATGTAAACGGCTCCCGAGACGGGGTCCACGGATGCGCTCGGAATGCCGGCGCCGGTGCGCAGATCATTTTGGGTCTTGGGGTCGACCGTGCCGATGGTCCCGTCGGTAGAAACGATCGCCGGCGCCGACCAACTCGCGCCGTGATCCTGAGAACGCATCACCGCAATCGAGGTCAACTGGGATCGCCCATTGACCGTTGGAGGAGTCAGAGCGAAAACATCTACCAGGGTGCCGTCTTGCAGCACCTGGATCTGGTGAGAGTTGGCATGGCCGCCCACGGCGGGGCTATAGATGATTCGTGCGGGCTCCCAGGTGATGCCGCCGTCGGTCGATCGGGAAAACCAGGCGGGAGCGCTGTTACCGTTCGTGTTGTCCCAGATGGTGTAAACGTACCGCGCGTCGGTGGGATCGGCGGTGATGGACTCCTTGTCATCGCCAGGCCTGACATCCACCGTGATAGGCTCGCTCCAGGTGAAGCCGCCATCGGAGGAGCGGCTCACCAGGACCGACGTCAACACGCCCGCGCCATTCACTCCCAGAGCGGCCTGGTGAACGGTGCCGTCCGGAGCAATCGACACCCACGGATCGCTGGCGCGCTCGTAGGTGCCTCCAGTGCAAATCGAGAAGTGGGCGAACGAAGTGGTCCAGGTGCGTCCGCGATCCATCGAGACCGCGGCCAGCACGCCGGTGGCGGCTCCGTTGGACCAGCGATCCTGCTGCCATGCGCCCACCAGATGCTCGGGGCGATTGGGATCCACAGCTACAAACGGCTCGACGGCAGAATTCTGATAAACACTGCCAGTCTGATTGCTGAGGCAGTTGGCGGGAAAGGGGCTCAGGGCCGAAACCTGCACCCCGGATCGGGGAAGGGAGCCGCCGGGAGCCGCGCGTGCAACCGACTCCGGGTTGAGACTCTGGGCGCTCGCGGAGGCGACCGAGGCCAACAGGGCGATCCAAGGGTACAGGCGATTCATACCGTCCACCATCTTACCGGGTGTTGACCTGGTCACCGGGCATATGCAGTTCCCGTACGCTCAATCCACGCCTATTTCGGGCCTCCGCACCGCCAAGCAACAAAATTCCGTGTTCTCCGCTTCCTCCATTCTCTCTTTCTTTCTTCTCTCTTTCTTGTCTTTTTCTTTCTCCGCGTGTTTCTCCGCGTCTCCGCGCCTCCGCGTCAAACCCCATTTCGGCACAGCCTCGAATCCTTTTCCCTTGGGCCGCTAACCCGGTCACCGGAGCCTCTTGCAAAACTCCAGCCGGAAGAACCGATCCGCGCCAAACAAATCCGAGCGAAATTGTTTGAAAGAGCGGTGAACTGCTGTAGGATGTGATCACCAGACCAGACCGGTGATCGAGCCAACTCCCCATGCAGCTTACGCCCCGTGATGCTTTCCTGCAGTTCGGCCACGTGCTTCAGCAGCAGCTTTTTCCTCAGTTGGAGGCAGCCGTCGGCCGCTTGGGACCGCACCTGGAGTTGATCGCCAGTGTGATCTCACTGGTGCCGTTGGGGCGCTTACTGGGTGCCGGCCGCGCCTCCACCGGACGCCCCGCCAAGGAACGCGCGGCTCTGGCGACGGCTTTCGTGGCC
>PMTT01000272.1:4691-7606 GCA_003167275.1 Bryobacterales bacterium | reverse complement strand
CCCCCGGACCCGCTGTCGCCCCTGGAATCAAGATCCGGCGCAATCCGAACAGGCCGACGGGGGCGTCGGCCGCGGACCAGGGGTCCGCCCCACCAGTCGCCGGAAAAACTGAGAGACTGGGTAATAATCCGGATGCGCAGGCAGAGACGGCCTGCGCCACCACGGCCACCTAGGCTGGAAATGGAGTGACGCTTACCGATGACTCGCATTCCGATCTGCTTGTTGCTACTGGCTGGTGTCCTGCTCGCGCAGGCTCCCAACATGCCGAAGGCCGACCTCCTCTGGGCGGACGGCGCTCCGGGGGCGCAGGGGACCCAGGACGAGGATAAGCCGACCCTGGCGGCCTATGTGGTTCCGCAGGGAAGGGGCACCGGCACAGCCGTGATCGTATGCCCCGGCGGCGGCTACGAACACCTCTCGATGGACAAGGAGGGCGACCAGATTGCCCGCTGGCTGAACTCCATCGGGGTGACGGCATTCGTGTTGAAGTACCGGCTGGGGCCGAAGTATCGCCACCCCATTGAACTGGGCGACGCGCAGCGCGCCATCCGCACGGTGCGATCCAAGGCGGCGGAGTATCGGGTGCTGCCCGACCGGGTCGGGATCATGGGATTCTCGGCCGGCGGCCATCTGGCCTCCACCGCGGGCACGCACTTCGATGCGGGGAATGCCAGTGCCGCCGACCCCATCGACCGACTGAGCAGCCGGCCGGATTTCCTGGTGCTGGTCTACGCCGTGATCTCCTTCAATCCACCTTACGTGCATCGCGGCTCATTACGGGCGCTGCTGGGAGAGCAGCCCGATCCCAAACTGGTGGAGAACCTGTCGAATGAGTTGCAGGTGACCGCGCAGACCCCGCCCACGTTCCTGTTCCACACCTCAGGGGACACGACCGTACCTGCCGAGAATAGTGCGCTCTTCTATCTGGCGTTACGGAAGGCGGGGGTGCCAGCCGAGATGCACATTTACGAGCGAGGTCCGCACGGAGTGGGGCTGGCGCAGACCGACGAAGCGCTCTCGACGTGGCCCGGCCGCCTGGCGGACTGGCTGCGGGGCCGCGGGCTGCTGAATTCGGCGGGGAGATAGCGTAAGCGTAGGGTATGCTTTAGCTTGCCCACCAAGCCCCGCCCTTCAAATGTATGCATATCAAGCTAAGAACGGATTAACAATGCGAACGCCAAGAATCTCCTGGCCGTGGTTCAGATCTTCGGTATACAGTATCGCCGCGCCGGCCCGCGCCGCTGCGACAACCACCAGGGCGTCCCAAAATGAAATCCTGGCCTGGGCAGCCAGACCGACGGCGGCTCGAATCGACGGATAATCGATCATCACCAGAGGCCAGGCCGTCAGATCTTCCAGTACAGCCAACGCTTCTTCGTTTGAGCACGGCGGTTTTGCTTTCCTCGTCAGCGTTACAAAAAGCTCCTGTAACACCTGCGTGCTCACCCGAAGCCGGTCCTGTTCCATCAGTTCGTTCATCAACCGTTGGGCGATCCGCTTTTTCGGCGAGTTGCTCCTGTCGAAGGCATACACCAGTATGTTGGTGTCGACGAAACTGAGGAGCCTCTCAGCGTTCATACAGATCGTCACGGGTCCAGGTACGATCGCCGATGTCGACCAGCCCAGTCTCGAACGCCCTTCTCAACCTCGCCCGTGCCAGGCGCCTCCGGCCGGGTTCCTCGACCAGAGCAGACAGGTACTCCCTGACCAGTTGATTCACGCTGGTGCCTTGATCGAGTGCAACTTTTCTTGCCGCTAAGAGTAGATCCTCATCGACGACCAGAGTCACGTTCTGTCTGGCTTTCTCCATGGCTTTAGGGTAGCACGAGATCCGTGCTGCACGGGTTGCAATCGCAAATGGAAACGCTCCGTTCAGTGCATCCTGCAGAACGAATCTGGATCAGAATGCCTGGTGGCAGGTGGATCTGGGGGCGTCGGCGAGCGTGGCTTCCGTGGTGGTCTGGAATCGCACGGATTGTTGCGGGTCGCGGTTGAACGACTATTGGGTGTTCGTTTCCAATACGCCGTTCCTCAACTCGGACACGCCGGCCACGGTGCAGAATCGGGCGGGGACGTTCAGCAGCCATCAGACCGCGGCGCCCAATCCGTCCGCCAGCGTGACGGTGGGAGCGCAAGGGCGCTATGTGCGCATCCAACTCACGGGCGCGAACTATCTGAGCCTGGCGGAGGTCCAGGTGTTGGGTTCGGGTGCGGCGGTTCCGACGACTACGAACCTGGCGCAGGGCAAACCGGCAACCCAAAGCAGCACGATACCGGGAACCCCGGCGGCAGCGGTGGCCGTGGATGGCAATACGGATGGCTTGTTCTTCGACGGTTCGGTGACGGCGACGAATCCGGATCAGAACGCGTGGTGGCAGGTAGATTTGGGCTCGTCGGCGAGCGTCAGTTCCGTGGTGGTTTGGAATCGGACGGATTGCTGCGGGTCGCGGTTGAACGACTATTGGGTGTTTGTGTCGAACACGCCATTCCTCGCAACGGACACGCCGGCACGCTGCAGAACCGGGCCGGGACGTTCAGCAGCCATCAGACCTCGGCGCCGAATCCGTCGAGTAGCATTGCGGTCGGAGCACCGGGACGCTATGTGCGCGTGCAACTCACGGGCGCGAACTATCTGAGCCTGGCGGAGGTGCAGGTGTTGGGCACGGCAGCAGCGGACTCGAACCTTGCGTTGCTGAAGACGGCGACCGAGAGCAGTACCATTCCGGGAACGCCGTCTGCCGCGGCGGCGGTGGATGGCAATACAGACGGACAGTTCTTCGACGGTTCGGTGACGGCGACGAATCCGGACACGAATGCGTGGTGGCAGGTGGATCTGGGGGCTTCGGCGACCGTCGATTCGGTCGTGGTCTGGAACCGGACGGACTGTTGCGGGTCGCGGTTGGGCGACTATTGGG
>PMTT01000272.1:0-4600 GCA_003167275.1 Bryobacterales bacterium | reverse complement strand
ACAGGCATTCCTGCCTGTGTCCGGAGATTGGCCATTTTTAGCACCGCCCGCTGCCAGTGCTGGCTCCCGGTGGGACAGGCGGTTTCGCCTGTCTGCCGGCGAAGCCGGCTTTTCCAGGGCAAGAAAACCCAACACAGGCAAGAATGCCTGTGCCACAATCTTAAGACCGGTCCACGCACCGGCGGGCGCGGCGGAAGACATCGCGGAGCATCTTTTCCGTCAGCTTTCCGGTGGACGTGTTCTGTTGGCTGGGGTGGTACGAACTGATCAGGAGCGGATGGCCCGGCCCGGTGACGAACTGGCGATCATGGCCGAACACAAACCCGGCACGGCTGCCGATCGCGGCCCGCGACTTCAGCAGGTCCAGATACGTGTCGAAGGCGATCTTGCCGAGTGCCACCACGACTTTGACGTTCGGCAGCAGATCCAGCTCCCGCTCCAGGAAGGGGCGGCAATTGCGAATCTCTTGCGGCGTGGGCTTGTTGCCCGGAGGGGCGCAGCGGGCCGAGGCCGTGATGAAGATGTCGTGGAGAATCAGGCCGTCATCGCGGGAGTGGCTTTCCGGCTGGGAAGCGAAGCCGGTTTTGTGCAGCGTGCGGAAGAGGATGTCCCCCGAGCGATCGCCGGTGAACATACGCCCGGTCCGGTTGGAGCCGTGCGCGCCGGGCGCCAGTCCCAGGATCAGGACGCGCGCCTGGGGATCGCCGAAGCCCGGCACCGGCCGGCCCCAATAGTCCCAATCGCGATACGCGCGGCGCTTCACAATCGCGATATTCGTGCAATGGTCCCGGAGGCGGGGACAGAGCCGGCAGTTTACAATCTCGTCCTGGAGAATCTCTAACTTCACCTTCCTATTATTCCAGCAAGGAGAGGAACCAGGCCAACCAGAATGGCCAAGGTCCAGAGCCGCATGCAGGATGAAATCCTGCCCCACTTCCCTTGCTATATTGGTATTCTCCCCATGCAAATTGAGAAAGTGTACGAGCCCCGGCGGTTCGAGCCGCATTGGGCCCAGTGGTGGATCGATTCCGGCATTTTCCGTGCCTCCCGCGTAGCCCCGGGACGGAGCAACGGACGTGTGTTTTCGCTCGTAATCCCCCCCCCTAACGTGACCGGGTCGCTGCACATCGGCCACATGCTCGAACACACCGAGATCGATGTCACCGTTCGCTGGCATCGCATGGCCGGCGACAACACCCTGTGGCTGCCCGGCACCGACCACGCCGGCATCGCCACCCAGATGGTGGTGGAGCGCAAACTCGCCGAAGAGGGCCTTAACCGCCGCGACCTGGGCCGCGAAAAGTTCGAAGAACGCGTCTGGGAATGGAAGAAACAGTACGGTGACACCATCAAGCGTCAGATGGTCCAACTGGGGGCCAGTTGCGACTGGACCCGCGAGCGGTTCACCCTCGACCCCGGCCTCTCCTACGCCGTGCGCGAAGTTTTCGTGCGGCTCTTTGAGAAGGGCCTCATCTATCGCGGCGAGTACATGGTCAACTGGTGCCCGCGGTGCCACACGGCCCTCTCCGATCTGGAGGTGGCGCATGCCGACGTGCAAGGCCACCTGTGGCACATCCGCTATCCGGTCAACGGCCTGACGGACCGCTTCCTAACGGTGGCCACCACTCGGCCTGAGACCATGCTGGGCGACACCGCGCTCGCCATCTATCCCAAGGACCCTCGCTATTCCGACGTTCACGGCAAGACCGCCCAGGTGCCGCTGATGGATCGCGAAGTCCCCATCATCCTGGACGAGGTCGCGGACCCCAAATTCGGTACCGGCGTGGTGAAAGTGACTCCCGCGCACGACATCAACGACTTCGAGGCCGGGCGGCGCCACAACTTGCCGAAGATCCAGGTGATCGACGAAGACGGCAAGATGACCGCCGCCGCCGGCCCGTATGCGGGGCTCGACCGCTTCGAAGCGCGCAAACGCGTGGTCGCCGACCTCGAAGCTCTTGGCCGGCTCGTCAAGGTGGAAGACTACCCGCTGAGCCTCGGCAAATGCGGCCGCTGCTCCACTCCGGTGGAGCCGCTCATCTCCACGCAATGGTTCGTGAAGACCAAGCCGCTAGCCGAAAAGGCCATCGATGCGGTGGAATCCGGCCGCATCGAGTTCATTCCGGCGAACTGGGCGAAGACCTATTACGAGTGGATGTACAACATCCGCGATTGGTGCATCTCGCGCCAGCTCTGGTGGGGCCATCGGATTCCCGCGTGGCACTGCCAGGAGTGCCGGGAGATCCTGGTGGCGAGGGAAGCGCCCACCACCTGTTCGCGCTGCGGCTCCGGCCGCCTGGTGCAGGACCCCGACGTTCTGGACACCTGGTTCAGCTCCGGTCTATGGCCGTTCTCGACGCTCGGCTGGCCCAGCCAGACCGAGGACTTGGCGACGTTCTATCCCACGTCCCTGCTGATCACGGGCTTCGACATCCTGTTTTTCTGGGTGGCCCGCATGGTCATGCTGGGTATCGAATTCATGGGCGAAGTGCCGTTCCGCCAAGTCTACATTCATGGCCTGGTGCGGGACGCCGAACGGCAGAAGATGTCCAAAACGCGCGGCAACGTGGTGGATCCGCTGGTGGTGACCGAGAAATACGGCACCGACGCGGTGCGCATGGCGTTGCTCCAGGGCGCCGCTCCCGGCACCGACATCGTGCTCACGGAAGAGCGCATGGAAAGCTCGCGGGCCTTCGCCAACAAGATCTGGAACGCGGCCCGCTTCCTGTTCCTCAAGATGGAGTGGAGCGGTGTCGAACCGTGGGTGCCCGAGAGCCTGGAGAGTTTCCGCCCCGAGCCGGACTCCGAGACGCTCGAAGTGCCCATCGAAGACCGCTGGATCTTCAGCCGCCTGAATAGTTGCGCCGAGCAGGCCAACCGCGCCATCGAACTCTACCGCTATCACGAAGCCGCGCAGGTGTTGTGGCAGTTCTTCTGGCACGAGTTTTGCGACTGGTATATCGAGCTGAAGAAGCATCGTTTTCAGGAGAACTCGGGGCTCAACGCCGCCTGGCGCAATACGCTGGCGGCTTTCGAAACTGCGTTGCGTCTGCTCCATCCGGCCATGCCGTTCCTCACTGAGGAGCTGTGGCAGCGCCTGGCCACCGATCGCGTGACCCGGCCGCTTTCCATCGCGGTGGCTCCCTATCCGCAATATCGCCAGGAGGTGACCGACCATGAGGCCGAGCACGAAATCGGCATCCTGCAGGAAATCGTCACCATGGCCCGCACGCTTCGCACCGAGGCCAAGCTCGATCCCAAACAGGAACTGGAAGGCGCGCTGTACTCGCGTCACGCTACGCTAGAAGTGGCGAAGCGGCATGCGGTGGCCATCCAGAAACTGGCCAATGTGAAACTGGCGTTCAAAGCGGAAGCCGCGCCTAAGGCCGCGGCCATGCGCTCCACGGTGCAGTTCGACCTGGTGCTCCAGGTCCCCAAATCGCAGGAGGACGTGCAGCGCAAGCGCCTGGAAAAGGAGCGCGAGCAGCTCACCAAGAACATCGCGAATTCCAAGCGACAGTTGGAAGACGAGGCCTTCCTGGCCAAGGCCCCGCCCAAAGTGATCGAGACGATCCGCACGAAATTGGCGGATTACGAGGCGCAGTTGGCGAAGATCGAAGAGCAGTTGCGCAAAATCGACGACGGGCTATGACGCCGCACCCTGAATTGACCGACGCGATCCGGCGGGCGCTCGAAGAAGATATCGGACCGGGGGATGTCACCAGCCAGGCCTGTGTGCCGGAATCGTTGCAGGCCAGCGGGCGTTACGTGGCGCGAGAGCCGTTGGTCGTTGCGGGGCTCGGGCTGCTGCCCTTCATTTATGAGCAGCGCGGCGGGGTCGAGGAGGTGAGGTTTTTCAAGCCCGATGGGGACCGTTGCCGCAATGGCGAAGTGTTGGCGACGGTTCGCGGACGGGCCCGCACGCTCCTCGAATGCGAGCGTGTCGCGCTGAATTTCCTCCAGCGCCTGAGCGGGGTGGCCACCCTGGCTCGCCGTTTCGCCGACGCGGTGGCCGGCACCAACTGCCAGGTGTTGGATACACGGAAGACCACACCCGGCCTGCGCCGCGTGGAGAAGATGGCGGCTCGCGTGGGCGGCGTGACGAATCATCGACTGGGGCTCTTCGACGCTGTCCTGATCAAGAACAACCACATCGCAGCGGCCGGCGGCGTGCGCAACGCCATGGAACGCGCGCGGGCGAGCGGGTTGCCCATCGAGATCGAAGTCCGCACACGGGAAGAGTTGCAGGAGGCGCTCGACGCCGGCGCCCGGCACCTGCTGCTGGACAACCTTACGCCCCACGAGGCGGCCGAATGGGTCCGTGAGATCGCGGGCCGGGCGAAGGTCGAACTGTCCGGTGGCATCAACTTGGAGAACGTGCGCGCCTACGCGGAGACCGGCGCCGATTTCGTCTCCTCCGGCGCGATCACGCATTCGGCGCGGGCTATGGATATTAGTTTTCGCCTGGAGCTGGCATGAGACGTCAGGCCAACCACCCTTGTGGGGCGGACCCCCTGGTCCGCGCGGGTCCCCCCGGACCCGCTTTCGCCCTTAGAGCGAACATCCGACCGTGGTCAAAAGAGGCCGACGAGGGCGTCGG
>PMTT01000755.1:906-3420 GCA_003167275.1 Bryobacterales bacterium | reverse complement strand
CCCGGTGGTACAATCGCTGCCCGAAGCCGCGTTATTGAACGCGAAAACAGTTTGGCAGCGTGGCTTCGTCGGAGCCTATGGTCACCGTGATCGAGCGCGGTCCCAGCGTGGCTCCGGGTGCTACCGCGAACTGCGCGGTCAGTGTTGTCGAGTTCACCACGGTGATATAGTTGACGGTAATGCCGTCGCCGGCGCTTACCTGCAATCCACTCGTGAAATTCATGTTCTGCCCGACGATCGTCGCGAGCGCCAAATTCCCCGGCGACAGGCTTCCCGGAGACACCCAGATCACCACCGGGATCGTCGGTGGCAGCAATTGATTGAACGCGCCGCGCATGATGAACACCGCCATCTCTCCACGCGTCACTGACGCACTCGGACAATAGAGGTTTGGCCCGCATCCCAAGGAGATCCCGGTCTGGCTCATCTTCTGAATCCACGGGAAAAACAAACTGCCGAAGGGGACGTCCCCGAAGTACGGAATTCTCGGATGTATGAAGGTAGCCGTGGCGCCGTAGCGCGCGCGGATGATAAACACTGCCATCTGATCGCGGGTGACCGGCTCGTCCGGACAGTACGAGGTTGCGCTGCATCCTGACGTGATCCCCAGGTCACGCATCTTCTGCACCCATTGGAACGTGGGATCGCTGGCCGGCACGTCGCTGAAGTACGGGGTCGTGGTGAAGGTGAAGTTATCTCCCCCCATGATCGCCCGGACAATGAAAACCGCCATCTGGCTGCGCGTGATGTTGTCGGCCGGACAATACGCCGGGGGGTTGGCTCCGCACCCGGAGGTGATCGTGTATTCGCGCATCAAGTCAATGGCGGGAAGGAAGGCGTCCGAAGGGTTGACATCGCTGAAGGGAGCAAGAACGGTCGTCAGGTCGCTGGCCGTAGCGGTTGGCGAGCCGCCCCCCGATGCGCTCACCTGGTTGGTCACCTGCGAAGGCGCGCTCGCAGAAACGCCGATCGTAACCGTGATCGGCGGGTAACTCGAACCGGCCTGCAGGATGTCGGAGCGGGAGCAGGTCAACGTCGCTAGCACGCAGGTCCACCCCGGCCCGCCGATTGCACTGGCCGTCAATGCCGCGGGTAATGTATCGGTAGCCGAGACCGTACCATTTGTGGCGCCCAGTCCGTTGTTCTGGACCTGGATTATGTATGCGCCGGTGCTCTGCCCCTGATAAAAGCTGCCGACGTGGGTCGATGAAACTCCCAATGTGGCGGTCAACTGGACGCCGTTGATGCTGGTTATGGCTACTCCGCCGGATCCGGTGCCGGCATCGGGCCTATACGAGCTGGCCGACACGGTGCCACCAGAATCCGCTCCGGCGCTTCCGTTGAAGTTGGATGTCCAGGTCCACTGATAGAGCGGGGTGCTGGGCATCCCTGGCGAACTGCACCCCGGAGACGGTGCGCTGCCGCAGATGCCGACCAGGCTGGTGGTGAACGCCATGGAAGCGGCTCCATTGAGACCGCCCTGACAGATGGTTGGGATTCCGAGAAACGCGCCACCGGGAAGGCACGGGTTTTGGGGGGCATCGAAGAAGTTCAGCGTATTCGGGCTGGAGATAATGTTCTCCAGGCACGAACCCGCGGACGAGTATTCCGCACAATCCAATGAAAGGCTCGCGGGGTTGTAGTAGAACGGATAGGCTCCGAGAAAGGGTGGCGTCTGAGATACGGTGTAGGTGTATCCCCCGGAAGGAGGATCGCTCATCGCGGCCAGAGGCGGAATGGATATGGACGTGGTGAGATTCGACGCGGCAAAAAGCCCGCTTGGGCCAGGCCATTGAGTGATGGTCTGCACCCAGTCGAACCCCGTGAAGCCACATGCATTGGCAGCGGCTATGAGGGTGAGCCCGGAGGGTGGAGTAAATGACGCATTCATCGAAGTCCCGTAGGCCCCGGTCGATAAGGTTACGTTCACCGGGCAAAGCGCGACCGGCGCGCGGCTGGTCTGGTCCTGGGCTTGCCCCGCAAACCGATGCGCGCCGTCCGTCCGGGTAGTGACGCCGGGGGGGTGGCTGCCAGCCTGTGGCGCCGGGTTCGCCGTAATACGGATCGTTTGCGCCGCCAAGGTTACGGAACCGGCCAGCATCAAGGCTGCCGGCCAGAGCCCTATGGTTGAGACCAACCAGGGCCGCGACGGGACAAATCTCTTTCGATTCTGCAACTCTACATCTCCCTCTAATGAGATGGGCCCGGCGTTGCCGGTGTTCACGCGTGACCACCACTATAAAACATTTTAAGACAATCCTGTTTGGGCAGACACTACAATCTTTTCGCCCCGGACTTTAACCACGGGCTGTTCAGCTTCAGCGGGACTTCAGCAGCCGGCTGCGGACAAAGGCGGATTCCCGGAAACAAGGCCAGCGCCGCCAGGGCCGGGAACGGAACCCGAAGCGGCAACATCACTCCCGCCATATTCGCACCTCTCACCACCTGTTGCAAATGACCCTCTCCCGAGTTTTCCACTGGGCCAATCCATCGGGTGCGTAACCGTTTTGGGGA
>PMTT01000755.1:0-894 GCA_003167275.1 Bryobacterales bacterium | reverse complement strand
TCCCCGGCGATACCCGCGGCCATTTGGCTATCATGAAAACAGGTCCTCCCAATGAAACTCAGGTTTGGGCGCTGCGCGCTGGTACTCTCGATGGCAGCGGTGGTCTCGCTGGTCTGTCTCCATGTCCAGGTCTCCGCACGATCGCCCGCGGCCAGATCGCCCGAGCAGCGCGGAGCGCCAGACGTGCCGCAATCCCAATCCCGATCTCAGGACGACGGTGTCCGGCTGCCCAACGGCAAGTTGCAGCGGGACGAAATCCTGAAGGCCGAGCACGAGCAGAATTTGAAGGATGCGGCGCAGTTGATGGAGCTCTCCGCACAACTGAAGGAGGAACTGGAGAAAAACGACGCCTACGTTCTTTCCATGTCCACTTTGAAGAAAACGGATGATATCGAAAAACTGGTCAAGAAGATTCGTTCCCGCATGCGCCATAATTAGCCTGGCCGCCTGCGGAAACCTTGCCGCGCAGGAGCCTGCGACGCTCCCGGTGCCCGCTCCCGCGCCCGCCAAGTCGCCCGCGATCGCGCTCATCGATCCGGCCGATGCCGCGCAGTGGCAGACCTGGGTGAAAGAGCGCGGCTGGCAGGTGATCACCGCTCCAGCCGGCAACACGGCGATCGATCCGCGCGTGCAGGCGCTGGTGGCGGCGGTCCAGGATGCCATCAAGAAAGGCGCAATCGACCCCGCGCGTATCTATCTCGCCGGCCGGGCGGAGTCCGCCGCGGCAGTCTTCTATACCATCTCGCGCGTTCCGGACCTGTGGGCCGCCGGAATCGCCGTGGCCGGATCGCCCCAAGCCGCGGTCGATTCGGACCGCATCTTCACCGCCAATTTTACCCATGTCCCGGTCCTGTGGATCAGCGCCGGGGCCGACGACCAGGCGCTGGCGGATAA
>PMTT01000587.1 GCA_003167275.1 Bryobacterales bacterium | reverse complement strand
TCCGTGGGCCGGCGGCAATCCCGTGACGGTGTAGGCGCACGGCCCTTACGGTGCCCGCTAACCGGCGAATCGGTCCTGCGGTGCCTGGATGCGTGACATGAGACTGGAAGATTCCAGGCCCGACACAAGCGGCCCCCACTAGCCGGGGCTTGGGGTGTCCGACGGGCCGGGCACTGGGCGCGAAGCGTGCGCAACGTGCCTCCAGAGATGGCGAAGGCGTCGCGCATGTTGCGCTTGCGAAAAGCGCTACTCAACGAAAAACCGCACGTTGGTTTCCCATTTCGGCCTAGAATTGAGAGTGGATGGGATTAGCGATACAAGTCGTCTCTTACCTGATCGAAGTCCCTCTGGAACTGCTTGTAATCGCCGTAATGCTGCGGGGCCCCTACCGTCGATGGCCATTCGTTTTCGCATATGCGATCGCGAATTTCCTGACGGCGGTAGTCGAAATGCCAGTCGTGCTCTCCTATTTAGCCGGCAACCGAGGAGTCGAACAATCCGTTGTCAACTACTACTGGATTGACGAAGCGATTCTCCAGGTTCTGGTGTATGCCGTGGTCATCAGTCTGCTCTATTACGCCACTGCGAATCTCCGCACGCGCCGGATGATGCGCATCTCCCTCATCGGCTTCGCGGTCCTTTTCGCCGGAGTCTCGTTTTGGATCCATTTCCAACCTGGCAACGCCAAAGTAGGCGAGTGGATGACTCCCTGGAGCTCAAACCTGAATTTCTGTTCCGCGATTCTGGACTTGGCGCTGTGGGCGCTCCTGATCGCTTCGCGCGAGAAGGATCAACGGCTGCTGATGCTGAGCGGCGCTCTGGGGATCCAGTTTACGGGCGAGGCAATTGGCCACTCCCTGCGCAACCTTTCGCGAAGCCACCGCTCTTACGCGATTCTGTATTCGGGGAATGCCGTCGTGGTGCTGACGTACCTTGCGTTTCTGTACATCCTTTGGCAGACCTTCCGGACCGCAAAATCCAGGAATTTGCCGCGGCTATCTTCAGTCTAGATTCTTGGAAGGCAGGATGAGCCGCCCGGGTAGCCCGGCGGCTCCGTCACGTAGTTCCTGAGGCCTTAGTGGTTTTTCTGCAGATCTTTCTGGTCACGGTTAGACGAGTTTGTGTTATCCGCATTCAAACCTGCGGTCACCTGGTCAGCGCTAAACACCTTGACCTCGACGCGACGGTTCTTGGCGCGTGCGGTCTGGCTGCGGCCGTCATCCAACGGTTTTTCTTGGCCGAGGCCGATCATGTGGATGCGATAAATCGGAATATCGTGCTTGGCTACCAGGTATTGGACCACCGCGTCAGCGCGGCGCCGGCTGAGAGCCTCGTTGTATTGCTTCGATCCCACGCTGTCCGTGTAACCCTCGACGGCGACGAAGAACCGCTTGTCCGACTTCACCACATCAGCGAGTTTGTCGAGGTCCTGTTTGGCGTCCGGGCTGAGCGCGTATTTGTCGAACTTGAAGGGAACGCTAACCGTCGACTGCATCTTGTAATCGTCGATGTTGGAAACCACCTGCCTGAGGCTGTTCAGCCCCTGGGTATTCTGGTCGCCGACCACCGCGGCCTGATTGGCTTTGGCCATGGCCTCGGCGGCATGCTGATCCGCCGCCTGCGCGTGCTGGTCGGCAGTGGAGGCCCGTTCCTGCGCCGCGCTGATTCCGCTTTGGGCCCTCTCGTCAACCTGTTTCACCTGGTTGCGAGTGTCATTGATTTGGGAAGTATTCTGCGTCGTCTGCTCGCCTACCTGGTCTACTTTCGCCTGGATGGGAGCGGTGGTATTGCGAACGTATTTCTTGGTAGCGCAACCACCGGCGAGCAAAGCGCCCGTCACGATGAACGTGGTCGCAAGAAAAGCTCTCATAGTTCAAGACCTCGCATCGGCGTATGCAATCTACGCACCGTTGTAGATTAACACGCATTTTCAACGGCGGCGTAGTTGTTGCATGCACCTCACGATGTAAGGATTACGCAATTATGCGTTTTCTGCTCGTAGAAGCGTACTGGTTCAAACTTCGCGACGGAGTCATGGCCGGGAGTGGCGGCGGCCACGAGTCTGCTTGCGGCGCTTTGACTTGGGAGGAACCCGCAGCTCGCGGCGGAAGCCGGGGAGGTCCCAGGCCAGATTGTCATAGATCTGGCCTTCGGGGTCGTAGTCAAGGAGCCAAAACTTAGATTCACTCATAGGATTACCTGCAGTCCATTTTTGGAGGACACTTTTATTGTAGCACCTGCCTACATGAATTAAGTTACATGCAAGTGATTGAAAATAAGCTGGTTAATTGTAGCATAGGCATTCTTGCCTGTGTTGGTTTGGCGCGCTTCCGCCCCGCCNNCGAGGCCTTTCTCCCGCGCATCCTCCAGCCGGCCCGCAATCTCCGAGTCCAAGCCATCTTCCAAAGCCCGGTATTGCGAGTCGACGCGCGTCAGGTATTCGTGCAGGGGATCGCGCCCTCCCCACGCATACCAGTGCACGCCCGAACGCAACTCGGAAATCGCAGCCAGGTGATCCGCCCACAGGTCGTCGATAGTCGCCAGGGACACCACCCGCTCCAGATCCGGCAACTCGCTTTCGAGGATCGCCTGCCGCCGCTCCTGCATGCGCTGCCTCTGGCCTTCGATCACCGCTTCATACTTGACCAGGAACTTGCGGATCTCCAGATTCTGACCTTCCACCAGGCGCTGAATGCTCTCGGCGTCGTGCTGATACTTCTCCTCCTGGATGCCGTAGCGCACCAGCAGATCGTCCTCCCTCGAAATGAAAAAACGCGATCGTCCGGGATCGCCCTGGCGGCCCGCGCGCCCCCGCAGTTGGTGATCGATGCGGCGGCTCTCGTGGCGGTTCATGCCGAGTACGTATACGCCTCCCAATGCGGCCACGCCTTCACCGAGCTGGATGTCCACGCCGCGCCCGGCCATGTTGGTGGAGATCGTGACCGACCCGCGCTCGCCGGCACGCGCCACGATCCCGGCCTCCTGCTCTTCGTTGCGGGCATTCAGCACTACATGCCCGACCGCAGGCTGCCCGCCTCCGTCCCCGGTTCCTCCGAGCTCGCGGCTCAATCGCTCCGACTCCTCCACGCTCGCCGTGCCCACCAGGATCGGCTGGCCGGTGGCGTGCACGCGCCGGATCTCCTCCACCACCGCCTGCTCCTTGTCACCTTTGGTGGCGAAGACCACATCCGGCTCATCAATGCGGATCACCGGCCGGTTGGTGGGGATCACCTCCACGTTCAGGCCATAACAGGTGCGAAACTCCTCGGCCTGCGTGGCCGCCGTGCCCGTCATGCCGCAGATTTTCGGGTACATCGCCACCAGATTCTGCAGCGTGATCGACCCGAGCACCCGCCCCTGCCGCCGGAACGCCAGGCCTTCCTTGGCCTCGATCGCGGTGTGCAGTCCCGCGGGCCAGCGGCGGTCCTGCGCGATCCGGCCCTTAAACTGGTCGACGGATTCGATGGCGCCGTTCTTGACCACGTAGTCCACGTCACGGCGCAGCAGGTCATGCGCATGGATGGCGTTGTGCACCCCGGTGTAGAGGGCCAGGTTGGATTCCAGGAACAGGTTGCCGCACCGCGTGATGCTCTCCACCATGCGGATGCCGGCTTCAGCCAGGGCGATGTTGCGGCCGTACTCGTCCAGCGTAAAATGGACGCCGCGGCGGAAACGCCGGACGATGGGGTCGACCTGGCGCGCGATCACCTCTTCATCCGCCTCGCCGCCCGCCAGAATCAGGGGGATGCGCGCTTCGTCGATCAGGATGGAATCGGCCTCGTCGATGACCGCGGCCTGAAACGGGCGGTGCACCTGTTCGTCCAGGCGAAGCGCAATCTGGTCGCGCAGGAAGTCGAAACCGATCTCGTTGGCCGTGGCATACGTGATGTCGCGTTGGTATTCCGCCGCGCGTTCCGCCGTCCCCATGGTCTGCTGGATGCAGCCCACCGAAAGGCCCAGGAATTCGTAGATGCCGCCCATCCAGCGGGCGTCGCGGCGCGCCAGGTAGTCGTTGACGGTCATCACGTGCACACTCTTACCCGCCCGCGCGTACCACGCCACCGCCGGCGTACAGGCCAGAGTCTTTCCTTCCCCGGTCTGCATCTCCACGATCCTGCCTTGGGCCAGAGCCAGAGCGCCCTGCAACTGAACCTCGAACATCTCCAGCCCCAGGACGCGCGACGCGGCCACCGCAACGATGGCGAGGACGTCCAGCAGGTTCTCAGACTGGCGGAAGCGGAGTTTGAGGCTGGCGTCGTCCAACTTCGCAAGTTCCGCCCGCCGACGCTGGATCTCCGCAATCTCTTTGGCCGGCGAAGAGGCTCCGAACCAGGAACGAAGAGGCTTCATTACTCTTTACGACGCTCCGTGCTGACCCTTCTTAACTGCGTGGGGCAGGCGGTCTCCGCCTGCCCGCAGCATGCGCTTCCGCCTGTCCGTGCTCGAAGGCCGGCCGTGGAGATTGGCCATTTGTTGGACAGCCCCGACGCCCGGTGCGGGCTCCTGGTGGGACAGGCGGTTTCGCCTGTCTCCGGCCGAAGGCCGGCGGCACGACACATCACGCCCTACAAGCGCAATAGTCGAACAGCAACTGCCATTCGGCCCGCTGCACTTCGAGCGCGCGCCGCTCCTCCGGCGAACCTTCCCGCCCGCGAGCCTTCCCACAGAAATCGATGAACGCGAAGGGATCCCATCTCGGCCCGAAATCCACGCCAATCTCCGCGGCCACCTGCCGTAGCTCACCAAAGAGAGGATGTACGCCCACCTTCCGGAACCAATATCCTGAATTGCCCGCGTCCGGCTCCTGCCGGTGCACAATGGCATGCCAGTAGCTCCCTTCGGGGGTGGAGATCTCCTGGGCAATCTCGTGAGCTTCGTCGATGCACGAAAAATATAGATAGGGGCTTTGAATTTGCCGATATCGGCGGGGCGCTTCGTATATTGGAACAGGCCAACGTTCGGAAGCGGATACGAGAACGGGCCAGCCAGATTGTAGAGCGCCGTGTTGTGAAACTCGGCGGGAGAACGGCCGCTCACAAACTGCACGCCATCGCTGAAATTGAAACCCCCATGGCAGCGAAAGCAGGAAGGGCCGCCGTCCAGAAAGAACAGAATCTCACCGCGCTTGGCCGACTCCGAGATCGCATTCCCCTCCCGCTCGTAGCGAAACCGGTCGTATGCCGATGCTCCGCCGATGATGGTTCTCTCAAACGCGGCCAGGGCCTTCGCGATGTTTCCGATGATGTGTGGATTGGCCTCTCCCGGAAACGCCTGTGGGAACAAAGACCGGTAGACGGGATCTGCCCGAGTCAGCTTGAGGAAGTCAGCTTGGATGACGTTCAGCCCAAGCTCGACAGGATTGGTTGAGAGCATGGGCTTCAGCGCCTGATCCTCGAGCGAATGGACCGTCGGGTCGCTCCAGTTGAACGCCTGGTTGTAGGCGATGTTGACCAGGCTCATGGCACTTCGCGGGTGCGGTTGCCCGGTTGCGCCGATGGCCCGAGACCGCCCGTCGGTGAACCCGAGTTCCTGCCGGTGACAACTGGCACAGGACATAGTGCCATTCAACGACATTCGTTTGTCGTAGAAGAGGTACCTGCCTAATCGGACCTTAGGCTCGGTGATCGGGTTACCGGGCGGAATCAGGGGCTTGGGGAATCCCCTCGGTAAAGTGAGTGGATAGGGCGCTGGCTGCGGCCTGCTGGCCTGGACCGTCTGACCGGCTCCAATGCCGCAAAGCACCAGAATGGCCAACACGCCCATCGTGATCGGTGCGTTCGGCCCGGCGCTTGTCACACGGTCCACAATTGATCCGCACGACGTTGGATAACGCACCATCCACCGTCATGACGAGGTCCATTTCCCCACGACCTCTAAGCTGGTCGGGGAGCTGGATAGTCAGTTGGTCGCGCCCAATCCCCGGCAGGGGCCCGAACGAAACTACTGGCACAGGCAAGTCGCCCACAGTCACTCGAATGGCGGCGTGGGGACTGGCGTGTCGGAAGCCGGTCCCCTCCAGGCGGACTGTGGTGGAGGCGTCACGCGATAGGGGGATTGCGAATGTCCGGCAAGCGCCGTTGGGACATTTCCAAGCCGGGAATTCAGTGGTTCGACCATTTGTGAATCGCTGCTGAACCCAGCCGATCACCGGACCGCGGCCGTCCTGAGCGGCCGTCCAGAGCCCCGCCGCCACGTCCGCAATCATGACTTTGCCCGTGGAGCTGGTGCCATCGGACCTCACCACGGTCACCTCTGCCGGCCCGATGGCCGTGTTCTCGGGAACGATGAAAGTGACTTGCGCCCACCCGGCGCCGGTATGCAGGAGCGGGCCGAGGCGGGCAACTCCGCGCGAATCGGTAACGCGCACCGAGATGTTGCCGAGAGTCGTCGGCCCGGGAGGCCGGCCGCCGTCGATCTCACAGTCGGCCAGGATAGGCCCATAGGCGGTCGAGGTCCCGCCCCGGGCCATCAGAAAGCCGCCCGTCGTCTGGTTCACCGCAAAAATGCCGTGTGGGTCGGCGGCCCAAAGATGAGACAGCAGCAGCATGGCGATGCCGCCGAAGTTGGAGTACTCTCCGCAAGCCCAGCCAGAATCGAGCTTGCTCCAATTCAAATAGCGATAGTCCGACATAAGTCGACCGGGGAGCAGCGAAGAGATTGTCCATGAAATGAAGTGAGCATCGAAGTAAGTCAGGTTATCTTCCACCTGCTCGCTCGCCGCCGCCGGATCCCGTGAAAAGGCCGCGCACTCGGCCGAATTCCGGTCGAGTTGAGGATCCAGACCGTTTGCCAGCACCGGGACGAGTTCGGAGAGATACCCGAACTGCTCCCATCGGTCCTGATCCGTCCGGGTAGCCGCATAGCGTGGAACGACTTCGTAGATCATGTTCGGATCGTGCACGAGTAACTCGGGCTTTAGCCCTTGCAGGAAGATCTGGTCGTCGGAGGCGCCGGCGATAATCGGCTGACGCGCGCCGGAAGATCGAATGGCATTTACCAGGGCTTCGATGCCGGGGAACATCGAGCCGTCCGCCAGCAACCCGCCCTTCAGCCAGAATCGCCAATGGGAAGCGGAGTCCGTGGCGGTCGCAGTTTCCGTGCCTTTGCCCGCGATCGGGCCGGGAGAAACCGCGAAGAAAGTATTGGGACGGTCTTTAAACTCGGCCGCGCAGTGGGCCCAGAAGGAAACGCCGGCGTCGCCGGAGAGCCGATTCAGAGGATCTTCCGTAAGGATCACCAAGAGTTCAAACTGGTACGCTTTTCGAACGACCTCCTTCGCACGCGCCCGGTAGTGCGAATTCTCCTGGAACTCTCGGGCGTTTAGCGGCAGGCGGACCGCATTCATGTTCATTCGGTGCCGGAGGGTGATCAGAGAGCTCGCCGCAAAGGGGCCAAATCCCGGGACTTCGCCAGCGGCGGGCGAGTCAGTCAGAGTAAGTGCTGGCAGTTCTGTCCCTCTAATGAGGTAGGGATGACCTTGAGCATCCAGAATGCGATTGCCGTCGACTCGATAAGGTCCCGACGGAGCCGGAGTCAAATGGAGCGAGCTGTTTTCGACACCGGCCGCGAGGAGCAGCGATGTGCTGAACAGCACGAGCCAGGATCTCCAAGCGGCAATCAGAACGGCGTTGACATGGGGTTTAGCGAACGATCGCATAAGCGGGTCGCAGGACAAAGATGCGATCAATCTAGCACACCACCGGGCGGGACGCGAAATTTGTGCCGTTTCTCGTCCCCAATGACCAACACCTTCGTGCGGCAGGTTTTCCGCTAGACTTACACCTTGAGAGACAACGAATCTACGAATACTCTCTAGGGCTTAGGACATCGGAGGCGCCTAGCCGGACCGATGGTGGAGGGGCATCCGAGAGGCCGTTAGCCGGCAGGATCTTCTGGCTCAAGGCCGCGTTGGGCACGGGATTGCTCGCCGGGTTCCTTCTTTCCCCCAGGTTGTGGCTCAGTTCGCGAATGTATCCACTCACTCCGGTCCCCGATTCCTAAGACCGGTCCCGCCACCGTTCGACTACGCAGTTTTCGCCGCTCTGCTGCTTCTGTTGACATGGATAGCGGTTCAAGCAAGGCCTGCGAAGGCGATTGCCGCGTTCGTCGCTCTGGCCGCCGCGTACAGTTTGTACGACCAATCGCGCTGGCAGCCATGGTTCGATCAGTATCTCTTCATGCTGGTGGCACTCGGTCTGTATTAGGCTTTCACTCTCTATTCCGGCAACAACAACGCGGCCACGATTTACATGGCCGATTCGGTCGCCGGAAGACTGCCGGAGGCCATTCAGGAACAGATCGACGTGAATGACTCCAAGGTGGATGAGCTGAGCCTTTTCGACTGGTCATTCGCGGAGCTCAACGTGCCCCCATACGCCGAACCCAGGGTCTTCAAGCGCATTGGGAAGCAGCTTTGCGCTGCCGCCGGCCAACCCCGCGAAATGGCGCTGGTAGTCCAGACGAAGGCCACCTGGGTCCGTCACAGGCGGCAATTCATCTACGACTGCGAAAGTCTGTCGAAGTAGAGAAGGGCGGCGCCTGCGCCAGCGCGGGGCTCAGTTCCTGGGCGATTTGGAACACGACGCGCGAGCCCGGTCGCGCCACACAAACCACGCGATCACCGCAAAAGAGAGAGACATCGTAATTAGAGTGTCCATTTTTCACCTTTAAGAGAAGATTCACCTGTAAGAAAGACTCGTCTATAAGAAGCCCATCCAGACCGCCATGCCGATGTGGATCGCCAGCAGCAACAGGAACGCATAGCTGAAGGGGCGATGCACCACGTGCCACATCTTGAAGATCTGCCCCGCGCGATCGAGGAAGCAGATTTTGGCCGCCAGCCACGACTGACGGCGCGTCAGAGCGACCACCCGCTCCAGGTCGGGGTGACTACTCGCCAGCAACCCGCCCAACGTCCGCACGCGCTCCCCACCCGAAAGCGCCTGCCGGCGCAGCGCCGCCATCTGGAAGGGGCGCTCGACATCCAGGACGAGCATCAGCCAGAGAGCCTTGCCGAGGTTCATCTTCAAGGCCTCTTCGCGGCGGATCGGCACAGCCAGCGGCCGCCACACCTCCTCGGCGATCAGTTCCTGCCCGCACAGGCCCTCCCCGAGTTGCGCATTCATCTTCTGCAGGTCCGCCAGGGAAAGTTCCGCGTCTCTCCGGCTACGGGGAATCTGTGCGTACAGGTAGCGGCCCACAATCCCGCTGACTACTACGGCCATCATGATCCAATACGCCATGCCTGCGAGCCCGCCGAACTTGAAGGCTGAATGGAGCGCCACCCAAAGCGGCGCCGCCAGCCCCATCACGATGTGGAAGTCCAGCCAGTGACGCGTCGTGCCAATGCTGCGGAGCCAGGCCCACTTCTTCCGGAGCGGGTACACGTAAATCGCCGCGAACAGGATCGTGGACAAGATTCCAAACCCCAGGCCGACCGGCCCCGACGGCCGCAGTTCGCGATGCAACGGGTGGTACGGCCGGTCCGTCAGCGGGAGGAAATAGTAACTCAAACCAACGGCGAACACATAAACGAAAAGTCCGAACACGATCGCGGCGAGCGCGCACACGGCCAACCCGTGCACGGTTACCGTATGGGACTTCCTGGGAGCGGCCGCCAGCACCGTCATTTCTCTTTCGCCCCCTTACGCTTCTCCGTCGTGGTCACTTCAAACCGGCGGTAGCCTCCGAACGTGTGTACGTTGCGCCAGTGCTGATGGCGGGTCTTCAGATCGATCACGGCCTCTACCGGAAGCCACTCGGCCGATTCCGGGCCGGGCGGCGGCCCGTAGCGAACGCTGGTCTCCAGACTCTCCAGGCCGATCTCCTCCAGTTGAGACCCCAAGCTGGCGTGAATCGAGGCGATCCGCCCGGTGGCTTCGTCCAGGCGCACCTCGCCCCTCCAGGTGAGCGGATACTCCCGTGCCCCTGCCCGCAGCACGCTGGGGCTCCGCTTACCCGGTCGAAACTCGAACCCCAGCCGGCGCCATTGGCGGCCGCCTTCCTCCACTGTCCCCAGGTCGGAAAACTCGAAGCTGTTCTGGTAGTAAGGATGGAGAATCAACATCATGGTGGCGAAACCGGTGGACGCCAGCAGCGGCTTGGCGTCGCTATTCTTCGGCCCACGCTGCTCCACGCGCGACTCGGTGATCGCTAAGTCGCCGTCGTCGGTATCGACCAATACCAGATAGTCGAAAGTCTGCCGCCGACGTTCCTCGCTCTTGTCCTTGGCATTCAGTTTCGTCTCGACGACGGTTTCCGTGCAGGCCACCGACGAGAGCGCCGCGATTTCGCGCTCCGCCGATTTTGCAGCAAGCTCCAGGAGATCGGTCTTGGCAGCGGCCCGGCCGAGCGCTACAGCAGTCATGATTACGATAAGAGTATGTGTCATCTTCCGAACCGGTACCCCAGGGACAGCGAAATCTGGTCGTAGTTCTGCGACAGGCCCCGGTAACTGAGCCAGCCGCCCATCACAAAGTAATGTCTGCCGATCTGCCAATCGACCGTCGAGTTAAAGAACCTTGCACGGCCCTGGCTGACATAGGCCGACTGCGTATTCTGAATCCCGCCTTGAAACTGCAGTCGCAGCCCGTCGAACAGTTCCCGCGTGAGCCCCACCGACTCGTACGAGCCACTGCCAAAGCTGCTGCTGAAGGTGCTGTAGCGGAGATCCAGCCTGAGATCCCAAATCGGCAAACGCCTCCAGGTCACTCCGTATGCCTGATTGACGGCGTGCGAGGTGTCTCCGTTGCGCCTGCTGCTGCCGAAGTTTGCGGTGACCATGAGGTTGTCGATGGGCTCCACGCGAATGCCGCCGCTCACCCCCGTGAACAGATACTGGTCCAGCAGTCCCGTCCCGATCAGCCTCAGATCGAAAGTCGGCACACCGCGGAAGTAATTGTCGCTCACGTCGAAGCTAATGCGTTTCCGCGGCGTGTAGCGTACCGTAAGGAAGCTCTGGGACAGTTGCGCGCCCGTAGCTCCGTTCATGAGCTTGGGATTGCGGTAGTCGGCCTGCGCGGTCTGAAAGATGGAGAACGTCCGCCCGATGGAGTAGTTGTTCTCGACGAAGATGTACTGCCGTTCCGGACGCCAGTTGACGCGAGTGAAGGCGATCCCCGCGGTGCCGCTCCAATGGACACCGTCGAAACGGCCCGTCTCCATGTTGACGAATGAGCCGACGGTCTGCCGGTTGGGAGCGTAGTTCCACTGCGTCGGGTCGGGATTGGTGCCGGCGAACATTCCCACTGTCACTTCACGAGTCACTTTCCGCGCCGCATATCCACCGTCGATGGCACCCAGGCTGGCGGCCCAGGGCAGAATGAGACGCCCAATCCCGAACCGCCAGTCCGATTTCGGATTGGCATAGAAGAGGCCGATCTGGTAGGTCCGGTTCATCAGATCCAGGAGCGTCGTCTGCGAGGCCGGTTGCGACGAGGTCAGGCTGCCGCGCCAATATCCGGTGAGCGTCCAGTAACTGCCCCCAATTCGCGACCAGTCGATGCGAACGACTGCGCCGTTCTCCGAACTGGACGCGGCGGGCGAATCGTGGTCCAGAATCGCCGTACGCTCGAACGCGATCCGCCCTCGCATCCGGTTCACTTCCTCGAGCGGCGGCCGCGGAACATACTCGCGGATCTCGTCCTCGAGAGGGTCTCCATCGGTGAACTCCAGCACCTGCAGATAGTGGCGGCGGCCCTGGTTGACGTCCGCCCGCACGCGGGTCATTTCGTCCGCGGACGAGAGGCTGGCTTCATCCCCGGTGGCCGGGTTCAGGAGCTTGGCCTGGATTTCGCAGACCGCCGAGGCCGTTGCCACCGCCGTCACCACCGCGGTGGCCACTCGTTCGCGGTCCGTCGCCGCCGCGCCGGTCTCATGGCGTGAAATCTCGACGACCATGCCCGGCGTAATGCCTTCGCCACTTCCCGCATCGATGTACACCGCGCCCTTCGCCACATAGCGCACGGAAAAGACCGTGCGCCTGGCCGGTGGCGGGGCTTGTCCATCTCCCTGGGCCCATGCCGTCACGGCCAACGCCGCGGCACAACCTAAACGCAAAGCGGCACGGGTCATCACCTAACGCCTCCCCTGCGGATGGCATTGGTAGCACGTCGTCGGCGCGTAGGAATACCCCCTCACGCCGCTATGGTGCGGATCGGTCGCGGCTTGTGTATGAGTGTGGCAGTTGATGCAACTGAATGAGTTGTAGTTCGATGGATCGATATGACAATCAGCGCACGTGGTCCAGACGTTGGCGTGCGTGCCCGAGTAGATCGGGAACCAGGTGTGATTGAATGTCGCGCCTGCCCAGGTGGTGGTGTTGTGGCACTGCGTGCACGCGGTGGGGAATCCCGACGTGATGTGATTCGGATTCTGCACCCCGGTGTAATCCGTCTTATGGCACGAATAACAATCGGTCGGCACCGTGGTGTAATTGTTGCCCACATGGCAGGATGCGCAGGGCACCGTGACGTGCGCGCCGGTCAGCGGGAAGGTGGTCTTGGAATGGTCGAAGGTAGCGCCGGTCCAGTTCGTGGTGCTGTGGCAGAGCGCGCAGTTCAAGGGGAAGGCGGCTTGCGCATGGTTCGGGTTGGTGGTCTGGGTGTACTCCGTCAGGTGGCAGGCATCGCAGTTGGTCGGGACGCTGGTGTAGTTGTTGTTCACGTGGCATTGCGCGCACGGCGTGGTCACGTGAGTCCCGGTGAGGGGGAATATGGTCTTGGAGTGATCGAATGTGGCCCCCGTCCAGTTGATGGTGCTGTGACACAGGGAGCAATCGGTCGGGAAGCCCGCTTGGGCATGGTTGGGATTGGTCGTCTGGGTATAATCCGTCATGTGGCACCCGTCACAGGTGCGCGGTGCGGTGGCATAACTGTTGCCCGTGTGGCATTGCGAGCAGACCACGGTGGCGTGTGCGCCGGTGAGCGGGAATCCCGAGAGCGCGTTGTGGTCGAAGGTGGCGGTGAGCCACGTGGAAGTGCCGTGACACTGCGAGCAGTCAGTGGAAAAGCCTGCTGCCAGGTGATTCGGATTGTTCGCGGACTGAAGGTCGGCCTGGTGACAATTCACGCAGGCTGCCGGGGTTCCCGCGAATCGCCCACCGACGTGGCACGCCGTACAGGCGAGGGTGGCATGCGCGCCGGTGAGTGGGAAATGCGCCAGCGTCGCGTGGTCGAATTTCGCCCCCAGCCAGGCATTCATCGTATGACACATCGAACAATCCAGCGGGAATGCGCCGGACTGATGAGGCGGGTTCTGAGCGGTCACAAAGTCGGTGCGGTGGCACGTCACGCATTCCGT
The DNA here is from genome assembly GCA_003167275.1 of Bryobacterales bacterium. Classification (GTDB taxonomy): domain Bacteria; phylum Acidobacteriota; class Terriglobia; order Bryobacterales; family Bryobacteraceae; genus JAIQFL01. Next base: position 14,769 of record PMTT01000587.1, on the reverse strand, counting down.
GCTCATGCCCACGAACACGCCGTTGGCCGCTCCCTGGTGGCAGCTCTCGCACTGCGCGCGGGCGTGCGCCCCCAGGAGCGGAAAGCGGTTGGAGTGTTCGCGCGCCGTCACGCGCGCCGCCGGCGTCCAACCCCGTACCGTATGACACTGCTCGCAGTTGTTCCCCATCTGCGCCCGATGCAGGTCCGCGTGGCAGGAGGCGCATTCGTGCGCGGTCTTCTTGAACACCGCGCTCAGGTGACAACCCTGGCACACTACCCCCGAGTGCATCCCGCGCAAAGGATAGGCCGTCTGCGTATTGTGATTAAACTCCGGATGCGGCCGGATGGGCTTCCATGCCGTCGCCGTATGACAGCCCTCGCAGGACATCGGCAGCGGACCATGGGGATTGCGCGTCCGCTCAGGCGTTTGTGCGGGAAGCAGGGAAGCGCATGCGATTAAGAGGACCAATGCTGTGGGGCGGACAATCCGGCCCGCAGCCGCCTTTCGAGGCGGCTCTTTCAAGGCCGGTACCACTGTTCGCATACGGCACTCGCCGGCTGAAAACCGGCGGCGGCCAGGATTGGCAGCCCCACTCTTGGAACGCCGCCTTAGAGATGACATTGCTTACACTCCCTGGGAGTACCCTTGTAGACCACCGTCATGCGGCCGTCACTCTCACGCCGCCGGCTGTGGCACATCTGGCATGGAACACGATCATGCGCGCCGTCGAGTTTGAACGTGGAATGGCGGCTATGGTCGAACTCAGTCGGCCGCCAGGTCAACGTGGTGTGGCACCGCGAGCATGCATTCTCGCCCTCGCCGGCTACGAACTGGCCGGCATGCACGTCCGCGTGGCAGCCCGCGCAATCCTTCGCGGCGCCGTTGAAGGCAATCGTACGCGCAGTCTTCCCTGCCGTTGGCTTGTGACACGCCAGGCAATCGACCGCCGCATGCCGCCCCACCAACCCGAAGGCCGTCCGATTGTGATCGAAGCGGCCCCGCTCTTTCCAGGAACTCGCCGAATGGCACGACTCGCAAAGCAGTTCCTTCGTCAGCGTTCCGTGCGGAGTCTGGTGGCAATCCTCGCACCTGGCCGCCGCCGGGTGGTACGGCGTATCGCCCGCCCGCGGAATGTGGCAGCCCGAGCACGCCACGGCCACGTGCGCTCCTTTCAAAGCGAAGCTGGTCTGGTTGTGTGCGGCGAGAGTGAAGGTTGCCGGCTTCCAGCCCGCGACCTCATGGCATTCCTCGCACCGGTTGCTGTGCGGTTTGGCCGCGAACTGGCCCTTGTGAGTATCTTCGTGGCAGGTGGTGCAGGTGGCGAAAGCTACTCGGTACGGCGTGTCCTTGCCCTTGGGAAGATGGCACTTTGCACACGCCACCGCGTCGTGCTTTCCCAGCAGCGGGTAACTCGTCCTGGCATGGTCTTCCGCGGTGAAGTGAGCCGGCTTCCATGCGGTCTCGTTGTGGCACGGCTTGCAATCGCCGCCATCCTCGCGGCGCGCAAACTGACCTCCATGTTGATCCTGGTGACAGTCCAGACAGCGCGCGAAGGTGACATGCGTTTTGAAATTCTCGCTCTTGTGACAGTCCTTGCACGCCACGGCGCGATGTTTGCCGAGCAGCGGATAGTCCGTCTGGTTGTGGTCGAACCCATTGGTCGGGAGAATCTGCTTCCACCCGCCGCACGTATGGCAACGCTGGCAGTCACCGCTAAATGTATTGCCGTGAGGATCTTTGTGACAGGATGCGCAGTATTGAAACAGCACCTGCGCCTTGTACTGCACCGGGCTCTCCGCGGCCGACGATGCCGGACGGTGGCACTTGTCGCAAGCCAAGCGGGCATGCATCCCGGTGAGCGGATAGCGCGTGCGCTCATGCGAGAATCCAGGCGGGTTCTTCCAGGTATCCTGTGAGTGGCAGTCCGTGCAGCGGCCGCTCAACTGTCCGGCGTGCAGGTCGCGGTGGCACGATGTGCAGGCAGGGTCCAGCCCCGCGAACGTCGTGTTGAGGTCGTGCCGCTTGAGGACGGCACGGTCGGCTGAGTCGATGTACTTCGCGGTGTGACACTCTGCGCATTTCAGTTGCGCATGTTTCCCTTCCAGCTTCCATCCCGCCTGTGTATGGTCGAGCTTTTCCTTGGGAACGGGCCATCGCACCAGCCGGTGTTTCGCCCCATTGTGCTCAGAGTGACAGCGCGCGCAGTCGTTGTTGCCCGTGCCTGGTTTCACCTGCGCCGCATGGTAGCCGCGTTTCTCCGTGAGGCGGTGGGCGATCTCCTGGTGGCAGTCGAGGCACCGGAGTTGGGGCCTTCCCGCTCCGAACACGTGGCACTTCGCGCATTGCAACGGCCCATCGAGATCCTGGTGCTGGGCACTAAGCGGACCGGGCGACATTTGGGCAAACATTCCAGGCGCCAGCGCAGCGGCAATGAGTAGCAGCACCCGCACGCCCTGCCTCGCTAATCGATTCAGCATCCGATGAGTTGCTCGTAGCGACGTGCGCAATCGGAGAACCAGAGGGCGGATGGGAGCGAACTTCTGATAACAAAGCTATTTCTTCGCGGTGGACTCAGGGGTGAAGGTAGGTTCGGCGGCGTTTCGCCGCAGGAGATCGTGCGATGCTGGCGGCGAAGCGCCACAATCGTCTATCTCCGCACTTCGATTTTGATGGCGTGATGTGTTGGAGAGCTAATGGCGGCCGCACACTGAGACCAGCCCCTAACCTGCTGATGGCGACGTGGCGCGGACACTCATGTCTGCCGCGTCGAGACTCGTCTCGACGCATTTGGGAGCACCAGAAAGTCGCAGCAAGGCCATCATTCCGTTGGCCGACTATGTAGAAGCTGGACGACACCAACGGCGTCGACACGAGTGTCGACNNGGCACGAGTGCCCGCGCCACGTTTTGAAAACTGCCCTAATTACCGCCGCCGATGGGACCGCCGCGCGGATCGGGCTTAATCGTGACCGGCTGGGTGTACCTCTGCCCGTCCACCGTGAGCCGCACGGTGTACTGCCCCGCCTGTAGTCCACCACCGCCGCCGCGTCCGCCNNCCGCCCCGTCCGAAACCGCCGCCGCCCCGTCCCGCCGCAGCGCCCAGAGCAAACCGATGCATCCCCGCGGCCGCGGAAGGCGGAGCCGCGGGCTGTTGCCAAATCGCCTGCACATTCAGCGCTTCGGTGTCCGGAGGCCGCACCGGCGTATCACTCGCCGCGCACGCCCGCACAGCTCCCGATCCATCCAACAACTCCAGCTTCAGAGGCTGCGTAGCAGTGCTCTTGAGCCAGTAGTAAGCCACCACTCCGGAGGGTGGATTCTGCAATTGCGGTTCTTCATGGGGCATGGGCGTGCCATTCATGCCGCCCTGCCGGATAGCATACGATTCACCCGGTTTGAACAGGTAGGCTCCGGCGGTCACCACCTGTGCGCCCTCGGCCGCGATCTGCCGCAGCGCGCTCATCTGATCCATCACCCAGAAGCCGCGGCCGTGCGTCGCGATATTCAGATCGTCGCCGTGCACCACGATGTCGCGCACCGAGGTCACCGGCATGTTGTTCTGTAGCGGCTGCCATTGGTCGCCATCATTGAAGGAAACGTAAACACGCAGCTCGGTGGCGGCGTAGAGCAGCCCCTTCGCTTGCGTGTCTTCCTTCACGGAATTGACATAGGCGCCTTCGGGGATGGCCGCCACCACGTTCTGCCAGGTCTTTCCGCCATCGTGCGTGCGATAGATGTACGGCTTGTTATCGGCGATGCGGTGCCGGTCCACCGACGCGTAGGCGGTCTCCGCATCGAAATGGCCGGCCTCAATCTGCGACACCTTGCTCCACGCCGTCATGGCCGGCGGCGTGACATCCTTCCAGGTCTTGCCATCGTCGCGAGTCACATGAATCAAGCCATCGTCGGTGCCTACCCACACCGTGGTGGCCTGGATCGGCGACGGACCGATGCTATAGACGACGCCGAAGCGGCTGGTCATCTGCTGGTCGATGTCCTTGGCCGTCACAGCGTCAAGCGTCGCCGGCACGGGCGGGTTCATGCGCGCGAGGTCGGGGCTGATTTTCTCCCACGTGCGGCCGCGGTCGCGCGTGCGAAACACGAATTGATTGGCGTAGTACAGCGCTTCGTCGGCTGCCGAGAAGACTTGCGGCAGCGTCCAGGTTTTGCGGTTGGGATCGCTGTCATCGGGCGGTGGCAGCTCTCCCCCCAGCGACGCCGTGGTATTGAAGAACTGGTCGCAACGCCCCGCGCCGCTGCCGTACAGGATGTTGCCATCCTTGGGGTCGGGGATCACGGTAGCGCTTTCGCCGGCGAGGCAGGTGGGCTCCCAGTTACGGAAGGTCAGCAGGCCCTCGCGCGACCAGGTGCTCACGCCGACGCCGCCCGAATCCTGCTGCGCCCCGTAAAGCCAATAGGGGAACCGATTGTCGGCGGCCACGTGATAGATCTGCGCGGTCGGCTGGTTGTACCAGGTGCTCCAGCTCTTGCCCCCATCCACGCTGACGACCGTGCCCTGATCGCTCGAGAGCACCATGCGATTGCCGTCCTTGGGATTGACCCAGAGCTGGTGGTAGTCGTCGCCGCCGGGAGCCCCTTTGATCGGGACAAAAGTCTTGCCGCCGTCGGTGGTCATGTAAGTCGCGGTGTTGATTACATAGGCGCGATCGGGGTTGGTGGGATCGACTGTCACCGCACCGAAATACCAACCGCGGCCCCACAAGCGGTTCTCGCTGTTGACCAGTTTCCAGGTGGCGCCCGCATCGTCCGAGATGTAGACTCCGCCGCCCGTGCTGGGGGCTCCGGCCCCACGACCGCCACGGCCGCCGCCACCACCGCCTCCGCCGCCTCGTGCGACACCGGTCCCCAGATCGTCCACCACCGCCCAGACGCGGTTGGGATTGCTGGGCGAAACCGCCATGCTGATCTTGCCGACGAACGCGTCGTTCGGCAGACCGCCAGTCAGTTGCTTCCAGGTGTCCCCGCCGTCCGTCGATTTATACAGCCCGCCGCCGGGCATGTTGGAGGGCGCGTACACGGACCACGGCGGCCGCCGCGTCGCCCATAGCGAAGCGTAAAGCACCCTCGGATTCTTGGGATCGATGGCCAGATCGATCGCGCCGACATTATCCGGATCGTTGGTCTTGAACAGGACCTTCTTCCACGTCGTGCCCCCGTCCGTCGAGCGGTACACGCCGCGGTCCGGGTTTGGATCGTACACGTGGCCGAGCGCCGCTACGTAAACCCGATTCGCATTCGCCGGGTCCACCACCACGCGTCCAATCTGCCGCGTGGCTTCGAGCCCGATGTGGGTCCAGGTCTTGCCGGCGTCCGTGGATTTGAACATGCCGATCCCGTACGAGTGTTGGCTGCGGATATCGGGCTCGCCCGTGCCCACGTAGACGATGTTAGGATTCGACGGAGCCACCGCGATGGCGCCGATCGAGCCGATCGGAATGCCCTGGTCGGAAATGGGCAACCAGGTATGGCCCGCGTTCTCGGTCTTCCACACGCCACCGCCCACGGACCCGAAATAAAAAGTGTCAGGCTGGTTGGCGTGCCCGGCCACGGCATACGAGCGCCCGCCCCGCATGGGCCCCACATCGCGCCATTGCAAACCAGCCAGCAAGCTGGCGGGGTATTGGCCCCCGGGGTTCATCTGTTGGGCAAACACTGCGATTCCCGCCAATGCCAGCAGGCAGAGCGGTGTGAGGAGAATAAGCGAACGACGTCGACCGACCATGGAAGGTGCTCCTATTTCGGCTTGTCTACCAGGACCAGCCAAAGGAACACTGTAGCAAAGGCAGCGGTCAAATCGGGGACGTCATGGTTCGCGCGATTTGGGCCACGAAGGAACACAAATAAGGAAACCCAAGCCTTTGCTTCATGCCTTATTCGTGCCATTCGTGCACTGAGCGGGCAACTCCTTAGGAACCGGGCCATGGGATGGGATCGCCGAATTCCTTCATCGTCAGGAGGCAACACTTCAATGCATCGCGGCCGTTTGCGACAGCTTCTTCCACCGTTGCGCCGTCCGACATACACAAAGGAACATCGGGAAATTCGATCAGGTAGCCCGTACCCTCTTGGTCCGTCATGGGGCGAACCGTGAACCGATACTGGTCGAGCTTAAGCTCGTCGCGTTTCATTCCGTTTCCTCCCGCATGGTACCGCTGGCGGCACCAACGGTCAACGAAGCGCCGCGCCTTCGAGCCTTTGGACAAGTGCCTGGACCGAAATCAGCAGGGCTCACTCCTCCCGCAACACCACGATCGGATCCACTCGCGACGCGCGCCACGCGGGGACCCAGCAGGCCAGCACCGCGATCGCGCAGAGTAGCGCCGACACCCAGCCGAAAGTGACCAGGTCGATCGCATCTACGCCGTAGACCATCGTCTTCATCACACGCGTCGCCGCGGCCGCCAGCGCCAGACCGACCGCCAGCCCCGCGGTGGTCAGCGCCAGCCCGCGGCCAACCACCATCCCCACTACGGTGCGCGCAGTCGCACCCAGCGCCATGCGCAGGCCGATCTCGCGACTCCGTTGCGTCACCACGTAGGACAGCACCCCGTACAGCCCGATCGAAGCCAGCATCAGCGCCAAGGCGGCAAACGCGCCAAGCAGGCTCATCTGCAGCGTGCGATCCTCCACGGCCCGGTCGAGGATCTCGTCCATCGTGCGCACCGCGTTCACCGACTGTTCGGGAGCAACGCTCGCGATGATCCGGCGCACCGCTCCGCTGATCGCTGCGGGATCGCCCTTCGTACGTACAATCAGATTCTCCGGAAGCGCCCACGTGTCCACGAACTGTGCGAAGGGAATATACACACCCGTAGTTGAAGAAACGGCGGATCGGTTTGTGGTGGTGACGGTCTATACGTTTTACTTTTGAAGATAAGGAACCGGAATGCAGATCAGCTACGACAAAGAAGCCGACGCCTTGTATATCCAGTTGCTGGATGGGAAGTTCCAGTGCCGCGCGGTGCGGGTGACGGACGATATATCGCTCGATTTCACGGCCGGCGAACAACTCGTGGGCATCGAGGTGCTCGGTGCCAGCCACTTATTCAAAGATCCCGAATCTCCTCAGGTGGAACTGAAACACTTGCTGCCCCAAGTGGCGGCGTAGGGTGGACGGTTTCCTCACGGAGTTCGACCGGTGGTTCACGGAAGCAGTCCTCTCGACGGAGTAACGCCCTCCAAAATACTTGAACACTTCCCCCTGCCCCCCAGTCTTAGCTTATGAACGTGGGCGCATGCAGGATGGAATCGTCATAGCCGATCGAATTCCCGAGGCCGAAGGTTGGCCCGAAAGCCAGCCGTTGGCGAAACCCAACGAACTCGCAGCCCGTGAAGACCGCTTCGCAGCCTTGGTCCAGCGGCAATCGCGATTCGTCTTCCGGGTGGCATACGCGCTCCTCCGCAACTCCCACGATGCCGAAGACGCCGTGCAGGAGACATTCCTGAAACTCTATCGGACCGGCGCCTGGCAGAGTATCGAGGACGAGAAAGCCTTCCTCGCCCGCGCCACCTGGCGGATGGCCGTCGAGAGGCTGCCCAAGAGACGGCAGGAGCCGCCAGACCCGGAGGCCGCATCGCCCGACGCCAGCCCTGAAGCAGCCGCCATTGCGGCCGACAGGGTTGCCGCCGTGCAGCGGTTAGTCGATGCCCTGCCGGAGGAACTGCGGCAGCCCCTGGCGCTCTCCACCGTGGAAGAACTCAGTTCCCGCGAGATTGCCGGACTGATGGGACTCCCCGAGGGCACTGTGCGCACGCGCCTGATGCGGGCACGGCAGATACTCAAGGAAAAACTGACTCGCAGCACGGAAGGTCGTCATGAGAAGTAATCAGCCCGACGAACTCGACAAGCTTCTGGACGAAGCGCTCGCCACTTACTCGAGCGAGGAGCCCCGCCCGGGTCTCGAACAGCGCGTGCTCCGCCACGTTCGAGCCGCCGGCCCGCGCCGCGTCAGTTGGTGGCGATGGGCAATCGCGATCCCGGTGTTCGCGGCCCTGATGCTGCTGGCGGTCACCCATCTGGTGAAGTCCCCGGCCGTCGCCCAGCGCGTGAAACCGCAGCCGGCCATCGCAGCCCAGAACCTTGCATCGACGCGGCAGCCCGCCCGAACCGTCGTCGCGTCCGGCAAGCCCCAGTCCGTCCCAACACGGCGTCCGCACCACATCGTCGCCTCGCCAGTGGTGGCCCGTCGCGAGTTATCCAAGGGGGGCGTCTTCCCGCTTCCTGTGCCGTTGTCGGCCCAGGAGCGGGCGTTACTGGACCTGGTGACACGATTCCCCGATCAAGCCCGTGAAGTCTTGATCGAAGCTAACCAGCGGAGCAGCCAACCAATCGAGATTCCGAGGATTGAAATACCGCCGTTGCCCGGCGGCAGCGAACGAGAGTAAGGAGAGACCATGCAATTAACGAAGAAACTATGGATTCTGACGGCTATTCTGATGATGGCGGGAACAGCCTTCGCCCAGGCGGAAAAGGAAGGCGCCACCGCGTTCTATCACCTCGAATTCGTCACCAAGGAACTGGACGAGAACAAGGTGATCAACAGCCGGAGTTACTCCATGATCGTTTCCGATAGGAGCAATGAAGGAGGGGACTCCATCCGAACCGGCACTCGTCTGCCGATCGCCACGGGCGCCAACCCGACCCAATATACGTACGTCGATTTAGGCGTCAGCATCGACTGCCGCAACGTCCGGGAAGTGTCCGGCCAGTTGGCCGTGTTGATCTCGGCCGATATCAGCACGGCCGCCTCCGAAACGGGCGTCGCATCCGCCCTGCCCCCCGTAATCCGCCAGTACAAATGGAATTCGACGGTAATTGTCCCCCTCCGCAAAGCCACTCAAGTCTACTCATCCGACGACCTCGCTTCCAAGCGCAAGTTCCAGCTAGAGCTCACCGCCACCCCCGTCAAATGACCCATCCACTCGGGGCAGGTCACCGGCCTGCCCTAGCCATAGCCTAGCCAAGCTGCGGAAAAACGGGTTTGGGCGAGCCTCAATTGTGACAAATTGTCCCAATTGAACATGTAAGTCATTTGTTATCAATGTCCGGGTCATGCAGATTGGGACAGAGTGTCCCAAAACCGGCTTCAAGGCCGTTTTTTCCCGCTCCCGCTCCATCCGCCTTGGTCAGCGGCCCGCGCCTCGCTATAATCCTTTTTGACACCTAAAACCGCTTACCTCTTCCCCGGCCAGGGATCTCAATCGCCCGGCATGGGCAAGGCTCTCGCCGATACGTACGCCTCCGCGCGCCGGGTATTCGAAGAAGCCGACGATGCTCTACAGTTTTCGATTTCGCGCATCTGTTTTGAGGGGCCCGAAGACCAGCTTAAACTTACGGAGAACACCCAGCCGGCGCTCCTGACCGTCTCCGCGGCAGCCTTCGCAGTCTTAAAGGAGCGTGGCGCCGTCCCCGATTTTGTGGCGGGTCACAGCCTGGGCGAGTATTCGGCCTTGGTGGCAGCCGGCAGCCTGCGGTTCGCCGATGCCGTGCGCCTGGTTCGGCAGCGAGGTCGATACATGCAGGAGGCGGTGCCCCCCGGCGTGGGCGCCATGGCTGCCCTTCTGAAACTGCCCGATGGCAAATTGGAAGCGCTCCTGGAGCAGGCTGCCGAGGGCGAGATCGTGAGTGCCGCCAACCTGAATTCTCCGGACCAGGTAGTGATTGCGGGCCACCTCGGCGCCGTCACGCGGGCTATCGCGTTGGCCAAGGCGGCTGGGGCCAAGCGCGGCATTCTGCTTCCCGTCAGCGCACCGTTCCATTGCGCGCTGATGATCCCCGCACAGCAGCGCCTCGCCGCCAACCTGGACGCCGCAGAGTTCCGGGATCTGTCCGTCCCGCTGGTGAATAACTGGCAGGCGCGCCCGATCCAAACCGGCGCCGAGGCGCGCGCGGGACTCTACCAGCAGGTGCCCAATCCGGTGCGATGGACGGAATCCATCCGGTATCTGGCTGCCCAGGGCGTCATCCGTTTCGTCGAGGTGGGAGCTGGGGGCGTTCTGACCGGTCTTTTGCGCGCAATTGATGCCTCGCTCACCGGGATGAAGTTCGGCGAGCCAGACGACCTGGAGAAACTGAGTCTTTAAGCCCGGTGGGCCGGAGATTGCCATGTTAGTACCTTGGGACAGGGTAAATGCCGATTTCCGGGTATCCCCAGATCGGTTAGATTGAAATTGCCCTTTTTGCGAGCAGGTTTTCCAGTCGGATTCCTGGTAAGCTCGCTTGTATTAGGATTAGGATTAGGATAAGGTTCGTGACGACCGAGACCAAGGTTATCCGGTGCCCGAGTTGTGGCGCCCGCGACGTCCGTCATTCGATGTCGCGCGGGCTCCTGGACGCCTTCAACGGTGCGTTTGGGCGCTCACCCATGCGGTGCCGTCAGTGTCAGAAGCGCTTCTACAGGCGTCTTCCGCGCCAGGAGCAGGACGACGATGAGACCGACTTAAAGGAATCCGACGACGATTAGACCCGGCGGACGCCGACCCTGGCTTCGCCGAAGAGCACTTCCACCATGCCGAAGTGCTCGTTGTAGTATTCGCTGGAGTACTGTGCCATCCGTTCGGCCGAAACCACCACTTCGATAATCCCCGCCTGTACGATGGCCCGTGCGCAGTCCATGCATGGCATGATCTCGACGAAAATCGTACACCCCTCCGTGGCCGTGCCGGCACGCGCCGCGTTGCAGATGGCGTTGCGCTCGGCATGCTCGATCCAGAGATACTTGGCCGGCCGAATTAACCTCTCCGGGACGTCGTCGCGGATCCCCCGGGGAAAAGAGTTGTAGCCCGTGGAGCGGATTTCGTGATTGGGCCCGATCACGACGCAGCCGATCTGCGTGTTGGGGTCCTTACTGCGCGACGCTACAACCTTGCAGATATCGAGATAGTACTGGTCCCAGCCAGGAATTGTTCGCATTTGTCCCCCGTAGCACGGGCATTCTTGCCTGTGTTGGTTTTTTCTCGCTAGGCGAAACCAACACAGGCAAGAATGCCTGTGCCACTCGCATTCTATAATGAACGGCATGTTGCGAACATCCCTCGCCGTGTTTATACTTTCCTGCGGCGTCTTCGCCGCCGACCTGGCCATCCCCACCATCGACCAGTCGCTCAGCATGAAGTCGGTGTCGGGCGCCCAGATCTCGCCTGACGGCCGGTACGTCGCCTATACCGTGCAACAGACTAACTGGGAGGAAAACGAATTCGTCCAGCAGATCTGGATCGCCGTCACCGCCACGGGCGAACGGTACCAGCTCACCAGCGGTAAGAAATCCAGCAGCGGCCCCGTATGGGCGCCCGACTCCCACCGCCTGGCGTTCGTGTCCGACCGCGACGGCAAGCGCCAAATCTACGTGATCGCTCCGGCCGGCGGCGAGGCCGCGCAACTCACCACCGAAGACAACGGCGTGGGCACAGTGGCCTGGTCGCCCGATGGCGCCATCATCGCTTTCTCCTCGTCCGGCCCGGACGACAAGGCCGTCAAGGAACGCAAGGACCGCTATGGCGAGTTCGATATTGTGGGAGGCGACTACAAAATGAGCCACCTGTGGCTGGTCAAAGTCCCCGCCGAGATCCCCGCGGACCTGAAGCAATTGCCCAAGCCGGAGGCGCTCACCAAAGGCAGCCAGTTCAGTGTCGGCAGCTTCTCCTGGTCGCCGGATGGCCGGCGCATCGCCTTCAGCGCCAGCAAGGATCCCGATCTGGGTTCGCAGGATAGCGAGCAGCTCTACGTAGTGGATGTGGCCGATAAGCACGTCCACAAACGCCTGGAATCCGGCAGTCCCAACAGCCGCCCGAAGTGGTCGCCCGACGGCAAGGAGATTGCCTTTGTCACCTACGGCGGACAGCCCTTCTTTTACTACGCCAACAGCCGCATCGCCGTGATTTCCGCGGAAACCGGGCCGCCCCGCATCCTGACGGAAGCCTTCGACGAGAATACCAACCTCATCGACTGGGGGCCGGACGGCATCTATTTCTCCGCTTCCCAGAAGACCGCCGCCCATGTGTTTCGGCTGGACCCGGCCACCCACGCGATCCGCCGCATCAGTTCGCCTGACCCGTTCCACCTTGCGGACGCCAGTTTCACCAAGGACCATCGCACGATGGCCGGAGTGGGAGCCGCCCCCAATCGGTTCGCCGAAGTGCTGGTCAGTGCTACCAGCGACTTCGCGCCCAAATACCTGACCGACATGGCCAGCCAATACAAGGAGTTTCACCTCACCACCCGCGAAGTCGTCCAGTGGAAGTCGGCGGACGGGACCGTCATCGAGGGCATTCTGATCAAGCCCGCCGATTTCGACCCCTCGCGGAAATATCCGCTGCTGGTGGTGATTCACGGCGGTCCCACAGGCGTCGACACGGTTGTCCCCACGGCCGACCGCTACTATCCGATCGAGCGATTTGCCGCCAAGGGCGCGCTCATCCTGAAGCCCAACTATCGCGGCTCCGCCGGCTACGGCGAGAAGTTCCGCTCACTAAACGTGCGCAACCTCGGGATTGGCGATTACCAGGACGTGATCTCCGGGGTGGACGCGCTGATCGCCAAGGGCATCGTGGACAAGGACCGCGTCGGCGCCATGGGGTGGAGCGAGGGCGGCTACATCTCGGCCTTCATCACCTGCTACAGCGACCGCTTCAAGGCGGTTTCGGTAGGCGCCGGGATCTCNNGATCCCGAAATCTACCGCAAGACATCGCCCATCACGTACGTCAATCAGGCCAAGACGCCGACGCTGATCCAACATGGCGACCAGGATAAGCGCGTCCCGCCGCCCAATTCCTTCGAGCTCTATCAGGCGCTAAAGGACCGTGGAGTGCCGGTGAAGCTGATTCTCTACAAAGGCTTTGGACACCCCATCAACAAGCCCAAGCAGCAGCGCGCCGTGATGGAGCACAATTACGATTGGTTCAGCAAATACATCTGGGGCGAGGAGATGCCGGCGGGAGCCGCCGGGGCGAACAACTAGGGGGGACCGTGTACGGTACGGTATGCTTTAGCTTGCCCTGTATTCACGGGCCATTCCGGGGCAAGCTAAAGCATACCGTACAATCTTCATGCCCTGGCCCTTCCGCAAGCCGCCGCCGCTCAACCATCAACTTGAGAAGATGCGCGCCGACTGGGACCTACGTGCCCGCGAGAATGCGCGGCATTTCATCGCTACCACCCAGGAACAGTGGACCGACGAGGAGTTCTTCTCCTCCGGGGAACTTGCCGTCAAACAACTGATTCTGAGCGATATGGCCAATATCTGCCAGGACCGGCAGCCCTCCGGAATGCGGGTCCTCGAGATCGGCTGCGGCGTGGGCCGCATCACGCGGGCCCTGGCGCAGACCTTCGGCGAAATCTACGCCGTGGACGTGAGCGGCGAAATGATCGAGCAGGCGCGCACGGCCCTCGCAGCGTTTCCCAATGCGCATCTGTACCGGAATAACGGCACCGATCTGAGCGTGGTGCCGGACATTCCCTTCGACTTCGCCTTCTCCGTTATCGTGTTTCAGCACATTCCCAGCCAATCGATCGTCGAGAACTACATTCGGGAAGTTCACCGCCTGCTGCGCCCCGGCGGACTGTTCAAGTTTCAGGTGAATGGCATCGCCCACTGCGGGCGGCTCGGCAGAATCCTCCCTGCCCGCCTGCGACGGGCCACCCCCGCCAATACCTGGCTGGGCGCCCCCGTCTCTGAGGAAGAGGCTCTGCGGATGGCCGAGCGCTCCGGATTCGAGTGCCGGTACCGGCTGGGCGCGGGAACTCAGGACTTCTGGCTATGGTTTTTCAAGCCCGAATGAGCCCGATCGCAACAAAATCGCCCGTTTCCACCTTTCTATACAACTATAGTTGCTTTTCTTCTCACATTCAGGCAAGCTGATAGGTTTTCCCAACCAAATGCTGGAACGCGTGTTGTATCACGACCATTGTTTCGACGGAGCAGCCTCGGCTGCCTATTTCAGCCGCTTTATCGCGGGCGCCATTCACCCGGATGCGGAGTTTCGCTACACCGGGATGGCCCACAAGGCATCCCAGTTGTTCGATCCGGGTATTTTCGATGGCGATGAGAACGCCATTGTGGACTTCAAGTACTCGAGCGACCCGCGGCTCACCTGGTGGTTCGACCACCATCAAAGCGCCTTCCTCACCCCCGAAGATGCGGAGCATTTCCGCCGCGATACCAGCGGACGGAAACTCTACGACCCCAGCTACAAGTCGTGCACCGCGTTCATCCGCACCGTCGCCGCCGAACGTTTCGGCTTCCGCGCGCCCGACCTGGACGACCTCGTGAACTGGTCGATCGTCATCGACGGCGCACAGTATCCCGACGCACGCACCGCCGTCGAACTGGGCACCCCCGCCATGAAACTGACGCTCGTCATCGAGGCAGCAAAAGGCTCCGGCATCGTGCAGCAGATCATCCTCTGGATGCAGCACCGCCTGCTCTCCGAGATCATCGCCGAGCCGGAAATCCAGCGGCTCTACGAACCCCTATACCAGCGCCACGTGGAATTGATCGATCTGATCCGCAACCGCGCCCACCAGGAGGATGGCGTGGTTTTCTTCGATCTGGCCGGCTGCGACGTGGAGGGCTACAACAAGTTCATTCCCTACTACCTCTTTCCTTCTTCGGTCTACACGGTCTCCGTGAGCACCTCCAGATTCCGCCCCTAGATTTCAGTAGGCTCGAACCCCTGGGTGCCGGACGTCCCGAAGCACAACCTGGCCGTGATTTGCGAGCGCTACGGCGGAGGCGGCCACGCGCGGGTCGGCGCCATCAGCCTGGACCC
>PMTT01000736.1:4605-8581 GCA_003167275.1 Bryobacterales bacterium | reverse complement strand
CGATTGCCCCGGCGACACCCACCACAATCCCCGTCACCGCCAGGCGCATTCCCTCCCCGAGCACCAGGCGCAACGCATCCCGCCTTTGCGCGCCGAGCGCCATCCGGATTCCGATCTCTCGCGTGCGTTGCACCATCGCGTAAGAGATCACCCCGTACAACCCGATGGCGGCCAGAAACAGGCCCATACCGCTTAGGATGCCCACGAAGGTAGCCGTCATCTGCTGCTCGTATACGCTGGATCGGATCACCAGATCTAAGGTCGAAATGTTCAGCACGGGAGCTTGCTTGTCCAATGCCGCGACCTCGGTCCGTAGCTGGCCCGCCAGCCGCAGCGGGTCGCCGCTGGTTTCAACCAGCAGCAGGATCGTCTCTTTATTCGACTGGGCGTATGGCAGGTAGAAGTAAGGCTCAGCCACCTCTTGAATCGAATTGATCCGCGCGTCCCGTGCGATACCCACGATCTGACGGTTTACAGAATCGGGATCGTCGCTCAAATGCCCGAACTTTCCAACTGCGTCCTCATTCGGCCAGAATCGGCGCGCCATGGTTTCGCTGATGATCATGACCCCGGGAGCCTCCGGGCTGTCGTGGTCGTCGAAGTCTCGCCCGCGCAGCAGGGGTATGCCCATGGTGCGGAAGTAGTCAGGGTCCACGATGTTGAACTTCACCGGCGGGTTGGTTTCGCCCCTCGCCGACGGATGGCCGGGGATTTCGACGCCTTGCGCCGTACCGCCTTCGGAGTTCCAAAGGGGCGGCCGCATCGCCAGTGTGGCGTGCCGTACGCCGGGCAGCGCGCGCATGCGTTCCAGCATTTGCCGGTAGAATTCGCGCATCCGTGCCCGGTTGCCGGGCGCCGCAACATCCGCAACCAGCAGGTTCTTCCGCTCGAAGCCGAGGTCCGCGTGGAGGCTGTAAATGAAGGTGCGGACCAGCAGACCCGCGGCTGTGAGGAGAATCATCGACACCGCCACTTGCGCGATTACCAGCAGGCTGCGTGGCCGGATGCTCCGCCCTGACGGGATCTGCTCGGGACCGCCCTTCAGCACGGAAGCGACATCCGGCCGCGAAGCACGCAACGCCGGATATAAGCCGAACGCCAGGACGGTCACCACCGAGACCGCTAGAGTGAAGGCCAGCACCCGCCAGTCCATGCGGAAATCTAAATTGGTGTGAGTGTCGGCCGCGGGAACCAGGACGGCCGGCAGAAACTGGATAATCGAATGAGCCAGGAACAGCCCTGCGCCGGCGCCCAGAACCGCGATGATCACGCTCTCCGTCAGGAGCTGGCGTACGAGGCGCGGCCGCCCGGCGCCGATCGCTACCCGGACCCCCATCTCGCGCGAGCGCACGCTGGCCCGCGCCAGCAGCAGGTTGGCTACATTCGCGCACGCAATCAACAAGACCAGGGCCACCACTGCCATCAATATCCCTCCCATGTAGCCGGCGCTGCGGATTCGGTACTCCAGCGCCGAATACAACACGCCGCGCCGCCCTTTGTTGAACTCGGGATATGCCCGCTCCAGGTTGCGCGCCAGGCCCTCGAATTCGGCACGGGCCTGCTCCACCGAATAGCCGTGGGGCAGCCGGCCGATGGCGGCGAAAGAGTGCCATCCACGCTCAGCCGCTTCGCCCGCCGGGCCGGAATCCCAGGAACTCATGGGAATCCAGAAATCCGAATCGATCCACGATTCGACACCTCGAAATCCCTTGGGCGCAATGCCGATCACCGTGTAAGCCCGCCCCAGGCGAACGGCCTTTCCCACGATACCCGGATCGCCGCCAAAGCGCCGCTGCCAAAGACTGTGGCTCATCACCACCACAGGCCCCGGCTCTTTGTCGCGCGCGGTGAAGACGCGCCCCAGTTGCGCGCTCACGCCCAGGACTGTGAAGTAATCCTCGCCGACCACGTTGGACATGGTCGACTCCGCGAAACCGTCGCCCGTGAGGGTGGGGCCTCGGCGTTGTGTCACGGTGAGGCCCGCCAGCGTCTTGGTGTGGTCGCGGATATCCTGATACTCAGGATAAGAAAGGTTTCCAAAAGCGTCGCGGTCCGTTGCCAGGAACAGGTAGACCAACTCGCCCGGCTTGCCAACCGGCAGAGGACGCATCCACATGCCATCAACCAGGCTGAAGACGGTGGAATTCGCGCCGATTCCCACCGCCAGGCAGAGCACCGCCACTGCGGTGAAGCCCGGAGTCTTCCTCAGCATCCGCAACGCGATACGAAGGTCTTGCAAGATTAGCATATTCGGGTCTGTAATACTGCAATTCCAATGCCAAACGCAGTATTGCAAACGCTCTGCTCTATCCCCTCGGACCAACTCCGGCTGTGTCCGTTCGTGGGACAAATCTGTTCATAACCGGAGCCGCCTCAACCCTGGGCGCTCCGCCGGCCCGATCACGTTCAATTCGCCCTTTGGGCAGGTCGCTCGTCTTCCCGATTAGAATCGCCGTCTGCGTGCGTGCCATGAATTGCTCCCCCGCAACTCCGGCCAATTTCACATCAACCTTGTGGCCCGGTTCAGCGGTCGCTATGTAGCGGCCGTTCCACGCAAATTCATGCTGTTCTAAGCCGCGATGGCCTTGCGGAGCGCGGCGACTCTCACCGGGTCGCTGATTTCCCTGAAAAGGCGCCGCATCATGCTCGGATCGCCATTCTCGTTCCCCGTCACGCTCGCCTGTATCATGCGCTCGCGGCTCACCACCGAAAATGCGAGCGTGTACCCGGCCTCCTTCGCCAGTGCGTCCATAAAAACGCGTTGCGTCCGGCCATTGCCTTCTCGGAACGGATGCACACCGTTGAGGTCAACCATGACATCGGCCGCTCGGTTGGCAAACGCCTCCTGGTCCAAGCCCCGCACATGGTTCTGTTCTGCCAGTTTTCGGGTGATGCTGTCGAGCGCATCGGCGATGAGCGCGCCCGGCATGAAAGGCTTGCCGTCAACCTTACGCAAAACCGGCTCCGTGGCAATTGCGCCGTCCGACAGTCGAAAGCTCTCGTCGCGGGTGTGCCCGGCCCATTCGTAAAGGTCCTGAAACAGGTGCCGGTGAATGGCTTTCAGGTGCGCAGCGTCGAGCTTTCCGGCCGGGCCCTGCCCGAGGCGTATTTCCAAGAGCCGGCTCTGTACATAGTCGGTCTCGGCCGCTTCAAGAGCCTCGTAGTTGCGGGCTCCGAGCTTGTTTTTGAGGGTTTCCCCGTCGGGAAGCGTATATCCAGGCAAGGCTTAGGGATGGCGGTGAAGTGCGTGCAGACGCTGCCGGACTTCAGCTTGATCGATTTCGCCGCGGACGAAGGCATCGAAAATCGGAGCAGTGGCAGGGTTGGGGAACTGCCCTTCAATGCGATTATGGGAAACTGCATACCGTAACGCCTCGCGCCGGCGCTCCATCTCAGCGGCGCTGATTTTCGGTTTCGCCTCTGTGATGCCGGTCGCCATTTGGTCTCCCCTAAGTCCCTTTGGATTATAGCATTTATGGGGATGCATGTTGTATAAAAACAAGGCTCGGGTATGCCGATACCTGGTCGAGTAAGAGCCCCCGATCCCCCGCTCGCTTATCGAAAAACCGATACAGTGTATCGGTCGGTTTATTGTAGAATCAGTAGCTTACAATGGAAAAACCGGTACACTGTAGCGGTTTTTCGATCAGGTCAACCTCCCCGCGGGGAAGTGCCCAGTCTAGATGCAGATCTTACCCGGCCTGCTCTCATGGAATTCCGGGACGATCCTCAGCCGCATGTTGGGCGGCCAGAAGATCGCGCAAGTCCTCCAGGTCTTCAACTCTCCAGCATCTGGAGAAGGCGCCAAACTTCGGAAGCCAGGTCGCGCAGAGTCGGCTCTCTGGCAGCACCCGTGGTAACATCCTCACTGCGGAGGGAGCGCAAGCTCTGAGCGTCCTACATCAGATCTCCGGCTGTCAGTCGGCCACCCGAAAGGCCGACGTGGTCTTCATCCACGGCCTCGGCGGCGATGCCT
>PMTT01000736.1:0-4587 GCA_003167275.1 Bryobacterales bacterium | reverse complement strand
CCGCCAGCCCGTCGACGTGGCCTCAGGTTCGAGGCTGGTTCTCCAAGGACCACCGCGACGCCGGACACGGAATGTCACTGCCAGACCGCGCCCTGGAGGTGCTCGACCTCATGTCGAACCACGGTCTCGGCGAGCGTCCTCTCTTCCTCATCTGCCACAGCCTGGGCGGCCTGCTTGCCAAGCAGATTCTCCGCGCGTCTTGCGATGCCGCCCGGGAAGTCCCCGCTAGCAGCATCTTCGCCAACACCCGCAGTGTCCTGTTCCTCGCCACGCCTCATGCCGGAGCAGAACTCGCCTCTCTGGCCGACTCGTTCCGCGAACTCTTCGGAGCCACCGTCACCATCCAGGATCTGCGTGCCCACGACGCCCATCTGCGAGAGCTGTTCAACTGGTATCGCAACCACGCCCCATCCGCCGGCATCCAAACCGCCACCTACTATGAAGGGCGCAAACTCAAAGGTGTAACGATCGTCAATCCCACCTCCGCCCATCCTGGCGTAGGCGCCGACCCCGTCCCGCTCGACGAAGATCACTTTTCGATCGTCAAGCCGCGCGCCCGCGACGCCCAAGTCTGCCTCGCCGCCGGCCGCCTGCTCCGCAACTACGTCCTTTCCGTAGGCCCAGGGCGAACCCCGGCCGCGACCCCGCCGCCCGCTCCCACGGTGAACGCTACCGGAATCGTCGCGGGAGTGGCCAATGTCGAAGCCGTGCCGGACCGGCCAGCCAACACCTCCATCCCGCTCGAACCGCAACCCGCCGCAGAGGCGGTGCTTCAGACCGCACCAGAATCAACGTCGATACCACCACATTATTCGCCGCGGCCGACTCAACGTGCTTCAGAAACAAAGAGCAGTCGTCAACTCCAGGCATTCCTGTGCCACTCCTCCGGGGATAAACCGGCTGTCCGCGGGCTCTATAAGAAGCTGCAACAGGACGGCCTTCAGCCATGGCTGGACGAGGAGAACATACTACCAGGGCAGAATTGGAGACGGGAGATCGAGAGGGCTGTCCGCGCAAGCGATGTTGTTATCGTCTGCATTTCACACAGCTCGACTACCAAGGAGGGATTCGTTCAAAAAGAGATTAAATACGTTTTGGACGTAGCCGAGGAGAAGCCCGAAGGGGTCATCTTTGTCATTC
Organism: Bryobacterales bacterium; assembly: GCA_003167275.1. Classification (GTDB taxonomy): domain Bacteria; phylum Acidobacteriota; class Terriglobia; order Bryobacterales; family Bryobacteraceae; genus JAIQFL01. The sequence goes on along the minus strand of PMTT01000736.1, from coordinate 3,447 downwards.
CGCTCAGACTAGAGGACTGTGCGGTCCCAGAACGTCTCCGCGAATGGCACTGGGTGAATCTGTTTGATATTGACGGTTATGAAAGACTTCTGCGTGCCCTGCGCGAACGTGAAACCTCACACGAAACCCCTGCCGAGGTAACTCCAACCCTAAGCATCCAGGAGGCGTACTTTTCACAGGACAAGCGGGGAATCGCAATTCTGGCAGAGGTGAACAACCCGACAACCGATGACCAGCAATTACTGGGCTGGACGTTGGAAATCCCTAGTCTGCAACTGACGCTTCCGGGAGGACAAGGGCCACCTAGCTTTTGGCCTGGCGCTCCGTGGTGGCAAACCCCTCCATTTGTGATTGAAGCAAAACGAGGAACCGGACCGCGAGCGGTGTTCTTTTGGGGGCCGCCCGCCTGGGACCAAGGTCTGCCGGCCGAACCGCTGCATGCCACGTTCAAGGGCCGTGTTTTTCCGTCGCACTTTTTGACACAACAGATTGATATCTACTCGTTAAAGACTCTCCGGGAGCGACGGGACAGCATATCGATAAGAGATCCGCTTGATCCAAAGTCGGCTGTTGTTACAACGCCACGGGCGGACATACCCTCACCTAAACCGCGCTACCTCTTCGTCGTGAAGCTGCAAAACCAAGGTGAACCGGAGAGGATTGAGGGGACTCGTGCCGAAGAGCCATACGGTTCCGGAGGTCTTATTATCTATGATGGAGAGCCGATTGTTGCGCGATACTCCGACGTCGAACGATGGTCGCGCCAACAAGTCGAACACCAAGGACTCGGACGCGCCATGTCGCCAACGCATTTGGCTAAGGCCGACAAAAAGATCCGACGTTTGAAAAAGGACTGGGAATTGAACCAGCAGCTTGCGCCCCACTGGGACAGGCGGGCGAAAGATATACTTCGTGCGCTCCACGCGATCGTCGGCGAAATCTATTCAGAGGTGGAGGATCAAGGGACTGGCATGGCGGCGAACCTTGCGGGGCTTGCGCTTGAGAAGATCTCCGATCTTGAGAATGTTCAATTCATGCATGGCACCGATATGGCTGCATACTGGAAGGCTGGCGACGAGGTCTTCAGTTTGATCGAAACATTCTCGGGTGACATCCGATTGCCTTGACGTTTGGCTAGGCGTCAAGGACGCTAGACTAGACACTCCATTCGTCTACACGTCCGCTCCCTCCCCAGGTGCAGTACTTGCTCAGATATCGCCACATCACCACTACTCAGATTCGAGATAAGATGACCAGGCGGTGCACGGCCGAGAGCGCTACACATGAAGTACGATTTGGAAGCTATGCCCATTCAAAGCGTCGGCGACGCCCTGAATTCCCAAGGGGATCTGGCCAAGGCCGGGCATCCTATGGGAGGCCGCAGGATCGCTCGAAGCCGGTTGTAGTGCCTCTCTTTCCATCTCCTTGACTTTTGCTCTGGAGTAAATCCTGGAGCATTTCAGACGCGGCCCGATATTGCGACGGACCTCCTCGGGCACATCAACGCAATTCTCCCCATTCGTGATCTAGACTCTACAATGGCGTCCTCAAGCCAGAAGTCCCGCAGCCCTGGAACCGTGGTAACATCCTCACTGCGGAGGGATCGCAAGCTCTGAGCGTCCTACATCAGATCTCCGGCTGTCAGTCGACCACCCGAAAGGCCGACGTGGTCTTCATCCACGGCCTCGGCGGCGATGCCTCTGCGACATGGCGTCATGGCAAAGACGACTCGACGTCGTGGCCTCACTGGCTCGGTCAGTTGTTCCCCGAAGTCGGCGTCTGGTCACTCGGCTACGCCGCCAGCCCGTCGACATGGCCTCAGATTCGAGGCTGGTTCTCCAAGGACCACCGCGACGCTGGACATGGAATGTCACTGCCCGACCGCGCCCTTGAGGTGCTCGACCTCATGTTGAACCACGGTCTCGGCGCGCGTCCTCTCTTCCTCATCTGCCACAGCCTGGGCGGCCTGCTTGCCAAGCAGATTCTGCGTACGTCTTCCGACGCCGCCCCGGAAGCCCCTGCCAGCAGCATCTTCGCCAACACCCGCAGTGTCCTGTTCCTCGCCACGCCTCATGCCGGAGCAGATCTGGCCTCTCTGGCCGACTCGTTCCGCGAACTCTTCGGAGCCACCGTCACCATCCAGGACTTGCGCGCCCACGACGCCCATCTGCGAGAGCTGTTCAACTGGTATCGCAACCACGCCCCATCCGGCGGCATCCAAACCGCCACCTACTATGAAGGACGCAAACTCAAAGGTGTGACGATCGTCAATCCCACCTCCGCCCATCCTGGCGTAGGCGCCGACCCCGTCCCGCTCGACGAAGATCACTTTTCGATCGTCAAGCCGCGCGTCCGCGACGCCCAGGTCTGCATCGCCGCCGGCCGCCTGCTCCGCAGCTACGTCCTCGCGCGAGGCTCGGTCGCTTCAGCGATTCCCTCGCCTGCCCTGACCGCATCCGCGCCTGCCTCAGCGCCGCTGCCGGCGATCACCGTGAACCTCGATGCCGCCGCGCTCGGCCGATCGTCCAGCCTCCTCGTCCCCCACGAGCTCCCACCTGCCGCCGCGACGTTCATCGGACGCCAGCCCGAGCTGGACCGTCTCACCGCACGTCTACGGTCCGGCCTGAACACCGCCGTCGTCGGACCGGCGGGACTCGGCAAGACCGCCCTGGCGGCCGAGGCCCTTCGCGCCGTGGTGGGCAACACTCCCGGCACGCTCGCCGCCAGTCCGTTTCCCGACGGCGTCGTATTCCTCGACCTGTACACCTCCCATGGCCAGGCCGACACGTTCTGGGAAACCCTGGCCAACAAGGTGGCCGGAGCCGCCTACCTGGACCGTTCCCCCGCGCGCACCCGCGCCACCGACGCCTGCCGCGCCCGCCGGCTCCTGGTCCTCATCGAGGGCGGCGAAGAGGCCGATGGCAAGGACGGCCGCGCGGAGATTGCGGACCTCCTCGGCGTCCTGTCGCCTCAGAATCGCTGGCTGCTGCTGACCCGTCTCGACACGCAATCCGCCGCCTCTGAAAGCGTTATGTTGAAGGAGGCCCTGCACCCCGACGAGGCCGCCCGCCTGCTCGACGCCCTCACGGAAGGCCGTCTCCCCGCCGCCGAGCGCAACCAGGTCCTGAAACTGCTGGAAGGCCATCCGCTGGCGCTGACCTGGGCCGCCAATCTCCTTGCGCGCGGCGACGATGACCCCGCCCGTCTGGTCCACGAGTGGAAAGCCGCCGGCCTTCCCCAGCTCAGCGACCCCCGCCAGGCCCGCCACACCCTGGAATGGCTCTTCCACCGCAGCGTCCGTGGCCTGGACGACCGGGCGCGCCAAGTCCTGTCCGCAGCCGCCCTTCTAGCCCACGCCCCCTTCCCCCTAGCCGCCATCAGTAGGACAGACGATCGTTTTTTGTCGTCTGTCAAGCCGGCCGAAGGCCGGCCCTGGAGATTGGCCAT
>PMTT01000331.1 GCA_003167275.1 Bryobacterales bacterium | reverse complement strand
GGAATGACGCACGAAGAAGTCATGACTACGATCGCGCGCGGAGAACTGCGCAGGTACAAGCAGCTTCCGCAGATCTGGTACCAGATTCATAGCAAATTCCGCGACGAACCGCGGCCCAAATCGGGTCTCCTCCGCGTGCGGCAGTTCATCATGAAGGACTCCTACACCTTCGATATGGACCAGGCCGGTCTGGATGTGGCCTACGAGAAACACGATGGCGCCTACCGCCGGATTTTCGATCGCTGCGGGCTGGAGTACGTAGTGGTGGAAGCACACTCCGGCGCGATGGGTGGCAGCCAGTCGCACGAGTTCATGGTGGCGACTGACGCAGGCGAGGACTTGGTGGCGATCTGCAAAGGCTGCGGTTATGCGGCCAACCTCGAGAAGGCGGCGGCATCGCCTTCGGCGCCCCTGGCCGCCGATCCCGAAGGCGATCTGGCGCCTGAGGAGTTTCCCACGCCCGGCCGCAAGACCATCGCGGAGGTAGCGGCGTTCACGGGACTGCCCGAGACTTCGCAAATGAAGAGTCTGGTCCTGGTGGCGGACGGGAAGCCGGTCCTGGTGATGCTGCGCGGCGACCATCAACTGAACGAAGCCAAGTTCGGGGCTGTTTCCGGCGATCCGGAATTCCGGACCGCGCGTCCGGACGAGATCCGGGAGTGGTTCGGAGCGGAGGCCGGTTCGCTGGGGCCGGTCGGTGTCAAAAACATGCCCATCCTGGCGGACCAGACGCTCGCCGGCCGGCATAACATGATCGCCGGCGCCAACCGCGACGATCACCATCTGCGCCACGTGACCTTGGGCGAGGATTTCCAGGCGGAAATTCAGGACCTGCGCCTGATCGCTGCCGGGGACTTGTGTACCCGGTGCGGCGCCACACTGGAGATCCGCAAGACCATGGAAATCGGGCACATTTTCAAGCTGGGGTACAAGTACTCCGATTCCATGGGGCTGCGGGTTCTGAATACCGACGGCAAGGAAGTGACCCCCATTATGGGGTCGTACGGCATTGGGATCGAGCGCATCCTCTGCGCCGCCATCGAGTTGTTTCACGATAAGGACGGCATGATTCTTCCGGCCGCGATTGCGCCGTTCCAGGTGGTGATCACTCCGGCGAACTACTCGGATGCCGCACAAAGGGAGGCTGCCAGGAGTGTTTACCAGAGCTGCCTCGCCCTGGGTATCGACGCAGTGCTCGACGACCGCGACGAACGTCCCGGAGTGAAGTTCAAGGACGCCGATCTGATTGGTGTGCCATTCCGCATCGTGATCGGCAAGAAACTGGCGTCCGGGATGGTGGAGATGGTCGAGCGGAAGACCCGGAAATCTCAGGATGTGGCGCTTGCGGACGTGGCGGCCGAGGTCAAATCGCGGCTGGGGTGAACGGGGCCGGTAGTCTTGTCTTCAGCCGCCTTTCGGCCTGTCCGTTAGTAGCCCTCCGGCCGCGAAGCAGAGGATAATCGAAATATGAAGACTGCGGAACTGTACGACGCGGACTTCGCCGAGTGGACGCGGCAGAATGCCGAACTGCTGCGGTCGGGGCGGGCTTCCGAGGCGGACTTGGAGCACATCGCGGAGGAAATCGAGGACATGGGAAAGCGGGAACGGCGCAGCCTTCACAACCGCTGTGTCCGGCTGATGGAACACCTGTTGAAGTGGCAGTACCAGCCTGAGCGGCGGGGCTCCAGTTGGGAACGAACGATTATCGTTCAACGGCGAGCCATCAGGCGCCTGCTGGATGAGAATCCTGGCTTTCGGTCCGGACTGGCCGAAGTCGTGGCCGAAGCGTATGCCGACGCCGTTGCCATCGCGTCGGCCGTCACGAAGCGCCCGCGAACCGGTTTCCCCGGGGTCTGCCCTCATACAATTGAGGAACTTCTCGACGAGCAGTTCCTCCCGTAGTCTTGAGGCAGTGAGATCGCTTCAACAATTGTGCGGGGCAGGGTTGGATCGAGCCGCAAAGACTGACGCGAGTTCCCAGAGCCTGTACAGGATCGCACGTGCTATCCCTGTATGTCGCGCCACTCGGCAGCAAGCACGACGACCCGAAGGCACGCTTTGCGGTTCTTCAAAGGCTCCTAAGGCAGTACTTTCGCGATCACGTCAAGAAGCTTGCCGGGGTGGAACGGCTTGACGATCCAGCCGGTCGCCCCGACAGCCTTGCCCTGCTGCTTCTTCTCCATCTGGCTCTCGGTGGTCAACATCAGAACCGGGGTATACCGGGTAGCCGGGCGCCGGCGGAGTTGGCTGATGAAGGCGATGCCATCCATCACCGGCATGTTCAGGTCGGTAATAATCAGCTCCACGCGCTGGTTCTCCAGTTTCTGAAGAGCATCCTCGCCGTTACATCCCACCAGGACCGCGAAGCCCGCCTGCTGTAGGGTAAAGGCCACCATTTGCCGAATGGACGCCGAATCGTCGACAATCAGCACCGTTCGTGCCATCGGTTTTTCTCCTCAAAACAGCTCGATGTCCCCGCCCGCCGGAACGTCCTGAGGCACCGACAAAGAGCGCGTCAGAACCGTGCGCTCAGATTCCATGGTGTAAGCCTGACTAACGTCGTCCAGCAGGGATCGTCCGCTCTCCGGCACTTGTGGAGACATGGCAAGAGAGGAGTGCGATCGCCCGCCCAGATTCCGCTCGACTTTTTCCAGGGCCTCCACCACGTGCGCAATGCACTGGGCGGTGCGATCCTGGAACTGTAGTCCGACCACCGCCTCGGAGATCTGGCCGGCCAACTGGGTATTCTCCGAGGCCATAATGGCCAGCGAATCCCGCGCGCGTTGATGGACCGACCGCAACATGTCCAGGGCGCCTTCCGCCTCGTTGCGGCTCTCTACCAGCTTTTCCCGATCCTCTGCGGCAACGGTTCGGAGGTCGTGGGCTGCACCATTTACCCGGTCACGCATTTCCCGCACGCGTTGGCCGATGGCTTCGGCCAATTCGTTGGACCGATCCCCCTGCCGGGAGATCTCGTCGGCGACCACCTCGAATCCGCTGCCGAGTTGGCCTACATGAACGGCCTCGATCTTCGCATTCAGCGCAACCAGCTTATTGGAGAAGGCAATCTTCTGAAGCTCCAGCAGGAGCGACTCGATGCCCGCCACGGCATGCTCCACCTGCTCCATTCGGGAGACCACCATGGCCGACACTTTCCCAGCCCGCTCCAGCCGGTCGAGCAGGGCGGCAATCGTGGCCCGCGAGGTCTCAATCGACCGCTCCACGGTGGCGTCCTGTTCCTCCTGACCTCCGCCGAGTAGCTCGGCGGTCTTGTCCACGGCCTTGCGGGAGCGGTCGGCGATGCCGGTGAAGTTGCCGCACACCGACACCACGGCCTGTTCTACCTGCTGGGCGACTTCCCGGAGCTGGGCCCGCACCACGGGCAAGACCGCGAGGCATCCGGGGATGTCCCTGGGCTTCCACCGTCCAAAGGGAAGCAGCGACACAAGCCAAGCGAAGAGCCTCATCCGGCGCGAACCTCATCTGCCACTTCGCTGGCACCACCGCATAGGCGGAGGATGCACCTCCCCTGCTCGGCCACAAGTGAAATCAGCGCCCGTTCCAGGCTCATACTATTTCAGTTATCGGCCGAACCGGAGGGAAACTTTAGCTTTTGGGAATCGGGGCGAACAAGAGGAAGCAATAAGAAAAGACAACACACTCTTGAAAGTCGCAGCCAACTGGGGAAAGGGCGCACGGGTCATGAGGGCCGATTGGAAATATTGGAAATCGGCCGCAGGATGGAATCCTGGTTGTCAACCAGGAGGACTGTCAATCGGCCTTTTTCGCAGTGTGCGCCTCTCCCGCCCAGCGCGCTGGAGGCTTTCGTCGCCGCCAACCCTTTGCTCCCCAGATCTCTCCTGCGCTCTCCGCTTGCTCGTTCTCTCTAATCTCTCTTGTTTTTCTCTCTATGTCTTCTTTCTCCTCCGCGTTTTCCTCCGCGTCCAGTCCACTGTCGCCCCCACCTCAAATCCCCCCATTTAGCCAGTCACAGTCTTACCAAATATTTTTCAAATCCCCATCCGCCTCATTATCAGTCAGATACAGACCTGGCTTCTCAAGACGCACCTCCGCCCCTCACCCCCTCGCTGCTACCCTGAAATCAGCGAGGCAATCCCGCCGTCAGTGAATCCTATGTCTAACATCTTTATGGACAAGCAAATCGAGGCCGACTATCTCCAGCATTTGAATTCTCGGCCGCGCCCCGTCCCCAGCAGGACCGTGTCGTCGTTGCACGGTTTCAAATCCGGTTTCGATGCCGAAGATCAGTTCGTCTACGGCGAGGACCGCGGCGACTTCTTCCTCCTCCAAAAGGAGTACTTCGACCGCTTCCAGCCCGCCTCTCCCGAGGAGCGTTTCCAGGTTGACAACCTCATCCGCAGCGAATGGAGCCTGCGCCGCCTCTTCCGCGCCGAAACCCACCTCTGGGAATACCACTCCATGCTCTCCGACCGTTCGTCCGGCGTTCCTCTGGGCGAAGGATTCCATCGCGCCAGCGAGGTCTTCATGCGCATGCAGCGCCGCGTCAGTGCCTCCGAGAAAGCCTATGAGAAGGCCTACCAGGACCTCGGCCGTCTCCAGGGCATGCGGATGTCCGCCTCCAACCCGGCCCTCAACTCTGTCGGCCAGCCACAACCCTACCAACCGCCACTGCCCACCCCGCAGCCGGAGTCACTCGAGGCCCAACCGCCAAAGGCCGCCCCGCAACCCGCGCCCCCAGAAGTCCAGCCATCCCAGCCCGAACCGGAACCGGCTCAAACCGAGCTCGCCAAATCCGATTCGCGCCCGGATCCTTCACCCCGAGTCACTGCAGCCTCCGTCAGCCCTGCCGCAGTCACTCCCAATCTTCTGGCCGCGACTTTCACCGGCGATTCCCATCTAACCCGAGGCGCCAGTTCCGCTTAGTGGGGCAGGATTCCATCCCGGATGGAATCCTGCCCCACTGACTTTCATCCGCTCGCGGTGCGCGGAGCCCATAGAAAACAGGCAAGAATGCCCGTGTTACAGACCGAGGCGGATACGCCACTTCCTGGAGAAGCCGCGGGACTTCCAACGGCGAACCTCTAATACCAGGGCTTGGCCGGCTTGGCGGCGCTCCGCCTGGAGTTGCGTCATAATCGCCGCCTCGGGTGAGATTCCGGAGGCAGCCAGAAGTTCGAGCGCAATGTCGAGGTCCCGCACTGCGCCGGCCAGATCCCGCAAATCGGCGAGTGCCCGCCGAATCTTCTTCCACGACGGGTCCGGGTAGAATTGCGAAAAGACACGCAGGCAGCGGCTCAGGCGGCGATTCGCCACGCGGAGGTCGTGGATGGAATCGGCATCGCCCGAAGTGGCGGCCCGATTGACCTGGAAGGCGAACCGCCGCAACAGAACCGCCGTTTCGAGACGCACGAACTCCCGCATCTCAATCCCGCGCCTTGGCCACGAAAACCGGCCGGTTGTAGACCTGCCGGAAGGCTTCGCCCGCGCGCTCGGCGGCCCACTGCTCCAGGTCGATATCGCCCTGGGATTGGACCTGCAGCAGGACCTCACCATCCAGCACGCGGCACAACACGCTTTGGATGCGCTGTTCGTGCCCGCGATCCAGGTTGTCCGCCAGACGGAGGATGGGGATCAACAGGACCACGATGCGTTTCTCTTCCGCCGAAAGGGATTGATAGGCATTGTGTACGGGGCTGGGCAGTGCCTTGCGGTGATACCGGCACAGCATGGCGATCAGAATACGTTCCCGCTCGGTGAAGCCTGGCATGTCCGAGTTGGCCACCACGTAATACGAATGTTTGTGGTGGCCGACACTTGAGACGAAGTGTCCCACATCGTGGAGGTAGGCGGACGCTTCCAGGAGCTTGCCGCTGCCCGGCGGCAGGTGGTGTAGCGGCTGGAGCGCTGTAAACAAAAGGCTGGAGATATGGGCCACTTTGCGCGCATGCTCGATGGACACCCCATAGCGCCGGCACATGCCCTCCACTTCGCTGCGCTGGTCGCGGCTGAGGCGGGAAAGCTCCGCACCCACGTTGCGGGCAGCCAGGTCGGCAATGATGCCATCGCGAACGCCGGCCCGCGAGTAGTATACGGCGGGAAGTTGGAATTCCTTGAGGAACTCCAGCAGGACCGCGACGCCCGGCACGATAATCTCGGCGCGGCGAGGTCCAATCCCCGTGATCCTGCGCCGGCCCACCAGATTCAACTCCGCGATGCGCTCGAAGAGCTTGCGCACCTGGGTGGTAGAGATGCGGCGCCGGTCGATCTCTTCGCGCTGGGAACGCGGGAGGCGCGCCACGGCACTGGCCACGGCCGAAGCGGTGGCGGAGGTGGCGATGACGCGATCCCACCCCGAGTGCCCCAGGCGGTCCACCACCTCCGCCAGTTTCTCCTGGATATATTCCTGCATCTGGTGGAGCTGGCGGGGAGCGGGCGGGTCGTCCTGCAGGAAAATCTCGCGCAGACGTATGGCGCCCAACGGCTTGGAAAACGCGTCCCGCAACCGGCCGTTCTCGCCCGCCATGATCTCGGCGCTGCCCCCGCCGATATCGATCATGAGCGTGCGTTTCCCTGGCGCCGGCCAGTTGCTGTCCACGCCCAGGTGAATGAGGCGGGCTTCCTCCCGGCCGGAGATGATTTCGACCGGCGTACCGGCGGCCTCCGACGCACGGGAGAGGAACTCCGCCTGATTGCTGGTGTCCCGGATGGCGCTGGTGGCCACTGCCCGGATACCCACCGCGTCGAGCTTGCGATACAGGACAGCCATGCGGGCGAGTACGGAGCAGGTGGTCTTCAGTGCCTCTTCGCTGACCGCACCGCTGCGGAAGACACTCTCGCCCAGACGCGTTACTTCGCGGTCGGAGGCCAGAATGCGGACAGGCTGGCCGGGTACGACCTCGGCGGCCTCCATACGGATGGAGTTGCTGCCGATGTCGATCGCGGCGTAACGGGGCACCTTTTCATGCTAACAGGGTGCTGAAAAGGGGCGTTGTAGAACGGGCATTCTCGCCTGTGTTGGTTTTTCTTGCCTTGGAGCCAACACGGCAAGAATGCCGGTGTTGCGGCGTTTTTCGGCCAAATAGTACCGAATTTTACAAATCGGACATTTATGTATGCTACAATCCGTGATAATTATTACAGTTCAGGTTCTCCATGGTTTCATACCCAGTCGTATCCCTCCGGGCCCTAGCGTGGTGCTTCCTCCCGTTGATTTCCGCGGCGCCTTTGCGCGCAGCTTCCACCACGATTTCGGGAGCCGCCGGGCTAACCGTGACGGTGGATTCCAGCGGTTCGTACACCATCGCCGTACTCAACCCGTCCTGGCGGTTTGTCGGACAAACGGGGTTTCCCGCCTCCAACATCTACCCGGTATCAGGTGCGGATGCAATGGGCCCCTACCAGGAAATCTCCTTCGACTTCCACTCCGACGCTCCACGGCATGCGGCGATCCGGGCCTACTACAATCAGCAAGCGGTGCTGTTTACCGCCAGCAATCCCTCCGATTCACCAAATACTTTCTCCTTCCCCTCTTTGAGCCAATACCCCAAATTGCCCAGTCACATCGCCTTCGCCGGAATGTTCGGGTATCCCACTTTCTATGGTTACAGTGATGACAGCCCCTGGGTGGCTTTCGATTTGGCCGCCAACACGTTCGTGCTTTCGCCCGTGACGCACGCCATGGTTGCCAGCACGGCCTTGAGTTCCAGCGGTCAACTGATGAGCGGGATCTCGAAGCAGATCGCGACACTTCCAGCGGGGTTCACACACCAGACACTGCTGGTAATCGAGAGTGGAATCAATCGGGCGTTTGACACCTGGGGACGGACCATGACCGGGCTTAGCGGGAAGACGCGGCCGGCTAACGACGCCGATGCGACGCTGAACCTGCTGGGCTACTGGACGGACAACGGTGCGGCTTACTACTATTTGACCGAACCCCCGCTCAGCTATGTGGACACTCTGGCGGCGGTGAAGGCCGATTTCGACCGGCAGGGGATCGCTCTGGGCTACCTGCAACTCGATAGTTGGTTCTATCCCAAAGGGCCGGGCGCCGACTGGAACGACCACACAGACGGAATGTACGAGTATCTCGCCGCCCCCTCGCTGTTTCCGTCGACCCTGGCCAGTTTCCAGCAGGCGATCGGTACACCATTGATGACGCACGCCAGATGGATCGACGCCAACAGCCCCTACCGGCAGCAATATCGAATGTCGGGCAACGTCTCGACCGATCCGTTGTACTGGAATGAAGTCGCGCAGTATCTCTCGGGTTCGGGTGTGATCGCGTACGAACAGGATTGGCTCTACAACGAGGCGACTACCGACTTCAACCTGACCGATCCGGATGCGTTCCTGGATAACATGGCCGGGGCGACGGCGCGACAGAACGTCAGCGTGCAATACTGCATGCCAACCGCGCGTCACTTTCTGCAGAGCGTCCGGTACAACAATCTCACCAGCATCCGTGTCAGTGAAGATCGCTTCGACAGCACGCGCTGGTGGCACTTCCTTTATGCCTCGCGACTGGCCAGCGCGCTGGGGATTTGGCCGTTCACAGACGTGTTCATGAGCACGGAGACGGGCAACCTGCTCATGGCCACTTTGTCCGCCGGCCCAGTGGGAATTGGCGACCGGATCGGTACAATGAACACGGCCAACCTGCTCCGCGCGGTCCGCCCGGATGGCGTGATTGTCAAGCCGGATGTGCCGCTCACGCCGGTTGACGGCAGTCTTCTGAGCGATTCCCAAAATCTCCTGGCGCCGTTGATTTCCTCGACTTACAGCGATTTCGGGGGGCTGAGAGCCTATTATCTGTTCGCGTTTCCGCAAGGCGCGAATACCCGGGCGGTGTTCCGGATGTCGGACTTGGGAGTGGGCCAGCCGGTATACCTGTATAACTATGCCGACGACACCGGACGGGTGGTAGACCCAGGGGAGGTTGTGAGCGAATCGATCGATAACGGGTGGATCTACCAGGTGGCAGCGCCCATCGGCTACTCCGGGATCGCGGTGATCGGGGACACCGGGCAGTTTGTTCCACTGGGGAAGAAACGCGTGACTCAGCTCACCGACGATGGAACGGTACACCTGACCGTGGCGTTTGCCAAGGGCGAGACTTCACGCACCATCGAAGGCTACTCACCGGATCCGCCGACGGCCTCCGCGTCCATGGGAAGCATCGGGCCTGTGGTCTACGATCCCGAGTCGCTCCGTTTCACGATACTGGTAATGCCGGGAGCGGATGGGACGGCTTCGGTTCAGATTGCACGGGGGAAGTCCGTGGTCGGGGTAACGCCCACTACACCGGGGCGGAATCGGCGGTAACTCGCGAAAGAGTCAACCTGCAGCAGCGGGCGGCTCTCTCACGGCGAATCCTCGCGCTGGGCAAGGGCCGGCTTTAGCCGGCCCTGGAGATTGGCCAT
>PMTT01000218.1 GCA_003167275.1 Bryobacterales bacterium | reverse complement strand
CGTTGGTCACGGTAAAGCCCCATCCCACAGTATCGCCGGGAGCGCCCGAAATCACGCCGTCCACGGGATCCAATGCAACTATGGCGCCGGCGCGCGCGGCGGGCGCGAAGCACGCGAGCACGATCAGAAAGGCGAACCTGGTCATAATTCCCTCCATCATCGGAATATCGTCACGGTCTGGGTTGCCGGCCGGCTATTGCCGAGCGCGTCCGTGGCGTTCAGGCTAAAATGCAGCGAAACCCTTGTGGCGATAGCGGGCCAGTTAAGACCCACCGGGACGGTAACCGACCCTCCGGGGGCGATCGTCGCGGGCGACGACGGAACGCCGCTCACTGTCGACACGTTTCCGGTGCCGGCCAGAACCGTCGACGTCACGGAAACGACCTGCGCGTTCGATGCCGGCCCTTTTCCGGCGTTGGTGATGGTGACGGTCACTGCGACCGTGTCGAGGGTAACGATGGGCGGCCCCAAGATCGCAACCGTCAACGCGGGCTCGAGCGGCGTAAAGTTCGCGACGATGGTCAGCGGACTGGTCACCGTTACATGCAGCGGGTTGGCCGAAGTGGTGGGCACGCTGCCGCTGAAGTTCGCGAAGACGAAGTCCGGGTTGGCGGTGGCTGTGAATGTGGCCGTCGCGCCGGAAGCGTACAGGCCGCCGCCTGTTACTGTTCCGGCGTTCGGCGGATTGACGTTCGCGGTCGCGGGCAGCGGTAGCGAGGTCGCCAGGTTGACGCTGTCGGTCACATGGATGGTCTCGTTGTCGGGAGGGGGCAGCAAGGGCAGCAGCGAGGTCACCAGGCTGACACTGTCGGTCACATGGATCGTTTCGGAATCGGGCAACGGAACGGCGGTGCACGATGTGGAGCTATACAGGGACATAACTTGCGCGGCCGTCAGCGCATAGTTCCACACCGCTACCTCATCGATCCCGCCCGCGAAGTTGCGTCCGGTGAAAACCTTGCTCGCGCCGATGTTGAACTGAGTGGTCTTGCTTGGAAAGGCGATGTTGTTACCGCTTCCCACAAGCCCTCCGTCCCAGTAGAGGCTCTCTGTATTCGTGCTTGAATCGAATGTGGCTGCGATCATGTGCCACTGTCCGATCAGAGTGGACGTATTGGGCGCATACCCGATATTGATCGAGCTGTTGCTGACGTAAAAGCGAACGAAGTTATCGGTGGTGAATTGAATGTCGAAATCGTTGCCGGATTGCGATTCGCCCGCGACGTAAAGGAAGCGCCCGGCGGTCGAAGGCAACTCAGCCAGGTTCACCCAGGCGACCATGCTTCCCGCCGTGGCGATGCCGCCCGAGAGCGAAGTAGTCACGGAGCCCGTCTGGCCGTCGAGCGAGACATTGTGATTATTGGGCTCGCAGATCAGGGCACCGGGCGATGCGAGCGTTGCGCCACCTTGAAACGTAGACGTGTAACCGTTCACCTGGCTGGTGTCGCTGGCGGCTTCAAGACGAAAGTACGCGATCGGATTGGTGGAGAGGACCGTGGAGATGTAGTCCGTGGGCGTCGTCTGCGCCTTAGCGGTGACGCCAATTGGTCCTCGCGCCGGTCCTCGCGCCTCCAACCCTGAACGCGAATCGGCCGGTGTTCGCAATCCGGTCCCCGTGCGCAAATCGGCCGGCGTATGCGAAACCAGCACGTCTGAGCTCGCGGTGATTTTCGTAATCAGAGTATCGGTCGCGGCGATGTTTTGGGATCCCGAGTTCTTGAACGTCACGATGAAAGTGCCCACGCCGTGGGTGAGCGGAGCATCGGACGGCAGAATCGCCTGCTCATCGCTGCTTGTGAAATGGACTGTTCCGGCATAGCTGGAAGCGGGATTTCCGCCGGCGTCGCGCGCGGTCACGGTGATGGTGAGCGGGGCGCCGGCAGCGGTGGAGGCAGGCGTGGCGATCTCCAGCACGGGATCGGCGAAAGTCCAGATCGCGCCGCCCGCCGTGCGATCGAGGACGCCTCCCACCATCGCCGTACTGCCATCGCCCGATATCGCCACCGCGTATCCTTGCTGCGCCTTGCCGAGAGGGCCGCTCCCCGCGAGTTTGCTGGCCTGCGTCCACGCGCCGTTCTGGCGGCGGAATTCCCACGCCGCTCCCGCGCCTTCGGCGTCGCCCGGTGCACCCAGCAGCAGGCGATTGCCGTCCGAGGAGAGCGCGGCCGAATAGCCCTGTTGCGCGCTGCCCGATGCTTTCGCGCCTACCAGCTTGCCGCCTTGCTGCGTCCAGAGATCGCCCGAGCGCACAAATATCCACGCCGCGCCGGTGTTGCGATCGTCTCCGTAGCCGGCGATGACGGCCGTATTGCCGTCGCCCGAAAGTGCCGCACCGTATCCCTGATAGACCGCCGGCCCGACGGACTCGCTTCCTACCAGCTTGTTGCCTTGCTGGGTCCAGGCATCACCCGAGCGCGTGAAAATCCACACCGCGCCCCGATTGTGGTCATCCGTCGATCCCCCGACGAGCGCAGTATTGCCGTCGGCGGCGAGCGCCACGAAGTGCCCTTGCGATGCCGGACCCACCGCGCCGCTTCCGATCAGCTTCGCGCCCTGCTCGGTCCAGATGCCGTTGGCCCGCGTAAAGACCCACGCGGCGCCTGCCCCATCGCCGTCCGACATTCCGCCGACCAGGGCAGTGTTTCCATCCGCCGACAGCCCCACCGCCGAGCCTTGACCTGATTTTCCCGCCGCGCCGCTGCCGGTCAGTTTGGCCTGCCCGGTCCAGACGCCATCGGCTCGCGTAAACACCCACGCCGCGCCAGTCGCATCGGAATCGCCATCGCCGCCAATCAGCGCGGTGTTGCCGTCGGCCGAAAGCGCCACGGAGCGGCCCTGAAAGACGCGCTCTCCGATGGCATCGGTGGCGGACAATTTCGCGCCCTCTTGAACCCAGGCATTTCCCGATCGCGTGAATACCCACGCCGCGCCGCGCCCGTTGTCGTCGTAAGGGCCGCCTTCAATGAATGTGGTTCCGTCGGCGGAAAGCGCCAATGCGCTGCCTTGCCGGGCGGTATCGGATCGGGATGCGCCGGTTCCGGCGATTTTCGCGCCGCGCTCGACCAACTGCGCCTGCGCCGGGCAAGCGAGCAGGATGCACGCGAGGATCAGGCGCGAGAGCGAGTCATTGGATCGGCGGAAGCGCATGTAGGCTCCGGGGCTACGAGAAGGTGAGGGTGACGGTTGCAGTTATGGTCTGCCCCGCCTGGACGCTGAAGTTGTTGGCGAGGGCACTCGTGAAGGACCACGGCTCGAGCCCAGTTCCCCCCGCCAGGCACGCGGCAGGCGTCAAGCCAGGGTTGCAGGTTAGCAACGTGGTTTGAACAATTAGAATCGTGCCCACATTTGCTACCGGCGCACTCGTACCTTGAAGGGTGAGCTGGTTTAGGTTTGAACCGCCCACCACAGCGGTAAGGGAAGAGGTGCACGATGATCCGGGTGGCGCAACGGGACCGGCGCAGATTGCCGGCGATTGCGCGATTGTAAGATTTGGGCAGGCCGGGCTACAAACGGCGGCTAGCTCGACGTACCACCCCCCGACGGCAGCACCACCGGCCAGAACAGTGGCGAGCGCGTTACTGCCGGAGCCGACGCCGGTTACAAGCGCGTTCTCAAACTCCTTCCGCGAGGCCAGCGTCCCATCCGGGTTACGGGCTTCGAGCATCCAGTGGCCGTGAACCTTGATTCCCTCGGATTTGCCGCCCGGCTCCGGCTTCTTCGCGGCCGGCTTCTTTGCATCCGGCTTGGCAACCTTCTCCTCCGATGGTTTCTGGTCCTGCTGGGCCTGTCCGAAGCCCAGCGCCGCACACACGACAGCAACGAAAATGACCTTGCTCAAATTCATCCGGCCCTCCAATCCCTCAAATGAACAACCGATCCCTCAAATGAATAGCCGATTTCTAAGGGTTCGTCACCGCACAAGTATGCGGGTACGTGCTGAAGGATTATCGGATGATGCGATGGCGCAGGCTCTTGGCCACGGCTTCCGATTTCGAGTGGACCTGCAACTTGTCGTAGATGCTGCGCATGTGGAATGTCTCCGGCACAGACAGGCCTCTTTTAAAGGGAAAGCTTTATGGTCTGGGTTGATGAATAGTTCACGCCCGAGGGACTCCGCGCGCTTAACTGGAACGTCAGGCTCACGGTGGTGGGCCCGGTCGGAGGGGTGAAGGCCAGCACCGCCCTAGTGGACATTCTCTGGCCGAGCAGCGCCGGCGCGGATGGAAGGCCGCTCAACAATCTAAACCCACGGCCGATCAGAACCATCACTGCAACGGAAGTAATCTGCGCATTCAATGCGCTGCCCAAACCGGCATTCGCGAGGGTCACGGGAACGAGCATAGCCGCAAGGTTGCTGAAGTTCGGCGTGCCGAGCGCCACCGTGAGCAACGGGCCCGGCAGGTGCGGTCTCCCCTTCAACTCTGTCATCGAAACTGTCCTCCTATCTACCAGATATCAGAACGCGCGCAATGTGCCCGGTGAGTTTCAGCCCGACGTTCCGCCAGATCCGCGCGGCGTCTTCGCTCTTGTGAACGCCATCGCCATAGGAGACGCTACGCTGGATTCACCGAGCCCCCCAATCCTCAAATGAATA
>PMTT01000766.1 GCA_003167275.1 Bryobacterales bacterium | reverse complement strand
GCGAAGTTTCGAGCACCATGGCCCTGGTTCGCGTGCTCACCATGTTGATGAAGCACCCCGGGATGGGCAAGCGGGTGGTGCCGATCATCCCCGATGAGGCCCGCACCTTCGGCATGGAATCGCTGTTCCGGCAGTTCGGTATCTATGCCAGCCAGGGGCAGCTCTACAAGCCCCACGATGCCGAGATGTTTCTGTATTACAAGGAATCGGTGGATGGCCAGATTCTGGAAGAGGGCATCACCGAAGCCGGCTCCATGGCTTCCTTTACGGCATCGGGCACCTCTTACGTGAACTACGGGGTGGAGATGATCCCGTTCTTCATCTACTACTCCATGTTCGGATTCCAGCGGGTGGGCGACCTGGTTTGGGCCTTCGGAGACGCGCGCGGCAAGGGCTTCCTGTGCGGTGGGACGGCGGGGCGCACCACCCTGGCCGGCGAAGGGCTGCAACACCAGGACGGCCACAGCATCGTCCTCGCCAGCACCGTGCCCACCTGCGCCGCCTACGATCCGGCTTTCAGCTACGAAATCGCGATCATCGTGCAGGATGGCATCCGGCGCATGTATCAGGATCTGGAAGACCGCTTCTACTACCTGACCCTCTATAACGAAAACTATCCGATGCCGCACATGCCTCCGGACCTCAACCCGGAGGAAGTTCTCAAAGGCATCTATCGCTACAAAGTGGCCGAGCATGGCAAGGCCGTGGTGCAGCTATTCGGCAGCGGCCCCATCCTGAATGAGGCCCTGCGCGCGCAGCAGATCCTGGCCGACAAATACGAGATTCCCGCGGATGTCTGGAGCGTCACCAGCTACAACGAGCTGCGGCGGGACGGCCTCCGCGTGGAACGTTGGAACCGCCTGCACCCCGACCAGCCGGAGCAGGAGCCTTACATCGTCGAAGCGCTCAAAGGCGCGGACGGGCCGATCGTCGCCGCCACCGATTACATGAAGGTGGTGCCCGACCAGATCGCGCCCTGGCTGCCCGGCCGCATGGAGACGCTGGGGACCGATGGCTTCGGCCGCAGCGACAATCGCGAGCACCTGCGGCGGCACTTCGAGATCAACGCCGAATCGATCGTGACCACGGCGTTGTCGCGGTTATCGCGCGACGGCAAGTTCGATGCCGCCAAGGCCAAGGCCGCCTTCGCCGATTTGGGCGTCGATACCGAGAAGGCCGACCCCGCGCGGGCATAGCGCACCGACCAGATGTCAACTGGGCAGCGTGTGGCGGTGGCCGGCATGCTGGTGAGCGGCATCCTGGCGCTCATCAAGGTTTCCGCCGGCCTTGCAGGCCACTCCACGGCGGTTTTTGCGGATGGCCTGGAGTCCACCAGCGACGTCTTCGCTTCCGGGCTGGTCCTGTTGGGCCTGACCATCGCGGCCAAGCCGGCGGACAAGGAACATCCCTACGGGCACGGCCGCGTCGAGATCCTCACCGGCCTGCTGATCGGGCTGGCGCTGACCGCCGGGGGCGCGCTGATCTCTTATGTATCCATCGAACGCGTGGGCCGGACGCAGCCGAGTGTGGCCGGTTACGTAGTATGGCCCCTGGTGCTTTCACTCGCGGCCAAGAGCGTTCTGGCCGCGGTTAAGTTCCGATATGCCCGCAAACTCCAGAGCGACTCGCTGAAGGCCGACGCATGGAACGACGCCATGGACTCGCTCTCCGCGGTCACGGCGCTGATCGCGGTCGGTCTGGCTCTGTACGATCCTTTGCGGTTCCGGGATGCGGATGGTTACGGCGGCTTTATAGTAGGCCTGATGGTGGTGCTGGTGGGCGTCCGCGTGTCGCGCGACACCGCCCTGCAACTGATGGACACGATGCCCGACGAGCGGCACATGCGGCAGATTCGGGAGGTGGCCTCCACGGTGCCCGGCGCCCTCGGAGTCGAGAAGTGTTATGCCCGCAAGACGGGTCTGCGCTATCACGTGGACCTGCACCTGGAGGTGGACCCCAATTTGACCGTGCGGCAATCGCACGAAATCGCCCACCAGGTCCGCCTGCGGGTGATCGAGCGGCTGGATTGGGTTGCCGACGTCCTGGTGCACGTGGAGCCCGCGCCGTAGTCCTGTGCCACCTGGGCTTGAGAGATAATTCCTCTATGTCCGTTTCCGCCGACACGCTACGCACGCACATCGACTACAACATCTGGGCCACCCGCCGGCTGATGGAGGCCGTCGGGGAATTGTCTCCCGAGGAACTCTTCCGTGATTTCGGCACTGCGGACAAGAGCGTACTCGACACCCTGGCCCACGTATACGCCGCCGACCGCCTCTGGTTGGGGCGCATCCTGGGACACCCCAATCCAGGGTTCGCCGGGTTCATCACCCCCGCCGACCGATCTCTTTCCGTGCTGCAGAACGAGTGGCCCGCGCTTCTCGAAAAATGGAAACAGTGGGGCGCCGGCCTCACTGTTGAGACGGCACTGGAGCCGCTGTCCTACAGCGATCTCAAGGGAGCGGCCCGGAAAGAACCGCTGTGGCAGATCGTGTTTCACATGGTCAACCACGGTACTCACCATCGCGGTCAGGTCTCCGGTTTTCTGCGCGCGATGGGCCACAAACCGCCGTGGCTGGATATGATCCTCTACTACCGCGAAGTGGGGTAGGGGCCCACCAAAACCGGAACTATAGTTCCGGTGCCTTGATTGTAGAATCAGGAGCTTACGAGCAGAAAACGGAAGTGTAGTTCCGGTTTTTCGGGCGGACTCACCCAATCCAACGGCCGCGTCGAAGACTGGCGGCTATCCTTTCCACCGTCCCACGCGGACATGGGGCCCTCGCGGAGCCCAGATCTCGGGATTCGTCGGGCCGAAGAGGGCGAGCACAGGCGTTCCTACCGCGGCGGCAAGGTGCGTGATGCCCGAATCGTTGCCGATGTACAAACGGGCCTTCGCCAGCCAGCAGGCCAGGTTGTAAAGGTCGTCGATCCGGACCGCGCCATCGAGCGGCGGATCCTCGGGTCCGGCACACCAGCGCACAGGCATGCGCCGCTCCAGTTTGCGGGCCAGTTCTCGAAATCGGACGAGCGGCCAATTCTTCCTCGGGCTGCCGGAGAACGGGTGGATTACGGCAAAATCCTCACGGGCCGCCTCGCATGGAATGCGCGGGATGCCATCGCTGTCACACGGGACGATGGACCGTACCTGTGCCAGATAGAAATCCACGGCATGCACGGCGGAATCCTCGCCAGGAAGCGCTGGAAAGAAGGTAACGGGCAGTTCCAAACGGCCGACCAGCTCGCGAAATTCCGGCCGGTTGGCGCCGTACCACGACACGATGGAATCGAAGGCGCGCAATTCCTCGACCAGGCGTGGGGCCGGCTCGGTCACGCCGAGCAGATCCAGCCCGGTGGATGCAATCGAGCGGGCCCGGTCCGCGAACCGCACCAATGGAAGATTCCGCGAGGCAGTCCAGACCTCTAGTCTGTCGGCTTTCAGGCACTCCAACGCCGGCAGCGAAAGGATGAAATCGCCGATGGCGCCGGGCCGGATGATGAGTCTGTGCACTTGGGCTAAGTATCTCAAAAACAAAAGCTTCCAGAGTCGTTTTATCCACAGCAGATGCAACCATAGTCGGCTGTAACACAATAGAAACAAAGCAAATAAATACTGAGGAAAACGTATCTCCCGGGACAAAAAGATGTTGACCAAAAGAGGCTTCGGGAGCATAGTGAAGGAGGTTCCAAGAGGTTTGAGGAACAGCAAGCCTCCGAAAACGTAGCGGACCTGGAACGTTGATCCGTAGCTGAAACACTAGAGATAGAAACCGGCTGCGGGGAGCGAAGGGAAATCGGGCGGATTTGGAAGGCGGGCCGACAGACAGCAAGTCCAGCAGAACGCTTTGATCCGGCGGGAGGTAAGAGTCCCCAAGGGGAGTGGAGGCTGGAGGCGCGGTCTTCGAGCGAGTCGCAGAGGTTGCAACGGGCCAGAAGCATTGAGGCCGCCCAAATCCGGGGCTAACCGGTTTGGGTAGCGGAGCAGAAGGGCCGAACGGGCAGCGGAAGCGGCAAGTTGGAAGCGAAGTGGCAGGCCAGGAACGTTGACCTCGGAATGGAGGCTTCGAAAGGAGCAGCCGTTGCGGGCGAGCGAAAGGTCGCTACGAGCATCCGGCCCCGAGCGGGAGAGAAGTCTGCGGCGCGTCTTGAAGCACTGATCCGGAAACCGGCGAAAACGGTTGTCGGGGAGCAGAGAGGCGAAGCGTCCGGCGCTCCCGATTGCAATGTTCAGTGCCGTGCATGCCGGTGGTGAACAAGGCTGGAAATCGGGTCACTTGGAACCATTTTCTTTTTTGTCCCCCCCACCGAACCCTGATCTCCGCTGTATCCCATTGAAACGACAGAAGTATTACGAGCCGTCATCCGCCTTCCTGGTAGAGTTGAGTAGTAACCCCGCATCCGGGAGGCTCCATGGGTACCGCCGTCGTCACGCCGCAGAAGATCAACTGGACTAATAACGTTGTATTTGGGCTTTTCCACCTTGGCGCGCTGGCCGCGTTGTTCGTCTTCAGTTGGAAGGCCCTGGCGGTCATGGTGTTCCTCTACTGGATGACGACCGGCCTCGGCATCAGCATGGGATACCATCGTCTGCACACCCACCGGTCCTATCGGGTGCCTTTGTTTCTGGAGTACTTCTTTGCGGTGTGTGGGACTCTGACGCTCCAGGGCGGTCCGATTTTCTGGGTCGCCACCCACCGCATCCACCACCAGAGATCCGATCAGCCCGGCGACCCGCATTCACCTCGGGATGGTGGATGGTGGTCGCACATGGGCTGGCTGCTGGTAGGAGAGAGCAAGCACAGCGACACGGTGTTGATGTCCAAGTACGCACCCGACCTGGCGAAGCACCGCTTCTACATCTGGCTGAACGACTATCATTGGGTGCCCATGATCGTGCTTGCCGTTCTGCTCTACGCGATGGGCGGAGTGCCCTTTGTCCTGTGGGGCATCTTCCTCCGCGTGGTGCTGGGTCTGCACGTCACCTGGATGGTCAACTCCGTGACCCATATGTGGGGCAGCCGCCGCTTCGCCACCCACGACGATTCGCGCAACAACTGGTGGGTCGCGCTGCTCACTTCCGGCGAGGGCTGGCACAACAACCATCACGCGCATCCCACCTCGGCCCGCCATGGACTGGCCTGGTATGAGTTCGATCAGTCGTGGATCCAGATCCGAATTCTGTCGTTCTTCGGCATCGCGAAGGCTGTTCAGGTAGCGAAAGTCGATACCGCCCTAGTCGATCGCGCAGTGCCGGCGGAAACCGCAATGCACGCGTAGTTTTTTAGTTTTTAGAGTGGGGCAGACCCCCTGGTCTGCGGCCGACCCCCCGGTCGGCCTTCTTGGCGTGCGCGTCTGCCCGGGAATTGGTTGGCGGCTCTGGTGCACCGGCCAGCTAAAGCATGCCCTACCTGTTAAGATGAAGTCATCCCCCTCATGATCGTTGAGGCCAATACTGTCCGGTTCGATTCCATCACTCTCGATAGCGGCGCGACGCTGGCTCCGGTCGAGGTCGCCTACGAAACGTACGGCGAATTGAACGCGGCGAAATCCAACGCCATCCTGGTGCTGCACGCATTTTCGGGCGACGCGCACGCCGCCGGCATCAGCCACGAGAGCGGGAAGCCGGGCTGGTGGGACAACATGATCGGCCCCGGCAAGGGCTTCGACACCAACCGGTACTTCGTCATCTGCTCCAATGTGCTGGGCGGATGCCGGGGCACCACCGGCCCTGGGTCGATCAACCCTGCCACCGGTTGCCCTTACGCCATGAGGTTCCCCGTGATCACTATCGGAGACATGGTACGGCTGCAGAAGATGCTCATCGACTGGTTCGGCATTCCGCGGCTGCTCTCGGTCTCGGGCGGGTCGATGGGCGGCATGCAGGCGCTCGAATGGGCCGTCTCCTACCCCGACCGCGTGGTCTCCTCGATCCCCATCGCCGCCACCACCCGCCACAGCGCGCAGCAGATCGCCTTCAACGAAGTGGGCCGCCAGGCCATCATGGCCGACCCGGATTGGAACGAAGGCAACTACTACGGCAAGCAACTGCCCGGACGGGGGTTGTCGGTGGCCCGCATGGTGGGCCACATCACCTACATGAGCGACGATTCGATGCGCGAGAAGTTCGGCCGCCGCCTGCGGGGGAAGGAAAACTTCGGCTTCGGATTCGACGTGGATTTCGAGGTGGAGAGCTACCTGCGCTATCGCGGTAGCCAGTTTGTGAATCGCTTCGATGCGAATTCCTATCTATTCATCACCAAGGCCATGGATTACTTCGATCTCACCGGCGGGCGCGCCTCCCTGGCGGCCGCGCTGGAGCCGGCGCGGGCGCGGTTCCTCATCATCAGTTTCAGCTCCGACTGGCTCTACCCCAGCTACCAGTCGCAGGAGACGGTGCGGGCCTTACGCGCGCGCAACTGCGACGTGGCCTACGTCGAACTGCTGTCCAATTACGGGCACGATTCGTTCCTGGTGGACGTGGCCGAGCAGGCCGATATGGTCCGCGGTTTCCTTTCCAGTACCTTCGAGAAAGTGCAATGACTGCGCAGACGGCCAAGAAACAGGCGTTCGTCCGCGAACTGCTGGGACGCAGCGATTACGCCATCATCAGCGAGATTGTGGAGCCCGGCACCAAGGTGCTCGACCTGGGATGCGGCGAGGGTGAACTGCTCGAGTGGCTGGCTGCCAATAAGGGCGTGCAGGGCCGCGGTGTCGAGATCTCGGGCGTCAAAGTGCAGCACGCCATCGGGCGGGGCGTCTCGGTTTACCAGGGCGACATCGACGAGGGCCTCGCCGACTATCCGGACCAGGCCTTCGATTATGTGATTCTCAGCCAGACTCTGCAGGAGACCCTGTACCCGCGCCACGTGCTGCAGGAGATGCTGCGCGTGGGACGCCGGGTGATCGTGGCGTTCCCCAACTTCGGGCACTGGACTGTCCGGTACTCCATGCTGAAGAGCGGCCGCGCACCTCGGACCAAGCTATTTCCCTACGAGTGGTACGAATCGCCGAACATCCATTTTCTGACGGTACAGGATTTCGAGGAGTTGGTCGCCTTGGAGGGTCTGGTGATCGAGCGCCGCTACTTCCTGTCGGGAAAAAGCAAGGTGACCCTGCTGCCGAATCTGCGTGCCGAAGTGGCTGTGTATCTGGTGCGCCGGTAGTGGCCATTGTGGCCTCCTCATGGGCCCGGCTGCCCACAACCGACGTGGCGCGGACACTCTTGAAAACACCCCGTGGTAGGGCGGACCCCCTGGTCCGCGGCCGACGCCCTCGTCGGCCTTCTGGCTGCCCAGCGGATTACGATTCAACGGGCGACAGCGGGTCCGGGGGGANNTCGAGACGGCAGGCACGAGTGCTGGCACGAGTGCTCGCGCCACGTTGGTTCGTCAATTCTCCATGAGCTTCTCGGCGTGGTCGGTGAGGGAGCGCTTGCCGCCCTTGGGAAAAACGGCAACGGGGAAACACGAGACGCCTCCACCACGCCTAGCTATTACTAGCCTCCACCGCCCCAACGCAGGCCGGGAGTCTTACCCCGCCACGGCGAACCGATTCACACCCCCGGCAAGATCCCGCCGCGTGCCTTTCCACCCGAATTCGCCCGCCACTCCTTCGGGCAGGCTCACCGTCACGTCGAAGCCTGCGCCCTTCGGCTCCATCCGCACCTCCACCTCTCCTTTGGGGTGCGGCACCGAGCCCGCCACCGAGGTCAGCTTCCCAAGCTGAGGACGCACCGTCACGCGCCGAAATCCGGGCGCCGCCGAGTCCACNNCGCCAGTCGCCCAGTTGATCGAGATATCGCCCACCTTCGCCGGACTTCGCCAACGCGCAGTGAACGTAGAACCGGAAGAAGAGCCCGGTCTGCGCCATGCCCGGCGCGGTGAGCGTCCGCAAGATGAGATCGCGCGCCGGCTCGCCCGTGATCACGTCGCCCAGGACCGCCAGGGTGTTGGTGTGCTGTGAGAACTGCTGCTTGCGCGGCGTGTCGGCGTACAGTCCCTTGTCCGCATCCCAGTACAGCTTCTGGACCGTCTCGCGAAGCTGCCGCTCACGCCCACGGTCCATCTCGGAGAGAGCCCGTGTGCCGAGACCGGCCTCCATCTCGGCCGCCCATCCGTATGCCATCAACAGCAGTAGATCGAACAGCGCCGAGGGACCATCCGNNAACTGCCGCAGCGACCCATCGGCCTGCTGGTAGCCTTCGAAAAAGCTGAGGACCGACCGCACGCCGGGCAGCATGCGGCGCACGAACTCGGGGTCGTCCACGTACCACCAGTAGTCGTGCAGCATGCCGATCCACCACAGCGAGAATCCCGGAATGTATTGCTCCAGGCGCGTGGGATAGCGGCTCATCGTGGCGCCCTCGCTATGGCGCGAGTCGTTGATCAGGTCGATGGCGTTGCGCATCAAGCGGCCGTCGCCGGTATTGAACAGCGAGACCAGGCATTGCACGCGAGTGTCGCCCACATACTGCAACTGCTCGTAGTAGGGGCAGTCCATGTAGGTCTCGTGGGCGCATAGCCGCGCGGTGCGCCAACCCACATCGAGGATGCGGTTGAGGTCGGGTGCGCCGGCCTCGAAGCGGGCGCGCCGCTGGAACGGGAAGCCCACGTAGGTGGCGCGCAGGTCGTCCACGGTGAGTGGGTCCTGCTTGGTTTCGATGTCCAGTTCCAGGTAGCGGTACGTGCGCCACCAGAGCGGACGGAAGGTGCGGCGCGGGCCGCCATCGGCTACGAATTCATCATGGTTGCCGATGAAGACCTTGCCGTCCACCTGGTCGCGATTGCCCTTCTCCATGGTGCGGCTTCCGGGTGCGGCGGGTTGGAACAGCGCTTCGGCGTAGCGCAATCTCACGACGGCATCCTTGCCGCCGGACACGGTCAACTCCGGAAAGGCGGTGGTCAGGTACGTCTGGTCGAGCAGCAGAACGGCGTGCGTACCGGCGGGCACGTGCAGCGGTTCGGACTGTGCCGGGAATGCATGGGGCTCGGGAACTCCGCTGACGCGCCGCACCTTCTGCAGGCGCTCGGGCCGCTCCTCCATGGCGGGAATGCTACGGGGAACCAGCATCCAGGGCGTGTGGGGGTCGCTGGCCTCGCGCCCGGCGGCCACACTGACCACCGCCGCCGCGAGCCATCGCGAGTCGTCGAAGTCCCTGGATTCCCAATCCCAGGGATGCGCGGACCCGCTGACGCGATCTCCGGGGCCAGCGACGAAGTATCCGTGCATTTGGGCGCTAGTGAACTCGATCGGCGCGTACGCCTGGCTGCGCAGCGCCTTCCAGTTCGCGCCGGTATCGGCGGCGCGCTCCGCTTCGGTGTCGCCTTGCAGGAGGAATCCCGTCTGATTGGTGATCTGGGCCTCCGGCGCCAGTTCCCCGAAGTTCCAGACCAAGGCGGCGAGGACATTCTTGCCCGCTACCAGGTACGGGGCAAGGTCCACGGTTTCATAGCGCCAATGAAACAGGTCGCCGCGCGCGGGTCCCCAGGCGGCGCGCCGGCCGTTCACGAACAACTGGTAGCGTTGGTCGCCGCTCACGTGCACCACGTAATGCTCGGGTCTGGCTGCCAGGTCGATGGTCCGGCGGAAATGGTAGACGCCGTAGTCGTTGGGAGGGGCGCCGGGGGCTGAAATCCACTTGGCGCTCCAGGTGCGGCGGAGCAGGCGATCCTGTTCCGTGTCCGCGGGCCAGGCGGCAGCCGCGAGCAACGGGACGGCGCCCATCTGGAGCAGGAAAGCACGGCGGTCTTGGTGGAGCATCGCTACGACAGTATCGCCGGGTGGAGCTTAAGTCAACCCAGGTGGGGCAGCGCGCCCTCGTGTGTGTGGATCCGGGGGAACTCGTCCACCGTCTCCCCTGCCTCGATTCGCGCGAGCTGTTCCTGGGCCTGGCGATACAGCAAGGCCGTATCGACGCCTTCGCAGGATGGCAGATAGGGCGCGAGTTTGCGCAACGCCTTGCGAAGCTGGCGGGATGCTCCCACGGGATTGCCGCGTTGGCAGTGGTAAAAGCCCACCGCGACATGAATGAGGGCCTGCAGGAAGAGACGGCGCGGACCGCGTTGCGGGGTCCACGCTTCTTCCAGCACTTCGTGGCAGTCGAAGAACTCGCGATGGTTGAAGAGGTGGATTCCTTGGCGCAGGAGAGGGTCCATGCTTATAGTTAACCGCATTCCGCGCTTCGCTCAAGAGCAAAGTTCAATGGGGAAAAAGCTTTCACACGAAGATCACCAAGTACCACCAAGGACACCAAGAAACAAGGATATCGAGGAGCTTGCAGTTGTTCTGCCTCGCCTTCTTTGGTTTTCTTGGTGATCTTGGTGGTACT
>PMTT01000901.1 GCA_003167275.1 Bryobacterales bacterium | reverse complement strand
GATAGAATCCTGGACGTTATGTTTGACGATGGTGAGTTGAAAACATCTCCGGCCCGCGGCGTTCATGATCGTGGCGACCAGCCCCGGAAACTTTCAGGCATGGGTGGCGGTTGACGCCATCGAAGTCCTGTTCGAAATGCGGTCAGCCAGGCCCGCGCAGCAATGGGCGCGGCTGTGGCTGGTTACAACGGCAACGACGTTGTGGACGTGGAGGCCGGCACGGGAGGTTTCTTCAGGAAGATCGTCGGTACCCGGCGGGATTGCAAGTGGTGAGAGGGTGACTAAACTCGTGTTTCAAAACAGGCGTTTCGGGATTACTCCCTCGTTGGATGAGTTGGACGTTTCATGGGCGTACTTCAACTTGTCCGCCGCACAGCGCATGTGTAGCCAGCGCTTCAACCTAACGCATTCTGTGATGACATCATCAATTTCTTTTAAGGTCTCCGGCATTTCGTGATCTTCGACCCTGTTATCCTGGAGCGTTCTAGCGAGAGATTGTAGTGCCTCACCAACCTCGCTGATAAGGCGCTGGACAACAATGAAGTCATTTGCTTCCAGTTCTGCAGAATGCGGCACGTCGAATACTACACGACCTGCGGCTTCTTCTAAAATATCTAGCGCTTTAAACGCCTCGCGGGCCTGCTTTTTGCCCTGAAAAGCACATATCTCCTTCTCTAGATGTTTGCAGAACACCGGTAGCATGTGGGCTGGAACGTTGCGGTCGGCAGATAGCCAAAAATTCAGCGTTCGGTAGGGAACTCCCAGGGATTTTGCGAACTGCCGATGGTCAATGGCATTGGCCTTCATCTGGGCGGTTAGTTCCTCGCCCAATTGCTTTGCAAGCTGTGGTGCCGATGCTTTCATAAAACAGGTCCGCGCATTCTGTTCCGTTCACCGTATGCGATCGCCGTGAACACTGAATATGAACTTTACCATACGAGACGCTCTCTGTAATTATTATAAGGCGCTGAATCACCTCACGAAGGAAGAAACCGCAATGGGAGGTGGACCCGATCCACCAGGTAACAAAGGGTAAAAAGGAAAGGAAGGTCGCGATGGGCTGGGCCAGTTTTAACGAAGATGTAACCGAGCGGTATGAAACGAACACCGCATCTGAACAGGAATCTGAACAGGAATCTGAACAGGAATCTGAGTCTGAGTCTGGGCAGCAATAGCCGCTTGATGCATTAGCGGTCACGAGGCGGGCCCGTCGGCGATGTGACCTTCTTCTGGCTCCCGAGCCGGGTTAAGCACCAAGGCCGCGCGGCCCCGCCCTGGCTCACCGCTTCCCGAAACCTCAATCAAACACGGAGCACAGGTCGCGGGCTGTCTTGCGACCACTTGCTTGTGTCCTATAAATGACATTAGCATACGCTTCGCCAATGCCGCATTCCTGACGTCTCTGGCCGGATTGAGGTTGGGTACGTGGTTAACAAACTGATAACAAAGGTATTGTAAAACTTCCGGGGTTTGGGTTTACAATCCCTAGAAGCCGATCTTTCTGCGCGGTGATTCCGGTTCCCTTTCGTCCAAATACCTACGGCCAGCCGGAGTTATATTGGACACGAGGATTTCAGGATATGGCGACTGAAGATGTGTTGCTTCGTCTCCCGTGATTAGCTCCTCATCCAACAAATATTTAAGGTGATGAGCAATTGTGGCATCGTCGTAGCCTTCCACGGCAATTCTGACGAATTGGCCGGAACCAGCATTCGGATCGCTCTCAACCGCTACCAAAATCCTTTGGCACAACTCGGGATCGATTCGCATGAGACGAGTATAATCCCGGCCTGCGTGTTGCGATACCATGCCGATATGCGCAAGCTCTATGTCTGGCAAACCCGTGTAGGCCCCTTCTACATCGCCCAGATCGGAGATCGGTTCCATCCCGTCTTTCGGAACGAATCGTTGGGCAGCTACCATAGTCCTGCCTCGGCAGCCGACGACCTAGCCGGTGGGCACACGTTTTCCGTCGCGGGCGGTATCGACACCGCCAAACTCGGCATCCCATACGACATTCGTGAATGGGAACTGTATCGAGGCGAGTAGCACGGGGCAAACGGGGCAAACGTACGATGAGTGCCGACGCCAGGCGCCGGATTGGTGCAGCTCAACGGAAGCGCTGGGCGGCAGCGAAGGGGGCCACCGGAACGCCGCCGGCGAAGAAGGCGGCCAGGAAGGCCAGGCGCAAGATGAGCGCCGAAGGTCGCGAGCATATCGCGGAGGCCACGCGGAGGCGCTGGGAAGCGTACCGCGCGGCGAAGGCGGCGGCGAAGTAGCCCAAAAGTTTACATATCATCCAGTTATCGGAAGTCGAGACGGCCCGTCCTAAATTTAGTTACGGAATAAGAATCCCGAATATCTTTACCAGGTCTGCTCGTTCGAAGTCCTTGTTGACAAGATTGAACACATGCATCACTGAACCCAAATGGCAAGCAAGATTGTCCGCCAGAAGGTTAGCTTCGGTCGCTACCGGCTCATAGGGCGTGCTCCTGCGAGACAGGGCGGATAGTCGCGTCTCCACTAACTGCCACTTTCCGTACACGCTGTCCTCTGATCTGATCAGGATCACATTCCAACCCTCCCTGTCCTGGGCGCCTTCTTGGATCTCAATGACGCCCGCGTGTACGACATGGTGATTCCGGAGGACCTGCAGCCGGCCGGGAACTATCGGATTGCGATAGAGCTCCCCTTCGGGGAAAAACCGAATAAGCAACACGCGGTTTCCAAAGCTATAGGCCCGGCGGTTAGATTGCGGGCTCTTCTCGATCTTGGTCTCAACCAGGTGTGCATTGATCTCGTCCACTACCTCATCTGCCAGAGCGAGGAGTTCCTTTTCCATATACTGATTGCGGGCCTGAATCTCACGTGCAGCGTTTGCGGTCCGTTGTTCTTCCAGTTGTTTAGCCTCCGCCTGATCGTGCTGACGTCGCATGCGCCTAGCCAGATCCTCCAAAGGGGAGCCTGTTGGGGAAGTCGTGACCGAGGACAATGCAGCAAGAACCTCATCGGCCGATTGATAACGGCCTCGGGGCTCCTTTGATAGAAGTTTTTTGATGATTCCGTCGATGATGTCCGACACGTTCGGATTGCGAGCCTTGGCGCGCGGCGCTGGTGTGTACAGGTGAAGGTCCCTCAGTGTGTTTAGGTCGGCAGCTGTAAACGGCCGCTCACCTGTGAATGCTTCGTACAACATGACACCAACGGCGTAGAGGTCCGTCGCCGGCGTCGCTCGTTGCATGAGCCATACCTCGGGCGCCATGTAATACGGCGTGCCACCACCCTTGAAACTGTGCGTACGGGTCGCCGCATCCACAAAGCGAGCTAGACCAAAATCAGCAACCTTGAAGATTGACCCCTCAATCAGCACGTTTTCTGGCTTCAAGTCGCGATGGACAATCCTGGTGTGAAGTGCGCAGAGCCCAGCGAGGATCTGTCGAAAGTCATCTGTGATTGCAAGCATGTCTGGTGGCTTGGTTCGGTGAGCCTGGAGGCGCTGGCGATAATCGCCGCCCGAGCAATACTCGCTCACCACGAACAACCCTTGGTGCCCATCGTCGAGAGTAAAGTCGCCGTGATCGATAATCCTAAGGACATTTTCGTGGGCGATTGTTGTGGTGCTTTGTACCTCCTGGTTGAATGAAGCTGCGACCGTCGCGTCGGCAAGCGGCGTAATCACCTTGAGTGCGAGGGCTCTCCGAGTCTCGTCCTCCGCCAAGTACACCACCCCAAAACCACCTCGGCCAATCTCGCGGATTATGGTGAACCGTTGTCCACTCCTGCTGGTAACCGTTTTTCCAATCATCAGGGACACAATAGCGCGCG
Organism: Bryobacterales bacterium; assembly: GCA_003167275.1. Taxonomy (GTDB): domain Bacteria; phylum Acidobacteriota; class Terriglobia; order Bryobacterales; family Bryobacteraceae; genus JAIQFL01. The sequence goes on along the minus strand of PMTT01000901.1, from coordinate 11,775 downwards.
GCGCGCCTCCATGGGAACGGCACGGCTGCTCTGCTAGAGCTTAGCCGCTGGCGCCTCCTGGCGCGCACCTCCATCGGCCCGCAGTGCGCGGATGACGTTCTCAACCTGCACCTCGAATTGCCCATTGTCCTTTTCCCACCCAGTGAAATCCGCCGCCAGCCGCTGCAGAACCTGGGTAGCCTTTCCGCTCTTCCAATTTCCCTTCAGAAGATGACCATCGAGGTTCAGGGGGATCAGCGCCAGCACCTTCTCGCCGCGCTCCTTCGTGAGTTGCTGCTCCTTATTGAAGGCAGTGGCAATTTCGTTGTCTACCCACCAACTCGCGAGTGAGTGTTGTGAACAGCAAAGCAGCACTTTATCCCAAAGCCGGATACCACGATCGACTTGTTCGTACAGGTCGTCACCCGGCAGCATTTGATGCTCATCCAGCCAGCAGCGAATACCGCGACCTTGGAGCGTATCATGCAGGCGGCGGGCAAAGGACTTATCCTCGTGACTGTAGCTGATGAAGCAGGAATAGAAATCAATCGGCTGGCGGAAGAGCGTTAGTGTATGTGTGAGGACCCGTTCTGGCACCCCACATCCACGCAAAAAGATTTCAGGAAGTGTGCCTCCCGCTTTAAAGATAGTATCGAGCCCTACGGTGGATGGGCCAATATAGGTACAGGACTCCAATCCCTTTACATTTTTCATTCGAGTATCCGCAAAAATGCTGACACCAATATCCGCCCCGCTTAGGTCCGCGTCTTCGAGATCCGCCCAACTGAAATTGACCATACGGAGATGCGCCTTGCTAAGATTTGCCCTGCGGAGTATTGCTCCTGTCAAGTCGGCCTCATATAGGGCCGCTCCGCTCAAGTCCGCTCCGCTGAGGTTTGTTGCGCGGAAATCAGCTCTCCTGAGATACCTGCCGCGAAGATCCGCCTTCGTAAGGTCAGGAATGATCTGAACGTCCTTCTTCCACTGCCCCCATTCTTCGACCCCTTGTTCTAGTCGGGCGAGATGCTCTGGGTTGGCCATTAAGGACACGATACCAAGCCGACCCGGCGCCTGGCGAAAGGCCTTGCTTATGTCCGATAAAATCTGTTATCGGACATTATCGGACAAAAGAAGCGATGCCTCCCACCGCGCCCCTCGCGAGCGCACCTGGCCCTCCCCGCCTACGCTAAAATGAACCCACCGAATGCTCCCCGTCGCCATCCTGGCAGGTGGACTTGCCACCCGCCTGCGCCCCTTAACCGAGACCATCCCTAAATCCCTCGTGGAGATCCACGGCGAGCCGTTCCTCTGGCACCAGTTGCGCCTGCTCCGTGAGAACGGCATCGATCGCGTCGTCCTTTGCGTCAGCCATCTGGGCGAGATGGTCCGCGATTCGGTGGGAGACGGTAGCCCGTTCGGCCTCCGCATCGATTATTCGTTTGACGGCCCCACCCTGCTCGGCACCGCCGGCGCCCTCAAGCTTGCGCAGCCCCTGCTGGGCGAGAGCTTCTTCGTCCTCTATGGCGATTCCTATCTGCCTATCCACTGGGCCGCCGTCGAGCGCGCCTTCCGCGAAAGCGGCAAGGCCGGGCTCATGACGGTGTACCGCAATGAGGGCCAATGGGATACCAGCAATGTGGAGTTCATCGATGGGCGCATCCTGGCTTACAATAAGAAGCTGCGCACGGCACGTATGCGCCATATCGACTACGGCCTGGGCGTTTTGAGCACGGCTGCATTGGCCCGGGTTCCCGACGGACAAGCATGCGACTTGGCCACTCTGTACCAGGAACTGCTGGCCGCCGGCGATCTGGCTGCATTCGAGGCGCCTCACCGGTTCTATGAAATAGGATCGTTCGCCGGTATCGAAGAGTTAGGCTCGTATCTGAGTCAGCGACTTAAACCTACATGAGCTTTTCACGTCAGTTTCTGAACGAAGCCAAACAGGTGATCGATGGTCTCGACGTCGACGCCATCGAGCGCGTCGTCGCCATCCTCGCGGCTACCCGTAGCTCCGGAGGCCGCCTGTTCATCCTGGGAGTGGGTGGCAGCGCCGCCAATGCCTCCCACGCCGTCAACGATTTCCGCAAGATCGCCGGCATCGAGTCCTACGCCCCCACCGATAATGTCTCCGAGCTCACCGCCCGCACCAATGACGAAGGCTGGGCCAGCGTCTTCGAAGCCTGGCTCAAGGTCAGCCGTCTGAAGCCCGAGGACACATTGCTGGTGTTCTCGGTGGGCGGCGGAAACCTCGAAAAGAACGTCAGCCCCAACCTGGTGGCCGCCCTGCAGTTTGCCAAACAGGTAGGCGCGAAAATCACCGGAATCGTGGGCCGCGACGGCGGCTATACAGCCACCGCCGCCGACGCCTGTGTGATTGTGCCCACCGTGAATCCCATGCACACGACACCCCATGCGGAAGCTTTTCAGGCGGTGGTCTGGCACCTCATCGTTTCCCATCCGGCCCTGAAGCAGTCGGAGACCAAGTGGGAGTCGGTGCAGCCTTGAACCCCGTGTCGAACCCTCTCGCGCGCGCGGTCTTTCTGGATCGCGATGGCGTTCTGAACCGGGCCATCGTACGGGACGGCAAGCCCTACCCTCCGGCTTCTCTCGCGGAGTTGGAAATCGTCGAGAACGCCGCCATCAGCCTGGGGCTTTTGAAAAACCTGGGATTCCTGCTGCTGGTGGTCACCAACCAGCCCGACGTCGCCCGCGGCACGCAAACCCTGGAGACCATTCACGAGATGCACGAAGCCATGCGCCAGACCCTGCCTCTGGACGACTTTCTGATCTGTCCCCATGACGACCGGGATGGCTGCCGCTGCCGCAAGCCGCTGCCCGGCCTGTTGCTGGAGGCACAGACTCGCTACGGTATCGATCTCGCCAGTTCGTTCCTGGTCGGCGACCGCTGGAGAGACATCGACGCAGGACGCGCCGCCGGGTGCCGTACGGTACTCCTGGACCATAACTATCGTGAACGTGGACCCTTGCTCCCGCCAGATGTTAGAGTCGGTTCGCTTCAAGAAGCGGTAGATTGGATTGTGCGCAAAACCGAAAGGGACGATCATTCGTGACGCCAACTGACTTGAAGGTCAAGCTCTTCGCCGATGGCGCCGATAAGGCGGCGATGCTGAACCTCTACCGCAATCCTCTCATCCGGGGCTTCACGACGAATCCCACCCTGATGCACAAGGCGGGAATCTCCGACTACGCCGCGTTTGCACGCGACATCCTCTCCGCCATCCCCGACCGCCCCATCTCGCTCGAGGTATTCGCCGACGAGTTCCACGAGATGGAAAGACAAGCGCGGCTGATTGCCTCCTGGGCCTCCAACGTCTACGTCAAGATTCCGGTCACCAATACACGGCGGGAACCGGCCCTGGACTTGATTCACCGCCTTTCGCACGCCGGCATCCAACTGAACGTTACGGCGCTGATGACGCTTCACCAGGTGCGGGATGTGTCGGCGGCGCTGGCGGGGGGCGCGCCCAGTTGCGTTTCGGTCTTCGCCGGACGCATCGCCGATACCGGCCGCGACCCTGTGCCGCTGATGGCCGCGGCCGTCGAGATGGTGTCCATCCATCCGGGAATGGAGTTGATCTGGGCCAGCCCGCGCGAGCTGCTCAACATCTTTCAGGCGGATTCCATCGGGTGCCACATCATCACCGCCACTCCCGACGTCCTGCACAAGCTGTCGCTGGTGGGCAAGGACCTCGACGACTATTCGCTCGATACCGTGAAGATGTTTCACTCCGACGCCCAGAAGTCCGGATTCACGATCTGACGTAGCACGGGCATTCTTGCCTGTGTTGGTCTTTTCGCTGTATCTGGTGGGACAGGCGGTTTCGCCTGTCTGCCGGCTGAAAGCCGGCTATACTCTCACCGAACCTGCGCGCTCGTCGGACCGGTCCACATCTGCTGCTTGAGCGGCTGATAGATCGTCCGGATAAACTGTATGGCGCGTTCTTCCCCGCCGGCTTCCGACTGCCCGTTCCCGCTGATGGGCGCGATCACGCGGATCAACGCTTCGTCGCTGCGCCGGTAGCGTAACGCATCCCAAATCAGCGCGAACTTCGCCAGATACTCGTTGGCGATCACGCGGTGCGCGCTCTGATACCAATACAACACCAGGCTGCGCTCTTCCTGGTGGGACACAATGTACCGGTTCACCGGAATCGGTGCCGCTTCCCCCGGTACGCTCACGGAAATGATGCGGGAGCTTTCCTCGGTCCAACCGTTGCTCGGCAGGCAGACCTTGGGCGAGTGCGGCGTAACACCCGCGCGCTGCGACTTAAAAAAGGCAACGTAAAGATCCACGTCTCCCGGGCCCCCATAGAGGCGCGTCAACGTATCGTCGGCTTTGAGAAGATTTTCCGTGGCGACGTCGAGCTTCGTCTGCCGGATCATGCGCCACGGCCCGATATCGGTGGCAAACCGATCGAGCGGCGGCGGAGTGGGAATGTATTCCTGGGTCGAGACTCCATAGAAGAGAGCCACTTCCGCCACCAGCACGGCGGTCACCACCATCATCGGCTTGCCGCGCAGAAAATCGAACGGGGAACGCGCTTTTTCCTCAGGCATGAGACCGCCTTGCCAACCGCGATAGCAGCCGATGCACGGCCAGCAAAGCCACCAGTTCGACCATGAAAATGACCCAGCCCTCAAACATGTGATAGGCGCCTTCGGCCATGTCCGGCTTATATTCTGTAAGTATGCCAGTCAGAGTCACTCGGCCGGCGTTGGCGACAATGGCGATTGGAACAGTCGCGATAAACAGCACCACCCTCATCCATGTCCGCCGTTCGAACAGGTAGCCGTAAGCCACCGACAGGAACGTGAGGGACAGCAGGGAACGAATGCCGCTGCATGCTTCCACCACTTCCAGGCGCTTGCTGGCCAACTGCAGGACATTTCCGTCCCGCAGCACCGGAATCCCGATCAGTTCCAACGTTCGCGACGCCACCGAACTGGCCAGACCCTGCAACGGAGACGTGATTTGCTGATAGATGAAAAGTGGGATGCGAATCATGAATATCAGCACAAACAGCGGAAACGCCAGCGTGCGCAGCACCGCTGTGCCGGCCAGCGTCCAGATCACTCCCACCACGGCAATCAGAAAAGCCGTCCGCGCCAGGAAAAAGTCGGCGCCCAGATAGCCCAGCATCATCTGGCAGAAACCCCACACCACCAGCGTCAGGGCCGGCCAACACGGTTTGACGGGAGCCGCCAGAATCCGTTCCCGGTTGAGCCAGGCGGCATATCCCGCAACCAGCGGAACGAAGAAGGCGTGCCCCATGGACTCGTCATTAACCCACTCCGTCACCATTGGCTTCAAGACCGGGTAATACAGGAATATCAGCAGCCCCAGAACCCAAAGGATCGCGGGTAAATGCAGATCGAGCGCGGGCCGGACCGCGGGCGACAGAGCCTCCTCGGTCATCGGAGATGCGGACGTAGCCGAATCCATAGCTTTTTAAGTCTACTACAACCGGCTTTCGCGCCCCATCGCTGGCCCCTTCCTGGACAAACTGCCGGCGCGGACAGGCGAAAGCGTTTGTCCACCACCTGACTCAGTGGTTCGACGGCTCGCCCGGTGCTTAAGGCTACAGCGTCTGCGGCTATCGTCATGATACTCTGGAGTTCCCTTTGTGAAGAGACACACGGAAACACTTGCCTTTCTTCTGCTGCTGACCCTCGGCCTTGCTCCGCGGCTCGCGATGATTACCGTCTTTCCCACCATCCCGGTTTCGGATTTCAAGGTTCTGATTTCCTTCGGTATGCAGCTTCGCGATGCGGGTGTCCTGAATAAGGAGGCCCCGTATTTCTGGCAGGCCTTTAATTTCGGACTCCCATTGGCCTTGTGCGGGTTATTTCATATTTTTCCGAAACACGATCCTGGAGACGTGGCACGCGTCGCTACAGCACTGCTCAACGGCCTCTTACCGCTTCTACCTTTCTTCCTTTGGCGTGGAGTGTTATCGCTCCGGCTTCGCGTGTTAGCCGGCGCCGCCCTGGGTCTTTGGCCTGGACAAGTCCTGTTTTCCGGCGTCGTAGCTCAGGACAACTGGACCATTTTCCCTGCGATAGCGCTCGGAGTATTGGCAGTGAGAGGGGTGGCCGATGGGGAACGTACCTGGCCCGTGACCGCCGGCCTATTCTACGCAGCCGGGGCTGCATTCCGCGCGGATATGCTGCTCATCCTGCCGCTGTTGCTGGCAGCCGTGCGTGTCGATCTTTTTTGGACCAGGCGGCGGCAGGTAGTGGCCGGAGGCCTGGCGGCCGTGTTGGGGCTCCTCGGCCTGGCATCTTACCGCTACGTGGCCAGCGGGAGATTCTCCCTCAGCCCGCAAATCGGAGGACTGGCAATCCTCGGCTCATACCTCCCCGGCGCAAGCTTTAACGGTTGGGTATCGCCCTACGCATTCATCGCCTCGGTCCGGCCGGACCTGTTCCGCAACCCCAAAGGCCTGCTCACCGAGACTGGGGCGCTCGGGGTTCATGAAGCGCTGCGCCGGCCGGGATTTCATGCCCTCCGCATCGTGTCGATGGCGTGCGTCTATGCCATCGATGGTGAGTCTTCCGACCCGCTCTACGAGAGCATCGAGGCTCCTCAGGACCTGGCTCCCGCACTTCAGCACCGTGGGGCCGCGCTGGCCGCCCGCCTGAAACTGCCGCTCCGCATCGAAATGGCAGCCATTCAAGCGCTTTTCCTCGCCGCATTGATCGTCGGTTTTCGGCGGCGCAACTGGGCAATCCTGGCACTTTTCGCGGCCGTCCTGCTGAAGTATGTCTTTCATGTTTTCGGCGTTTTTCAAGGCCGCTATTTCATTGTGGCGACCGCCTTGGAAATCCTGACGATTGCCGTGGCGTTGGAAGAGGTCCTGAGAACGGCGTCTCCGGCCAGGAGATCGCTGCTGGCGCGATCGCTGGCGGTGGGCGCCGCATTCGGTGTGGCGCTATGGATTTTCCCGCCCCGCATGCTGGCGTTCGTACAGAGCCGGGACATCGATCTCCAGCAGCGCACCTACCGCTTCTTTGTGCAGCCGCCGGAGGGATCCGCGGATCTCACCTGTACGGTGAGCCAGGGCATCCTTGCCAGCTATACAATCGGGATCGACGCCATGCTTCGCACCCTGCAACCGCAAAATCCCGCTCCGGGAGATAAAGCGACGGCTGAATGCGTACTGACCGGGTCGGGCGAGCCCAAGCCCCTGGTACTCCAGGTCTTCGATCCTTTGCCTGCCGGCGGCTTGGGCGGCCGCATGGCGCAGCGTGTCACGCTGGATGGCGAAGAAGTCTATTACCAGGACCTTGGGCAGGAGCCCGGGAGCGGCTGGGCCAACATTCCGCTAGGCAATGTAGGACTGGGGACGAAGCGGATGGTCGTGATCGAGGTGGATGCGATCCACCCGGAACCTGATGCGAATTGGGGTTGGAATTCGCGGACCAGCTTTCGGTTGGCCCGCAGTTCCTCGCCCCAGCATCTGGCGATGGCCAGGCCGACAGCCCAGAGCAGCACTCTCGATTACGACACTGCGGGCTCCCGAGCAGCGGCCGACGGCAACACCGACGGCAACTTCTTCCACAACTCCGTCACTTCCACCACCCTGGATCCCCACCCCTGGTGGCAGGTGGACCTCGGCTCTTCGAAGGCCATCGGTTCCATCGTGATCTGGAACCGCACGGACTGTTGCACCCCCCGTCTGAGTGACTACTGGGTCTTCATATCCGATACCCCATTCAGCCCCACTGACACCCCCGCCACGCTCCAGAACCGGGCCGGAACGTGGAAGAGCCATCAGACCGTGGCTCCCGATCCCTCCATCGCCATTCGAACCGCCGGCGTGAAAGGCAGATATGTGCGCGTGCAACTCACCGGGGCAGGCTACCTGAGCCTCGCCGAAGTCCAGGTATTCGGCGAGTAGCGGACCACCTTTACTTCCGTTGCGCGCCGTGTTCCACCGCGAGGATTTTATATTGCGTAAGCCCAAACAAACAGATCCATCGCACGCTCTGCGAGTTGATGGCCCAACCAGGCGAGGGCTAGCTGGCCATGGCGGTACCATGGTGTTCCCACTCGTGAAGGTCTCCAAGGAACTCCTGGCGCTCTTGCTTTTATTGGCTCTCGGTCTAGCACCACGGCTCGCTTTCGTAGCCAGGTTCCCGACCATCCCGATTTCGGATTTCCTGGCGATGGTACTGTTTGGATTATACCTGCGAGACCACGGGCTCATCAGCAACTACTGGTACTGGATGTTCAACCCAGGGGTTCCGCTCATCCTCTGCGGTTTATTCCAGGTCTTTCCGAGCGCCGAGCCTGCGTCCGTGGCACGGCTCGCGACGGCGACTGCATGTGGTCTCTTGCCCATTCTGCCGTTTCTCATCTGGCGTGGAGTGTTGCCCTTCTGGCTGCGGCTGCTGGCCGGAGCCGCGCTGGCTCTTTGGCCAGGCCAAATTACCTTCTCGGGAGTGGTGGCCCCGGATAACTGGGTTCTCCTCCCCACGGTTGCACTGGGGGCGCTGGCGGTGAAGGCGTTTCTCTCCGGCAAGCCCACGCGGCTGCCGGCAGCCGGCCTGCTTTTTGGCGCCGCGGCACTCCTGCGCCAGGAAATTCCGGTCGCGCTTTTCCCCCTGTTTCTACTCGCCACGGGAGCCAGTTTCCGTATGCGATGGCGGCGGGTGCTGACGATTAGCCTGGCGGGAATACTGCCCCTTTCGGCTGTAGCTGCTTACCGCTATGCTGCCACGGGACGGTTCGCCCTCAGCCAGGAATCCGCGGGATTGACCATCTTAGGTTCATACATTCCCGGCGCAGCCGACAATGGCGGCTGGATCGACCCCACGGCCTACATCGCTTCGGTCCGTCCGGATCTACTGCGCGATCCCAAGGCGATGTACGCTCAAAGCAAACAACTGGCCCTCCAGGAAGCACTTCGCCGTCCCGGCTTTCACGCGGCGCGAATGCTGTCTACAGTTCTCCGCGAGGCAACCGAAGGTGAAGTCCGCACCCTTTTCTGGAGCCTGGGCTCTGAAGTCATGCCGGAGGCGCTCCGCGGGCCCGCCAATGCATTTGCCAGGCACATCTTTCTGCCGCTGGAAGTCGAACTGGGGGTCATCCAGGCACTGTTTCTGGCGGCCCTCATCATCGGGATCCGGGGACGGAACCGAGCGATCGTGATGCTGACTGCAGCAGTACTGCTGAAGTATGGTGTTCATGCCGTTACCGCAGCTCACCAGGGGCGATACTTCCTTCCAGCGACGGCCTTGGAGATCCTGGGAATCTTCGTGGCGGTACACGAATTTCGGGCACGTCCGGATTGGCGATGGCTGGCGGGGGCATTGTCGGCGGGCCTCGTATTCGCCTGCGGGCTGATGGTACTGGCGCCGCGGCTGGATGCTCTGGTGCAGGATCACGATCTCCCATTTTTGCTCACCAACTCCTTCACTCGACATCTGGCAGTGGGCAAGCCGGCGAAACAAAGCAGCATCTATCCCGACCGCACCACGGGCGCCATGCGAGCGGTGGACGGCAGTACGGACGGCAATTTCCTCCACGGCTCCGTCACGGCGACGACGCTGGAGGCCAACGCCTGGTGGGAAGTCGATCTAGGCCGCTCCACGCCCATGGGTTCGGTGGTGATCTGGAACCGGACCGATTGCTGTATGGAGCGGCTGAACGATTTCTGGGTGTTCGTTTCGGATTCTCCGTTCCGCGCCAACGAGATCCCCGCGGCGCTCGCGAGCAGGGCCGGCACCTGGGGGAACCATCAGACAGCGGCTCCCGCTCCCTCGGTTCGCATTCCGACTCCCGGTGTAAGGGGGCGCTACGTGCGCGTTCAGCTCAGTGGCACCAATTATCTGAGCCTGGCGGAGGTGCAGGTGCTAGGCGTGGGGAAGTAAGCCCGCACATCGGCTATAACGAGTTTAAGAGCTTACCGCCACGAGGTGAACTTTGAAGTAAGGGGCCGTCTTCCTGACGGACTTAGTAGCCATCGTGCCGTTTCCGGTGTCTAATCCGAGATAGGCCGCTTCTCGAGTCGGCCTTTTCTCAATATGGTCGGGCGCAAGTTGATTTCGTGGGTAACGGCGTTATTCCGGTATGTTTTGGGCCGTCGTGCTCGACGCCTGTACACCGCTGTGTTTCTTTTGTTCGTGGCCCTCTCGAGCGTCTTACGGTATCGCTCTTATGTTCTGACACGGAGAATTCAGGCCGTCCTGTCCGGTCTCGCTCAGGTTCGTGCGGACCAGACCACCGAGGCCCAACTCCAAACACTCGTGCCGTACCTGGTTGGCCGCGACATCCATACCCAGGACGGCTTTGATCGGCAGTATTGCGTCAGCATCACAAACGATGAAGGCGGGCGAGAAATGATGCACCAGATGGGATGGGTCCCCGAGTTTTTCTTCTCGCTCTGGCCGCCACCGGTGTCAGACCGCCCGGTTGAGGACAAATGGGCCGCCATGCCGTTTCCATTCAGGGTAGCGTATGTGCTGGGCTGGCGACACCTGTCGTTTGGAGCTTGCGTGAACGTGTTGAAGGGCGTCGTGTCGAGCACTTCGTACGGACTGGAGCCGGACGTGTTTCTCGGCTGGCCCGCAAGCCTCCTTGTGTTTGTTCACAGCACGCACGGATTCTGGATGCGCGGCACACCAGTAACGATACAAAGTCTGGATGACGAGAGCCCCGACTTTCGATTCAGCCGACCGTTCTCCTGGTTTGCGGGCATCGACTCCACGCTTACGGTGGCATACACGCCGAATGCGCCGCCCGAGCTGATCGCTCATGCTTTCCGCGTCGATCTCAGTTGCTTCTGGGAAATACGGGGATGCGACTCGGTCCGTTCGGTCGTCCCGCTGCTGTTGGCGGACCGGCAAGGATTAGCTGACGCTACGGCCCAGCGTCTTAGGTCGGCGAATCCTTGTCCCGACAGGATTCTCGATGGGCGGGTACGAACGTTGCCGGATTTGAATGCGGCGCTCCTGGAGGTGGTGAATTCCCGATCTGAAGAGGTCAACGAGGGCGACCGTACGCATGAAACCGTGACTGATTATCGACTGAGAGAAGTGATCCGCGGTCATGTAGACGCGGCCGAAATCGCGGCGATGCACTATAGACGGGCGATCCCTTCGCCAACGGTGGAAATGCAGAATCCCTTTAGGCCTTCGTACCCGAAGCCGGGCGACAGGTTTCTCTTCTTCAGCGGCGCCACCTTTGATTCCTGCCGGATTGTGCAAGCCACACCCTCGGCTGAGTTGGTGGTTCGTACAGCAGTTCCTGCGCCAAAACGGCGCGAGGATCAGGTTGGGCAGGGACTTATGTAGCCCGGTTTCGTCTAACTTCTGCACAACTCGCTCTATGCTGAGAAGACGAGTTCAGCGAACCTCGGCGACGTGGGTGGTGCGTGCCTACCGGGTTCCTGGGGAAGCCCCTGACTCTTCGTGATACCCTGAGGTTCCCTTCGTGAAGAAACATACGGAATTTCTGGCCTTCCTTCTGCTGCTGACCCTCGGCCTTGCTCCGCGGCTCGCGATGATTACCATCTTTCCTACCATCCCGGCCGCGGACTTCCACAACTTGATTTCCTTCGCTTTGCAACTTCGCGATGCTGGACTCACTAACCATGACGCCCCGGGTTACTGGCAGAACTTTAATTTCGGACTCCCACTGGTTTTATCCGGTTTATTCCATATTTTCTCGAAGCACGATCCTGCCAACGTGGCCCGCCTGGCTACGGCATTCGTCAACGGCCTCTTACCGCTTTTACCTTTCTTCCTGTGGCGTGGAGTGTTATCGCT
>PMTT01000534.1 GCA_003167275.1 Bryobacterales bacterium | reverse complement strand
TCTTGAGCGAGAGCGGCTGGGATTTCTACAATCAATGAGGCGCTCGGCTGAAACGCTTCCTGGAGGACAGCCCGAACCGGGAGCCTTTGCCCAACGCAAAGTAACTATGGCCACAATCAACGTCACGGTCTACGATTCGACTGAGAACAAGCGGGTTCCCGTGGAGCTCCCGGACGACGCTCCGGTCAATAAGATTATCCTGGTGCTGGTGGAGAAATTGCGCCTCCCCAGGAACGGCCCGGATGGCGCCCCGCTCAGTTACAAATTCCACCATAAGAACTCCGGCCGGCAGATTCAGGATTCCCAGTCCCTGAGTGAGTCCGGAGTGAAAGATGGCGATATCCTCAGGCTTCAGCCGGAGATCACCGCCGGTGCGGTGGACTGTCGTCTATGACAGACCCCGCCGTCCACATTACTTCGGGTGAGCTCACGGAGGATCGCTTTGGCCGATTCCGTCTGCTTCCGTGGTGGGACCAGGATCGCATCCGCGAGACCAAGGTCCTGGTGGTGGGGGCGGGCGCCTTAGGCAATGAAATCCTGAAGAATCTGGCGCTGCTCGGTTTCGAGCGCGTGGTAGTCGTGGATGCCGACCGCATTGAGCTTTCCAACCTCTCTCGCAGTGTTCTCTACCGGCCGCACGATATCGGCCGGACCAAGGCCGAAGCCGCGGCGGCAGCGTACCGCAACCTTTACGATCGGGCGGTGGTGCAACCGCTGGTCTCCAACATTCTGTGGGATGTGGGCGTCGGTCTATTCGGCTGGGCCGACGTGATCCTGGCCGGTTTGGACAACCGCGAAGCCCGGCTGTGGATCAACCGCTGCGCGTGGAAAATGGGACGCCCGTGGATCGATGGGGCGATCGAGGGCCTGAACGGTGTGGCCCGCGTGTTCCTTTCGGGATGCCCGCCTTGCTACGAGTGCACCCTGGGGGAAACCGACTGGGACATCCTGGAGCGGCGCATGTCCTGCAATCTCCTGACCCGCGAAGAAATGGCGGCGGGGAAGGTACCCACTACGCCGACCACCGCGTCGGTGATCGCAGGGATTCAGGTGCAGGAAGCTTTGAAGCATCTTCACGGTCTGCCGGTGTTGGCCGGGAAGGGGTACGTTTTCGACGGGATGAACCACACTTCCTACGTGGTGGAATACACTGCCAACCCCGAGTGTTTCAGCCACCATGTGCATGAGACCATAGTCCGGCTTCCGCACCGCTCGGCGGATCTCACCTTGGAGGAGTTGCATGCCGAGGCGAGGCGCGAGTTGCAGTCCGAGGACGTTGTGGTGGAGTTTAGCCGCGACATCGTTCACAAGCTGGTTTGCAGTTCCTGTGGCGGCGAAGAGGAGGTATTCGCTCCGGTTGGGGCCGTCTCGGTTGAGCGGGGCCGCTGCCCGAGAGACGGCGCGTTGCGGGCGGTGAGCGCCATCCACAGCTATACCGGCTCGGAAAGCTACGGCCTCCGAAGGCTGAGTGCGCTTGGGTTGCCTCTCTGGGATGTTTACGCGGCCCGGTCGGGAGAGCGGGAGATTGCGTATCTCTTATCGGGGGATGCGCCATCCGTGCTGGGGCCGCTGTGGGTGCCACCGGATGCTGCACGGCCGGAAGGCGCACAGCCGGATGCTGCACGGCCGGAAGTTGCACGGCCGGAAGCCGGGCAACCCGACGTTGAGGAAGCACGGCCCGTGCTACCAGGAGTCGCGGTATGAAGCGCACCGCCAAGGCCGCGGAGCGTAGAGATCGGCCTGCCCAGCCGACGCCTGGGGGCCTGCGGATCGAGTTCGATTCCGAAGTTTTGCGCCGCATCCGGCAGCATGCGCGGTCATCCATGAGCGCAGAAATCTGCGGCGTCCTCATCGGCAGCGCCACCGACGAAGCCACCCTGGTAGAAGCCTCCATTCCCGGCGAGGAAGCCCGGCAGGGCGGGAGCCACGTGACTTTCACGCAGGACACGTGGACGCACATCTACCAGGTGAAGGACTCCCAATACCCCGACAAACGGATCGTGGGATGGTATCACTCGCATCCGGGTTTTGGCGTCTTCCTTTCGGAACACGACACGTTCATCCATCGGAACTTTTTCTCCAACGCCAACCAGGTCGCCTGGGTTTTCGATCCCCACAGCGACGAGGAGGGCTGCTTTGCCTGGCGCCGGGAGGAGATCGTGCGGGTGACGGAACTCGCCGTTCGCGACCGTCCGCAAGCCTCGCACGCCTCCAAGCTGGAGCGGGAACATAGTGGGGCGGACCCCCAGGTCCGCGGCCGGTCCCCTGACCGGCCTCTCTCCCACGACCAGCAGGCCGACGAGGGCGTCGGCCGCGGACCAGGGGGTCCGCCCCACAACTTCGCGGAAGACGCACCATCCGGCGGGAGCAAGCGGCGGAGAGTGGTGCGCTGGGTCGGATTGACCCTGTCGCACCTGTTGGTTTTGATTCTGGGTTTGGCTATCGGATTTCTGCTGCCGGCGATACTCATGGTGCCGGAGCGCGGCGCCCAGCGACCGGAGATCGGGGCGCCCGCGCTTTCCGCAGAACCGCCTGCCGGACCCCGGGAGGGCCCAAAGAAATGAGCTCCAATATGCCGGAAGAGGGCGGCAAAATCCGCATCACGGCGGAAGACCTGGACCGTATCAAGCTTGCCCCCACGGAGGAGCCTGCGCCCGGTCAATCCCGCTCCTATGGAAGCCTCGATGAACCATCCCTGCCGGTAGTCGAAGGGTCCCGCGGCAGCATTTTCATGAAGGCCTGGTGCTACCTGGGACTGGCAGGTTTGGGCGGCTCGCTGCTGGCTTGGGCCATTTGCGAGCACTGGTTCGTGGATGGCGGGCGGCCCACGTGGGCCAACCATATTCTCTTTCCACTGATGTTGATCCTGATCTGCGTGGGCTTCGGCACGGCCGAAAGCGTGGTGGAACACTCCCCGCGCAAAGCGGTCATTCGGGGACTGCTCTCGTTGGGTTTGGGCACCGTTTTGGGGTTCGTCTTCTATCTCATCGCCAACATCATTTTCGCGATTGGACTCTCGATCCTGGCCCAATCGGGCGGCCTGTCGATTCACAGCCCCGCGCTGTGGATCACGCGCGGCATTGCCTGGATGGGGTTTGGCCTAGCCGGCGGACTGGTCTACGGTATTGTCGGCCGGTCCGGCAAGAAGTGTCTGTACGGAGTCGCCGGCGGCGCCCTGGGCGCGGGGTTGGGTGGGGTGCTTTTCGACCCGATCGCCATCGCCACCCATGGCGCCGGGACCAGCCGGGCTGTGGGCATGGCGCTGCTGGGCGCCGCCACCGGTATCGCCATGGGACTGGTGGAGAGCGCGCTCAAAGACCGCTGGATCTACGTCGCGGCGGGACCGTTGGCGGGCAAACAATTCATTCTGTACAAGCCGCTGACCATCGTCGGAAGCCATCAATCCTGCGATATCTACCTTTTCAAGGACCCCGCGGTGCTGCCGCGGCACGCCATCATTGAACTGCGCGGGCCACGGGCGGTGCTTCGGGCGGTCGGCCCGGTCTCGCTCCAGGGACGGCCTGTGAACGAAGCTGTGCTGCAGTCCGGCGATTCCATCCAGGTGGGCCGTTACGCGTTTCTATATCGCGACCGGGAGCGTACCGCTCGATGAACCAGGTCTGCCCCTATTGCAATGCCGAGATCGCACCCGAGTCGCCCGACCGCATCTTCTGCAGCTCTTGCGGCGCCGCGCATCACGCCGAATGCTGGGAGGAAAATCGCGGCTGCACCGTGTTCGGCTGTTCCGCCGCGCCTCCGGAAGAACCCAAATTGACCGTGGGGCCAGCCGACTTCCTGGCTTATGCGACGCCGCCTCCGCCGCGGGCTTTCTCGTCACCGCCGCCCCCACTACCGCTCGGCAGTGGCGCCGCCGGCAGTTTTTCCGCCGGTGCCCCTCCTGCTGTCTGGTCGCCGCCACTAGCTGGTAGCGCCGGCGGTCTTGCCGCCGGTGCCCCTCCCGCTGTTTGGTCGCCGCTGCCGCTGCCGCCGGGTGACGGTACTGCCGTAGACGTCCCTCCTGCTGGCTGGTTGTCGCCCCCGCCGTCGGGGGCCGGTAGCGCCGTGGGTCCTCCGGCCGGTTCCCCTCCCGCTGCCTGGTCGACGCCACCACTCCCGCAACCGGGGGATGCCTGGCCGGTGCCTCCACCTCCGCCCCACGGTGCCGTTCCGCAAGGGGCATTCCTGTCCTTGGGAGGGTACAATCCGCCTCCGGCGCCGGTCTATTGGGCGGCCGGACCGCAGCCATATGTAGCGCCTCCCAAGAACCGGGTGGCGTTTATTCTACTGGGCATCTTCCTGGGAATCTTCGGGGCGCATAATTTCTACGCCGGATACACCGGCCGGGGGGCAATTCAATTGTCCATCACCATTTGCACGCTATTTGTGGGGTCCATCGTTTCCTGGATTTGGGCTATAGTCGAAGTCTGCATTGTCGATCGTGACAGCCAGAACGTTTACATGGTTTGAGGAGAATGCGATGAACTACTACATCTCTCGGGATGGCCAGCAGTTCGGGCCATACACTTTGGCGGAGGTTCAGCGGTATGTTGCCGACGGGAACATACTGCTCACCGACCTCGCGCACAGCGAAGGAATGGACCAGTGGGTGCCCGTGCGGCAGATCCTCGGCAACATTCCCGTCCAGCAGCCCGCTCCAGCCCCGATCGCGCCAAACTACGGACAGGTACCGGTATATCCCCAGTCGCCCTTCGGCGTCGCCCCTCAGCCAGTCGCCGGGGCGACCGGTCCGCTGCCCCCGGACCTGCACTGGGCCCTGGTCCTGTTGTTCGGTATCATCACCTGCGGCATCTTCACCTACGTCTGGATGTTTATCCAGGCCGGCTTCGTCAAAAAGCTTCGGCCCGACGCCAATTGCATGCTCCTCTATGGCATTGGAGTTCCCGGCATTGTCCTCGGCTATATCGTGCAGCTTGGCGGCGGGTCGGATCAGAGCGTCCGGGGACTCGGTTCGCTCATCGTGCTGGCAGCCGCGGTGGTGCTGATTATAGGCCACTTCAGCCTGAGGAATTCTCTGGAAGACTACTACAACTCCGTAGAGCCGCTCAACCTGCAGTTGAGTGGTGTGATGACCTTCTTCTTTAATACGATCTATTTTCAATATCATCTGAACTGGATCCGCCAATATAAGATGACCGGCGTCCGGAGATAAAACGCGGCGGGGTGACTAGGAATGCTGCGCTGCCACCCCGACGAGCCGCCTGAAAAGGCGGCTGCGGGCAAGATTGCCCACTTCACATGGTTTTGAGGAGAATGCGATGAACTACTACATCTCTCGCGATGGCCAGCAATTTGGGCCCTACACGCTGGCGGAGGTCCANNCTGCTCACCGACCTGGCCCACGGGGAAGGAATGGCCCAGTGGGTGCCGGTGCAGCAGATTCTTGGCAACATTCCGGCCCAGCCGCCAGCGCCTGCTCCCAGCGCTCCGAATTACGGGTCCGTGCCGGTATATCCCCAACAACCCGTCGGCGTCGTCGGACAGCCGGTCGGCTTCGCACAACCGGTCGGCGTCGCAGTCCCGGTCGGCAGCGCCTCCGGGCC
>PMTT01000836.1 GCA_003167275.1 Bryobacterales bacterium | reverse complement strand
GACGCCTGCTGCTTGACGAAGTTGAGCGAGACGGCGGCGTTCGCCATAGTCTGCTGAGATCCAGTCACAGGCACCGGCGTCTGCCCGTTGAAACTGACCAGGCCCGTGATCGCGGACGCCTGCAGGCTGGCCGGCGAGCCTAACAGGCTGGCATCGGCGCGAACTCCCGTGATTCGCACGCTGGCGTTGCCGCTGGTGGGTATGAGAGTGACTCCCAGCCAGCGGAGAGTGTTATAGCCGCTGATTTGCCCGTTGATCGGATTGCCGCCGTTTACGGTGAGGATGGCGTCGGTGGCGCTGGCGCTCAGCAAGGCATTGCTGACGTTGCTGTTCAAGGTGAGCAGGATGTCGGAAGTCAGTGCCCCGGTCAGTCCGGTGCAGGACAACAGGAGGTCGCCCAGCACCTCGGTGCGGCCTTCGAGCGACACGGTTGGAATCGTGGGGACACTGGCCGTACAGGCGGTGGTGACGGCCGTTCCCGCCTGTGTGACGGTGTAAGACTGCCCGGCGATGGTCAGGGTACCGGTGCGCGCCGTGTTCGACGAGTTCGCGGCGACGGTGTAGTTCACCGGGCCATCGCCCGACCCGCTACTCCCGATGGTGATGGTGACGAACGGAGCGCCGGCGGCGCTGGCAGTCCACGTACATCCCCCTGGGGCGACGACGGTTGCCGTCCCGGTCCCGCCAGCGGACGAAAATGCCTGGCTGGCCTGTGTGAGAGCGAAGGTGCACGCGGCTCCGGCCTCGGTGACGGTGAAAGTGGCCTGTGAATTTCCCGAGGAGAAGGTGATAGTGCCGGCGCGCGAGACGCTGGACGCTGCGTTGCTGGCGACGGAATAGTTGAGCGTGCCGTTGCCGGTGCCTGAGTTGGCGCCAGGGAAGGTTACCCAAGGAGCATTGCTGGTGGCGGTCCACGCGCAGGTGGGGTCGCTGAGGCCAATGTTCACGCTGGCGTTGCCTCCGTTGAATCCTGCAGCCGCGCTTGTGGGCGTGAGGCCCAACTGGCAAGCCGGTGCGGTGGACCCGCCGGCAGGTCCTGAGATCGATAGACGACCGATCCCGTTACCCACCTGCTCAGTGAACCAGATCGCGCCATCCGGCCCGGTCGTGATGGCGTTGGGGCCGCTATTGGCCGTTGGCAGGGGGTACTCGGTGATCACACCAGACGCGGTGATTCGCCCGATCTTGTTACCGTCGAATTCGCTGAACCAGAGCGCGCCATCTGGCCCGGTAGTGATGCTTTCGGGGCCACTACTGGCGGTCGGCACCGAGTACTCGGTGATCACGCCAGACGTGGTGATCCGCCCGATCTTATTGCCGTCCTGTTCGGCGAACCAGAGTGCCCCATCCGGACCATGTGTGATGCCCCTGAGAACGCTACTGACAGTCGGTACGGGGTACTCGGTGACCACACCAGATGTGGTGATCCGCCCGATCTTGTTGCCTGAGTATTCGGTGAACCAGAGCGCTCCATCCGGCCCGGCCGTGATGGATTCGGGAAGGCTATTGGCAGTCGGCACGGGGTACTCGGTGACCACGCCAGACGTCGTGATGCGCCCGATCTTGTTCGCGTAGAGTTCGGTAAACCAGACTGCACCGTCTGGACCAGGCCTTATGGCATAGGGATTGAAACCGGGAAGTGAGTACTCGGTAATGATTCCAGACGTGGTGATCCGTCCAATCTTGTTGGCGGAACTCTCCGTAAACCAGAGCGCGCCATCCGAGCCATAGGTGATACCCTCGAGGAAGCTGTTGGCAGTCGGCACCACGTACTGGGTGATCACACCAGACGTGGTAATCCGCCCGATCGTGTTGGCACCCTGAATAGGAAACCAGAGCGCACCATCCGGTCCAGCCGTGATGTCTACAGGCTTGCTGTTCGCAGGCGGCACGGGGTACTCAGTGATATTAACCGTCAGCCCAGAGCCTACCGTCGACAGCGTACCAGAGACCGAGAGGCTACCAGGATTGTCACTATAAGAGTTTGGGGACCCAGCGAAAGCATTGGCATCCGCAAAACCAAGCCACAGCTCCGTTGCGGTTGGCGGGACGTTAAATGTCTGCGTCGACCCAGACCCGGTGCCCGTCAATCCGTCGCCAATGAAGAAAACCTGATTGAGTAGAGGGGAGAATGCGGGCTGCCCTTCGCCGTTCGTATAATTGTAGCCTGGCGGCGCCGGGCCACTCGGCGAGCCGTTCGTAAAAACGCCGACAAGCGGCAGCGCATTTGGAGCCACAAATCCAGAAATGCTTCCCAGGGAACTGATATTAGATGGGCGATAGCTACTATCGAGAGAGCCGTCCGGCCCGCTGTTTGCGACGCCACAGCAACCCACCACACCCGACGCAGAGAACGTAAATACTCGTCCCGAACCTGCAGTGAAGGTCAGAGCTTTCACTGCGGGCGTAGCGCCAAGCGCTGCTGCAAGCTGGGCCGTCGTGAGCACATTGTCTGGATCAAAGATTGCAGACGTACCGGGCACCGAGATTGGGCCGAAGCTGGCCCCACCCGTGGATTGGGCCTGAGCGATGGTAGGGGAAGCCCCTGCCAACACGAGCCCATAGATTAAGGCCAAAGGCCATCGAAGAAACTGCACAGGCCAGTACCGCATCACGGAATTTGCCTCCATCTCGGTGCACGAGCCTAATCCAGTTGACCTAAAGGACTTTAACGCGTGTTAGTGGATCACTATATCACGATTGGACACCCTGAGTTCTTCTCACGTGTCCCACTCTGTAAAGGCTTGCAGAGTTCGTCCCGCCAGCTACTCGGGCAACCTCATCTTATTTAAGGCTGTAAAGCGATCGAACGGATTGGGGTGGTCCATGTTTATTTTAGTGATTTGAGGCCCGCAATTCGGGCTTCGGTAATAGCAGTACTGGATGAACTCGCCCTAAACACCCACCGAGGCGCAACCAAGCGGACCGTGCTAACGCTGCCAGTGGAGTGGAGAATAAAGCAGAAACGCTCCCCAAAGCGGGACATCCGGTCTTGAAATCACCCTCTCCAACCTGCGACACGGGCAGCGGTACAATAGCCCTGAACCACATCCAGCCATGCGGATTTTCTTAGGGTACGGATACAACCAGCGCGACCGATGGGTTGAAGACTACGTTTTCCCGTTGGTCGTTGCCTTCGGGTGCGAGGTGGTCCACGGCAAATCGGTTTATGGGGGCGCTTTGCACGACGAGGTGACGAAGGCAATTCGGGCTTCGGACGCTGTGATCGGGTTCACGACGCGGCGCGAATCCGTTGCACCAGGCCGGTACCGGACTCATGACTGGGTGGCACATGAGCTTTTGACTGCCCACTCCCAGGATCCCCGGATTCCCTGGGTCGAAGTCCGCGAGGAAGGGGTGATCTCCCCTGGCGGCATCCTCGATTCCGCCGGCGC
Organism: Bryobacterales bacterium; assembly: GCA_003167275.1. Lineage (GTDB taxonomy): Bacteria > Acidobacteriota > Terriglobia > Bryobacterales > Bryobacteraceae > JAIQFL01. Next base: position 3,575 of record PMTT01000836.1, on the reverse strand, counting down.
GCAGCGGATCGACTACCGGGAGGACGACCGGGCCGGGTGCCTCGTCAAGATTGCGCAGGCGTTGAGGCGCTTCCACGACCTGACCCATGTCACGACGATCCGGCTGGGGCCGACATCGGCGGTGGATCAGATCAGTGCCTTGTTGGACGATCCATCGTTTGCGTGCACCTGCGAGATTCTCCGCAGCGATTTCCCCCAGGCCCCACGGCGGATACCGGTCTTTCCGATCCGGGGCAGCCTCTTCGTCCGCGTCCGCGGTGTTGCGGAGGGAGAGGTGGTGCGGATCACCGTTTCGGTTGGGGGACGGATATGGCGTTCCAACTACGAATGGGTGGATACTGTAGATATTCAGGTGAAGGAGTAGCCGTGGCGCTTTCCATACAGCAGAGCCAGGATTACAAAGGTAACGGTTACTGGGGGTGGTCGGTTTGGCTCGATGGTACACCGGAGGAGCTCGACTCCGTCGACCAGGTCATGTGGATCCTGGATCCGACCTTTCATAATCCAGTCCGCTATGTCAGCGATCGCGCGACGAATTTTCGCATTGAGACGTTCACTTGGGGTAAGTTCAAACTCTATGGGACTGTGATGCATCGCGACGGGCACCAAACGAAACTGAATCACGACCTGGTTCTGCTCTACCCGGACGGTACGCCGTCACTCGTCTGATCGAGGTCGACTGCGGCCCGAACTAGGCAAGCTAAAGCATACCCTACGGGGCTAAATCGCTTCCAGCTCTTCTTCGAGCATCTGCTTTTGCGATAGCTCCGCGTAGTAGCCGCGCGATTCGATCAGCTCCGCGTGAGTGCCTTGTTCCACGATCCGGCCCTTTTCGAGCACCACGATGCGATCAGCATGCCGCACGGTGGAGACCCGGTGCGAGATCAGGATTACGGTGCGTCCGTGCATCTCGGCCGCCAGATGAGTCAGGATGCGCTCCTCGGTCAACGTGTCCACGCTCGACAACGCATCGTCGAGAATCAGAATGCGCGGATTACGCAGGATAGCACGGGCGATGGCAGTCCGCTGCTTCTGTCCGCCGGAAAGTGTGATGCCGCGCTCTCCCACCATGGTCTCGTAACCCGCCGGAAAGCCTTCGATGTCGCCAGCCAGCCCGGCGACCTCAGCGGCATGGCGAATCTCCTCCGCAGTCGCCCGGTCCACTCCGAAGGCGATGTTCTCGGCAATCGTAGCGCTGAACAGGAAGGTCTCCTGCGGAACAAAGCCAATTTGACGGCGGAGGTCGGCAGGGTCCAGATCGCGCAGGTCGATCCCATCCAAGGCGATTGCTCCGGCGGTGGGGTCCATCAGCCGCGGGATCAGGCTGACCAGCGTGCTCTTGCCGCAACCGGTGTGGCCGACCACGGCAATCGTCGCCCCGGCGGGAATCGGCAGGTCCACCTCGGACAGTACCGGCCCGCTTCCATAGTCGACGGAGACACCTTGGAATTCGATTCTGCCGCGTAGCTCTTTGAGAGCGGTCGGCCTCTCGGGCGCCCGAATGGTGGGGGTCTCGCGCAGGATCTGGTTGATCCGTGCGAGCGATGCCGTGCCCCGCTGCATCAGGTTGACCACCCAGCCGAGCGCGATCATGGGCCACACCAGCATCCCCATGAAGGTGTTGAACATCACAAACCCGCCGATCGAGAGGCGGCCTTCGAGAACCTGGTGGCCACCCACCCAGAGGACCACCAGGAAAGTCAGGCCGATCAGGATCTCCATCAGCGGCTCGAAAACCGCATCGATACGGACCAGCTTGAGGTTCTGCGCGATGTAATTCCGGTTCAACTCCTCGAACCGGCGCATTTCGGCCCGTTCCTGCGCAAACGCGCGGATCATGCGAACGCCGGAGAGGTTCTCCTGAACCCGGCTGGAGATGTCGGAAAACATCGCCTGAATCCGCTGAAAGCGCGTGTGGATCGCGCGGCCGGAGACGATCACCACCAGGCTAACCACCGGCGCGGGCGCCAGGGCCAGGAGGGCCAGCCGCCAGTCTACCGACAGCATGATGGCCATAGCCAGAACGAAGGTCAGGCCGGTTTCGAAACAGTACATGACGGCCGGGCCCAGCATCATGCGCACCGCGTTGAGGTCGTTGGTGGCGCGGGCCATGATGTCGCCCGTGCGGGTGCGGCCATAATAGTCCGGGGAAAGATCGATCAGGTGCCGGAACAGGTCATTGCGGAGATCGTATTCCACGTCGCGTGAGATGCCGATAATGATCACGCGCATCCCATATTGAAAGACGGCTTTGAACAGCGCCAGCCCGACCAGATACGCGACGTAGCGTAAAAAGAAGTGGGAGTTGGGGCCGCCGCGCACGATGCCCGTAAGCGCATCGATGACACGCCGGATCAGAAGCGGCTGCCCCGCCAAGGCAACGTCCTTCAGGATCAGGCAGGCGAATCCCATGGCCATGCCCCAGCGGTAGCGCCAGAGGTATTTGCGGAGCGTTCGAAGCGATTCCCACATCGTCATTGGCCCAGGGCGGTAGCCAGGGTCTTCGACCACTCAAAGAAGACGGTCTTCTGGCCTTCGCGATTGCGCCACCAGGAGCCCGCCCGGAAAAACTCGTCGGGTGCGGCGACCACACGCATCTCGAACCCTCCTCCCATGGCTTCGGTGGCGGCGCGGTAGATCCGGGCAGCGCGCGCGGTGTGGTAATCGCTGGTAACCAGAAGGAAGCTGTGGATGCCGCGGCGGCGCAGTTCCGAGAGGATGGCCGAAGCTTCCTCCCGGGTGGAATGGGTTTGATTCGGCAGCGGAATGAACCACTCCGCGGGATAGCCCTGTCGCACCGCAAACGCGATGGCCTCATCGCATTCGTGGACGTCGAAATACCGCGGACCGCTCACCAGGATCGAGGGCACATAGCCGGCCCGAGCCAACTCGGCCGCTTTTTGGATACGGTGGCCGGTGTCGTCGCCCGCCAGGACTACGGCGATCTCAGCCTTGGCCGGCCCTTCGTTATGAATCAAGGCTTCGCCAAACCACGGAAGCCACAGACTGCGGGAGAGCCAGGCGGTAATCGCCAATAGGAGGAAGGCCAGAAGCGCGGAAACTCGTAGCCGGTTGCGAACCACGGACTACTTCTCGTCCGAATTCTTCTGATCGAGATTCCCGACGGTCTTCAGACGCTGATAAAGGCGCTCGACCTCCGCCTCATCTTCGGGTCGTAAGATCCGATACCGGGGCATGGGGTTCGGCACCTGTTTGCGTTCGTTGGCGGGCGACAACACCTCGCCCCAGTATTGACGATATGGGATGCCGTCGATGAGAGCGTCGCGCGAAAGACGGCGCAGATGGCGAAGCAGGCTGTTGCAGGAATCGAGATCGCCCGGATAGACGAGCAGCAGACGGGAATCGTCAAACAGCGTAACCCGAATCATCAACGGAGCGACCCACCCGGTGGTGCGGTCCAGGCGCCGGATGTNNTAGCCCTCATGAATCTCGATGGCGGGACGGAATGCCATCGCGAACAGCACAACGGCCGTCAGGAGGAACAAGGCAGCAGCAATGTATGAAGGAGTGAAGGCGACGCCGAACCAGCCGGACACAGCAGCCAGGGCTACCGC
>PMTT01000948.1:13929-51564 GCA_003167275.1 Bryobacterales bacterium | reverse complement strand
GACCATCCGCCGCGGCGGTCGAGAGCGGGCGGCTTCACATCGCCCAGCTTCTGTCCATTCCGCGTCGCCGCGGCCAAATAGCTGGCGGCGCCACCGCGAACGCGAAAGGCGCGCACACACGCGAGCTGGCCCAACTGACGCGCATAGTTGTAATGAAAGTTTTCGCTAAGGCCGGCGTCGATCATCTTCGCGGCGCATGCGACCATCTCGTCATCCGCGGGTGAATCGATGTAAAGTACGTAGCCCGGTGAAGCATCGGTATCGCACGCCAGCATGGCGAACGAAGGAGCCATAGCGAGCGTCCGGAACGTCTCCTGAAAAACGCGGCAGACGTGAGCCTCGCTCAATTTCTCTCCGAACCAATCGGAAACAGAATCCTGCCGTCCCACAAAACGAATCAGCGGGCAGCCTTTGAAATGACCGGTCACCTCGATCAAATCGCCTAGAAGGTAACGATAGAGCCCACCGCCGGTCGTCACCGCGACCGTGTAGAGTCCGCCGCGCTCGAGTTGATGAGCGAGTTGCGGGCGGTCGGAGTCGAGGGGAAGAAATTCCAGGAAGTGCGAGCGAATGGCCAGCGCCGCGTGCTCAAGGTTCGCCAGCGGAAACGATACGAAGGCCTCCGTCGAGATCAGACCCTTGCCCTGAATCCGGCAGTGAGGGAAGCATTCTTTGAGCTGTGCCGCTGGGCCTGCCGCGTTGGCATCCGTCCAGCAACTGATCAGTCCGAGTCTTGGCCAGAGCCTGGCGTGTCTTTCCTCAGGCGAACTGGCGCCGAGCGCCGCCCGCACTTCGCGGGAACGGCGCGAATCCGCGGGACACATCGCACCGTGGGCGAGGTCATAGCAGATTCGGTCACCCCATTCCGGAAGAGGGTCGAGCAGTAGCGACAGGAACGTCGGATTCCAGACGGAGATCAACCTCAGCTCGCGAGCGCGCACCAGGAAAAGCAACGTCGCGTAGCGGAACGCGTCGAGATCCGAAGCCAGTTGCACGCTCCGGGGCACGGCCATCACCGCCTTGACGAGCGAGTGCTGCCAGCCGCCGACATAGGAGGTATCGTCGTCGAACCCGATGGGAATCCCACCCGACGTTTTCTTGACGTCTCCGGTCACCGGACTGAGAGACCAATATGCCTGCCCCGAAAGCAGACCGGGACAATGCGAGAATAGATCGGCAATCCAGGCGCGGATGCCTCGTTGAAACTCGGCCTTCAGAGACGACGTGTAGGGAATCAGCTTGGTGGCGCCGGAAGAGCCGCTGGTCGGTTCAAAGAGCCGAACCCTCTCGCGAGTGAGCACATTGGGCACGCCGGCCGCGGCCCGATCGATCCACGTTTTGTGCCGATCGTAGTCCCGGAGGGGAACTCTTTTCTGGTACTCGGCGATGGAGTTGATCGTCGCGAGGCCATGCGAACTACCGAATTCCGAGCCGGCGTTTTCAGACAGAATCCGGCGAAGCACGCCCCACTGCTCTTCCGCAACCCGGCGCGCGCCGCGATGGAAGCGGGCCAGTTCGGGGACGCAGGCCGCCCACCACATCGAGTTTGCGACCGTGCAGATCATTCCGGTCCCCGGCGGCTTCCTACCATCCGTTCCCCAGCACGGGTCAAGTTCGAGCGAGAGATGGCGGTGATGCACGCGAGCTCGTCGCCCAGCACGTGTCCAGGGTTCCGGCTTGTGAAGAAAGCTACGAGCGGATCGCGCAGCCGCTGCTCCGTGACATCGGCGACACCAGGACGAAGCGGGGCAGCCTGTTCCAGGCGGACGATGCCCGCCCCATATCGACTGCCGAATTTCGCCGTCCCAAGCGTGTCGAGAACTCGCTGAACGTCGTCCGGCGTGCGAGCTTCCGGGTTGGGGTAGTATCTGCGAAAGAAGACCGGAAGAAAGCGAAACGTCTTGTATCCGGAACAGATCAGGAACCAGAAGACCTNNATAGTGTCGCCGGAAAAGAACGCCACGATATCGCGACCGTCCACCAAGACTTCCATGCGCATCAGAGTCGAGAAGCCTTGAATCTCCTCCGTGTCGCGGTCCCGCAAGAGCACAACCGATTCTTTCTCTGCGAGGTCGGCATCGAACCGGGCGCGGCGCGTTCCGGCGAAGTACGTGGCCAGCAACGCGTACACGCGATCCCGCTCCGCTGCCGTCAGCTTCTCCCGGGGAACCACCGAGCCCACCAGGTGCCGGCCGTCGGCTCCATTAGAGAGTGGCGATGTCGACGTAGGCGGGACGTCCATCAAGTTGTTCATAGATCCGGCTTCCATCGCACCATTCCGCAAGATACAGACGGCTTCGGTAAACCACGTGGGAGTAATCGTACGCCGCAGGCAGTAGTGGATCGCGCGCGTCGAGACCCACTAAGAGGTAACCCAACCGGCGGCCGCACGCGAGATTGTAAAGCGCACGCAGCAGAGCGCGAAAAACGGCGATCTCATCGTTGGCAATCGAGATGAGCGAGGCATAAGCGCTGCGGAGTTTGTCGCCCGGACGCGGCAGAGCCGCGCGGCCGAACCAGGGCGCTCCAATGTTGTAGAGAGGCGCCGCAGCCTTCAGCCATCCTGTATAGCCGTGAACGATCGTCTGCTTATAGGCGGACTGGTCCCAAAGGCCCGCAACACCCACGATCTGGTCACCGCGCCGCGCGATTCTCAGATCTTCCAGACCCAGCCCGGACGAAGACAGCCGGGAAAGACTCTCTTCGGTCCACGCCGGGAAAAACTGTCGCCGTGATCCGTTCACCCGGAGAAACGCCACGACCTCCGCCAGTTCACGCGCTTGTGGCGGCGAAATCCGGAGATCGGTACGGAGCTCCGGCTTCGCGCGGTTTGCACTGATGGCCAGCGTGCAGTATTCCGCCACCGGGTGAAAGGCCGGAAAGGTCCGCCGAGGCTTCCGGACCAGCACGCCAGTTGCCTCGCGGTTGCCCTCCACAATCGCGGCCAGGTAACCAGGCAGCGGATCGCGATCATGCATCTGCTTCAGTTGTGCGAATCCCCTGGACAGGAGACCACGGCCCCGGAAACGCGGATCGACGCGAAGCTGCCCAAGGTATCCCAGCCGTTGTTCCTGTCCATTGACGAACACGCGCCGGACGGAGCGGCAGGCAAGGCCGACGATCTCCCCGCTATCTCCGTGACGGACTACAATCGACTGGCAATCCTCGCCTGTCACCTCGCAGCCCAGCCGGAATTCCGGCTCGCGCTGGTAGGTGAGACGAATCCGTCCCGGCATCGGCCCACGGCGCAACAACTCGCGGATCGCGGCGTCATCGGCGGGAGTCGCGAGATTGACCGAAAGTTGCATCAGAGTATGGGCAGCGCAATGGAAGGCACCGGATCGATGCTCTCCGAGTGGTGAGCTTTGAGCAAGGGAGCGGTGTAAGATTCATCGCCCAAAGGAAAGTCCTTCCGTTGAAGGACCTCGGAACGAAACAATAGATTGATCGAAAAGAAATGCGTCCACATAAAGAAGTTTCGACCGTTGACTTGAAAATCCAAGCCCCGGCGGAAGATCGAGGAATAGCTGTAGAACGCCTGTCTCGCCTCGATGCAGCGCTGTTTCACCTGGTCTGCTGTCATCCCGTGCGGCGCGAAGGGCACCATTCCGTAGCGGTACTCGGGGTCCAGCCACCAACGGTCATAGAGCAGCCGGCCTTCCTGTTGAAGGCGCTGATAGAGCGGCGTGCCGGGAAACGGCGTCAGGTGATTGAACGCGACAATATAAAAACGATGGCGCTCGGCAAACGCCAGCGTCTCGCGCAGGGTGTCGCCGTTATCCTCGTCGTATCCGAGGATGAAGGTGACGTAAAGCTTAATGCTGTGCCGGCGCAGATTCTCAAGCGCCTTCTCGTAGCCTCCCTTCATGGTGTTGAACGATTTTCCCATCAGCCGCAAATTCACGGGATTGAGCGTTTCGAAACCGATCAACAGGCCCTGGCAACCGCTGGCCCTTATGAGTTGGAGGAACTCTTCGTCATGCGCCGCATTGATGCTGGCCTGGCTCACCCAGCGAATCTTCAAGGGAATCAGCGCGCGAAAGAACTCTTTGGCCTGCTCCATGTTCGACGTGATATTGTCGTCGACGAAAAAGATGAGCGGCTTCTTGACGCGGCGGATCTCGTCGATGACGTCGTCGACCGGGCGGCGTGTCTGCGTATTGCCAAAGTACGATTGAACCGCGCAGAACTCGCAGCGAAAGTGGCAACCACGGCCCGCTTCGACGAGTCCGAGCGGCAGGTAGCGCTTGCCAGCGAAGATGGACCGGTCCGGACGAAGGCCCGCGAGTGGGGGACGTTCCGGCTGGCGATAGACGCGGCGCAAGCGGCCGTTGCGAAAATCGTTCAGGACCGTCGGCCAGAGCCCCTCGGCCTCTCCGATCACAATCGACTCGGCATACTCGCTGGCTTCGTCAGGGACGAGCGTCGGATGAAACCCTCCCATCACCACCGGCACGCCGCGACGGCGGTACTCCGACGCAATCTGATAGGACCGCTTGGCCGTGTAGGTCTCGACGCTCATGGCAACCAGATCGGTGGGCTCGTCGAAGGGAATCGACTCCGTGCGATCGTCGTAGAAACGAATCTCGGTCTCGCCGTCTCGCGGAGTCAGGCCCGCGAGCGTCGCCGGCGCGAGCGGTTCCATCTGCCACGTGCGAATATAAGGCTGGCCAAGCCGCCGTCCAATACAGGGATGCACCAGGGTCAGCCGCATAGGTTTTCAGGCGCGCGGTGCAAGCTGCCAGTCGCACGTGTAAAACGTATCGAGATGGTTGGCATAGAAACGGTAGCCGAAATTCGCCGGAATGGAGATCGGAAGCTGCGTCCTTGACCCGGCCAGCCGCTTCCACATCGACGCATAACTGTACGTCTGCTTCCAGGCGCGGTTCGTGTTGCGGAGCAGTTCATCCGCGGTCATTTTCTTAGGTTCGAATACCACGTGCTGGCCGTCGTAGAGGCTCCAGTTTTCCGTGGTGATTCGTCCCTCCTCCTTCAGCCGCCGGAACAATCCGGTTGCCGGAAAGGGAACCGCGATGGCGTAGCGCGGCAGATCCATGCGCGACTCCATGACAAACGCCACAGTTTCATCGAACGAATCCAGCGTGTCCTGGTCGAAGCCAAAAACGAAGCATCCCATGATGGCGATCCCACGATCATGAATCCGGCGAACCACATCGTGATAGCTGTGGCGCATGTTGAACGCCTTCTGCGCTCCCTTTAACGCCTCCTGATTGAGCGACTCGAAACCGATCAACAGACCGCGGCAGCCGCTCCGCGCTGTCAGATCTAGCAATTCGTCATCCCAGGCGATGCTGGTGGTGACCAGCCCGGCCCACCGGATCTGCAGAGGGATTAGCGCGGTGAACAGTTCCTTGGCGTAGGCGACGTCTCCAATCAGGTTCAGGTCCAGAAAGATGACACGCCTGGCGCCCATTTGCCGGATATCGGCGATCACGTCGGCGACCGGCTTCTGCAAGGGCTTACCCCACGCGGTCGGGACCACGCAGAAATCGCATTGATAAATGCACCCGCGGGTGGCTTCGATCGTGTCTCCGACGTTCACCAATCTCGAATCGAAGAGTTGCCGCTGCGGAAACGGGAGATTCGCCAGACTCAGACCGGGGCTTTGATCGTAGCGCTTCTGCATGGTCCCGCTCACAAACTCGCGCAACAAACGGGGCCAGGATTCCTCCGCGTAACCGGCCACCACGCTATCCGCGTGCCGCATCGCCTCTTCCGGCATCAACGTAGGATGGACGCCGCCGATGACGACGGGAATCCCTCTCTTCCGGAGCTGCGCGCTGATCTCGTAGGCGCGGGGAGCGGTTCCCGTGATGGCGCTGATCCCCACCAGATCCGCTTCGATCCGGTCGGGATCGATCTCGTCCACGCCTTCGTCGACGATGCGGATCTCGGCCGGAATCTCGGGGGGAACCAACGAGGCCAGCGTCGTCAGCGTGAGCGGCGCATACCGCATCGTCTTCTTCCAAATGCCTCCGCGATGGCGGTAGAGCGGCCCGCGCGGGGAGAGCAGCGTAATGCGCAGCTTCCCGCCTTTGGGAGTGGGGGTGCGGGCAACCGGCTCGCTCAACGAAATCAGATCGGATTCCGCGGACAGTTTCCTCTCCATACGTCGTCACCCGTTCCCCACATTGTCCCTCATTTTGAATCTCCGCATCATCCAAATGACGCATATTATTGCTGATTATTCCTGCGATGTGGGAATGTTCGCCTCCCCTGACAAAAGCGAGTGCTTCAGGACAGACTCCGGGGCCACGTGGAGGAAGTGGCCCCGGGTCCGAGGTTTTTGGGGGCTGATGGAGGTGGCCTATCGCGTCGAGCGTTAGGATCAGGCGACGAACTCCTCCGCTAGTTGGTGCCTAGGGAGAGCATGGACCCGTCACCTTCGCCCGACAATACCGTTTTCGTTAGCTCGTTCGCGATCACTTGGGATATGAGCGTACTGTACCTCGCGGATAGGTGACCTGCGAGACTAGCCGGGGTTCCAGGCGGGCTTCCCGAAAGCATCGTGGTCCGATAACTATGGCATAATAGCCGCTTCTTAGGTTTGCGGTTCTGCGCGGGAGTTGGTCCCGTCATCGGGACAGGAGAATGCAATGAAAGACATCCAGCGAAAGCTCATGATTGCCGGCATGACGGCAATATCCGCCGTTCTGTTGTTTCAGGTATCGGTCGGGACCAGTCCGGCGCAGCCGGACGATGCGGCACTGATTGGCAAAGCCAAAGGCATTCACAGCCGCGTCCTCAAGCTCGACACGCACAACGATATCGAGCCCGCGAACTTCACGGCGGATTGCAACTACACCATGCGGCTCACGACGCAGGTGAATATCCCGAAGATGGTCGAAGGCGGCATGGATGTCACGTTCATGATCGTTTACGTCGGTCAGGGCCCGCTGACGCCGGAAGGGTTCGACGGCGCATATCGACAGGCGGTCGCCAAGTTCGACGCCATTCATCGCCTGACGGAGAAAATCGCGCCCGATAACATCGGCCTGGCGCTGACGCCTGCCGACGTCCTCGCATTGCACAAGAAGAACCTGCGCATCGCCGTCATCGGCGTGGAGAACGGATATCCCATTGGGAACGACCTCAAGAGAGTGCAGGAGTTCTACGACAGGGGCGGGCGATACATGTCGCTGGCCCACAATGGCAACAGCCAACTCGCCGATTCGAATACGGGAGAAACCCAGGGCTACCTCTACAACAACGGATTGTCGCCGCTCGGCCGGGAAGTCATCGCCGAGATGAATCGCCTGGGGATGATGGTCGATCTCTCGCATCCCTCGAAAGGCGCAAACATGGAAGCCATGCGGCTCTCTCAGGCTCCGGTGATTGCGTCGCACTCCGGGGTGCGCGCGCTCGCCGACGTCAGCCGGAACATGGACGACGAGCAGTTGCTGGCCCTTAAGAAGAACGGCGGCGTGATTCAGGTGGTGGGGTTCGCATCCTATGTCAAAACGGATTCGAAAGAACGCACCGATGCCCTCGCGAAGCTGCGCGAAGAGTTCGGGCTTGCCCAGGGCGGCGGGCGTGGCGGCGGAGGTGGCGGAGGTCGTGGACGCGGGGCTGGCGCCGGTGGTCCCGGAGGCGGCGACGCACCGAATTCCGCCCGGCCATGTCCCGTAGAGAGTGCCAATGGGCCCGCCCCACGGGGTGGCGGGGCCAGGGGCGGCGGCGGCCGCGGGAATGCAGCTCTCGATGCCCTTTCACCCGAACGGCGCGCGGAATACGACAAGCGACTGGCTGAGATTGACGCAAAGTTGCCGTCCGCGGGCCGCGCCACCGTGCAGGACTTCGTAAATCATATCGACTACGCGGTGAAGCTGATTGGAATCGATCACGTTGGAATTTCGTCGGACTTCGATGGTGGCGGCGGAATTGACGGCTGGAACAGCGCGGCGGAAGCATTCAACGTCACGCTGGAACTGGTTCGGCGCGGCTACACGGAAGAACAGATCGGAAAGCTGTGGAGCGGCAATCTGCTTCGAGTTTGGGGAGAAGTGGAGAAGGTCTCCCAAAAACTGCGAAAGAAATAGGACTGCAACCGGCTACCACAGCACACGGCGATGGAGGGGATCGAAATACATCCGATAGCGCTCCAGCTCGACGAAGCTGTAGAACGGCTTGAAGGCGTTCCGCTGCTGCACCACCGGCTCGTTATCGATCTGGAAGATGGCCGGGCTGTTCGCGACCGGCTTCATCAGCTTGTCCAGTTCGCCATCGCCCGGCGGGATATCCGATAGCCATTTGTGTGGATCCTCCTGACCATAAACCACCGGCCCGCGCACGATCGCCACGCGGTTGGGATGCTGTTCGTCAATCGGCACGCGGCGGAAGTGCAACGGGATGGTGATCTCGACGGTGTCACCCGGCTTCCACTCGCGGCTAATCGTGGCCCACTGCCCCGGCTGGATGTCCGCGGGTTGCGCCTGCCCGTTCACCTTCGCCGTTAGGCCATTCGACCAGCCCGGCACCCGGAGCTTGAGCGCGAACGTCGCCGGCCGCTCCATCGACAGCGCGAGCGTGCTGCTGCCGGTTTCGGGATACCCGGTGGTCTGCACCACTTTGACGGCGCCCACCGGCCCTTTCCACTCCACCTCCGAGGGCACGTAGAGGTTGACGCACAGCGCGTTGGCGTCCCGGAAATACACCAGGTTCGAATATTCGGCAACGTTCTGGAAATAGGTTCCCGAGCAGCACGTGAAGGCGTTGCGCGAATAATACTTCAGGCACGAACCGAGATGATAATCCATGTAGTACATGTGCGTGCCGCGGTCCTTGATTGGCAGCGCCGCGCCGATGCCGTTGTAAAGCAGGCGCTCGATCCAATCGCCGTACCGCGCTTCGCCCGTGTACATCATCAGGTATTTGGATAGCTTGAACGCCGCCCAGGAGCAGCACGGGCACTCGAAGCTGGCCGAGTAAACCTCCATCGAATCGCCCAACGGCCATCGGAGTAGACAAAGCGCTCGTCGGGGCCGTAGCCTCCGGTGGCATAAGTCTGGCGCTTCTGCATCCAATCGTAGAAGTTTTTCAGGATGCGGAGATACTTCGCGTCGCCGGTTACGTCATAGGCCAGGGCCGCGCTGGCGAAGGTGTTGCAATGGCTGTACGCGTGTACGCCCTGCGCGTCCTTGGGGTCGCCTGTCTCGGCGAACTTGTCCCAATAGGCCGGGTAGAGCCAGACGTCCGCGAACTCCTTGTACATCGACTTGCCGGTGAGTTGGTAGGCGCGGTAAAGGTTCTCCGCCATGGTGTACCACTCGCCGGGGCGGCCGGAGTGCAGTGCCCAGGGCTCGCGATTGGCGGGCAGGCGGTCGCGATTGAAGTTCGCCGCGGCCGCCGCGGTGATCTTGTCGCACAGGGCCAGAGCTTCCGGGTGGCCGCCATAGTGATGCATGTCTAAAAGGCCGCCGACCAGCTTCTCATAAGGATAGTGGCTCAGGCCGCCGGTTGCGCTACCCCCAGCCCCACCTGGTGTCCCGCGTCCGCTGCCGCGCGCGGCGCCGCTCGACATGCCCGGCCAGCACTTGGCGTATTCGCTGACCAGGACATTGGCCTTCTCCAGCAAGTCCTTGTCGCCATAGGCACGCTGCATGCGCGCCATCGACTGCAGCCACTGTCCGAATACCGTGTTCGAATTCGGGCTGCACCAGCCGCCGAGTGCGCGGCCGGGTGCATTGGCCGTGCCGGCCGCCACGCGATAGCCGTGCAGGATGTCGTCGTTCGAGAGTCCGTAGTAAAAATCGCGGCCGTGCGTCCTGCTCAACGGCCGGAAACTCAGCCTGGTGTTCGATCACGACGGCTTCGCCAAAGGCCAGCCCATCACGGTGGACGACTCCTTGGCCAGGGTTGCCTTCAAAGTCGAGAATCGCTCCGGGGAGGCGCATCGAACGCAGCTTGAGATCACTGGCGCCAGCGCCGCGAGCTATGAAGTCACCGCGGACAAACAACGCCTTCAGCCCGTCCAGACGGCATCGGGCATACGGGTCGACATCCCGGTCGGCGCTGCCGGCACGAGCGTGACACTCACGCGACGGTAGGCACCGATTCTGGAGGCCACGCTCTTTCGGTCTGTGAACCGGAAGTCGTCCGCGACCGAGGGCTTCGCGCAAGGCACCCCGCTGTCGTCTCCAGGCTGCGCGGAATCGCGTGCCGTTCCTCCACTGGTACGGCTCTTGAGCAGGGTTTTTTCAATACCACCCTCCCGCGCTCGTCCTCCGGAGCTACTTCCGAGACCGGCCGCGCGCCACTTACCGGCGCGCAAACGATAGCGGCCTTTGAGGGCACCTTTCAGCGCCTTGACGTCGCCGTGACCGGTGGCAGCGAACACTTCCAGGGCGCGCATAATGCGTTCGGCATGGGAACGGTCCATGCGACTGAGTTCGCGTTGTGCGGCCGGCTTGTAGAGCAGGAGGCGCTTCACAGACCAAGCCGCTGCTTCAGTTCGCCGTGTTGGACCAGATCTCCCTGCTCGGCTTCAGCGGCCAGGATGCGCGCAGCCGTCTCTTCGTCGACATCTTCCTCAGGAGCCTCAGCGAGGCGGCGGGCAAACTCCTCATCGCCAACGGGCTGCGCCGATTCCAGCAGGGTCAGAAGAGCGTGGACCTGATGCGGCGGCAGAGTGTCGATGATTTGTTGAAGTCGTTCCCGGTCACTCATGATTGCTCCACTGGCAGACTCGCGCCTGGTTTCAGTATACCGTTTGCTCACTCCTGTGGGGTCTCCAGAGGTTCAGTATCGACGCTTGCGCCACCTTGGCGTGGCTCGGAAGATCGCCACCATGTCCGAATGGCCGTATTTCTCGGCCAGCTTCGCGAAGGACATCCCGGTGCGACGGCGATGGCGCGTCAAGGTGCCGCTCCACTCACGCCCTCGCCCAGTACGCCATGGATCACCCGGGTATTGCGCCCCGGGAAGCTGTGGAAGCGTTCCTGGAGAATGAGACTCGCATCAACATCGGCAGCCGCGGCTGGCTGGAGCCCGCGTATTACTGGCTGGGCAGCGATTATCGCGGTAGCGGCAACGGCAACTACCTGCTCAGCTACATGGCGCAGATGGGCGGTTGGGCGGTGGAGGATTATGCGCTGAACTATGCCAAAATCGCAGCGCCCTATCTGCGCCTCGGCTACGCGTCGTACCTGAGTTCCTGGGCGCTGGTCAATTCCGGCACTGCGGAATCGAACTACGGCTATTGGTATCCGGGCAAGGAAAACGATGGCGCCGCGGGCGGTGGATTCGAAGTGCGTCCGTGGGGCCGCGCCTGGCTCGGCAACAAGGAGATGGGCCGGGGTTCCTGGTGGTACTCGGGAGAAATCGACCTCGGTTTCAACGGCGCGTTGCGCACCGCCGACACGGTCGTTACAGACGATCCCCTGTTCGGCCTCATTGCGTATGGCGGCGAACTCACGAAGAGGAACACCCCCCTCCAGGTCATCCCCAAAGACGGCCTGCGCGCGCGTCTTCACGTCCTGCTCAATGGGCGGAAACTCAGCCTGGTGTTCGATCACGACGGTTTCGCGAGAGGCCAGCCGATCACGGTCGACGACTCTCTGGCCAGAGTCGCCTTCAAGGTCGAGAATCGCTCCCGGGAGGCGCATCGAACGCAGCTCGAAATCACTGGCGCGGGTGCCGCGAGCTATGAAGTCACCGCGGACAAACAGCGCCTTCAGACTGTCCAGACGGCATCGGGTATGCGGGTCGACATCCCAGTTTCGGCCGGCGGCACGAGCGTGACACTCGCGCGACGGTAGACGTTTTAGCGACGCTCAGTCATCGGGAAATGGTGGACGACGGACCGGCTGGGACGTAGCATGATTTGTATATACTTTGTGCTACGCTAGCGATGGTGGTTATTTCCGGGTTTGACTGGGACGATGAGAACGTGCTCCATATCGAACGGCACCAGTTCACGCCCGAAGAGGCCGAAGAGGTTTTTGCGGGCGACTACAAGGTCAGGCGAACTCGTGAGAAGCTCTACATCGCCTTGGGCGAAACGCTTGACGGCCGGTTGGCGTTCGTCGTGTTTCGCCTGCTGTCAGGCGGTTTGATCCGAGTCGTAACCGCGCGTGATATGGATAGTAGTGAGCGGCGTCTGTTCCGCCGCAAGTAGGTGAATCGAATGAAGAAGAAACTCTCGCCCGCGAAGACGCCTCTGCCGAGGTTGCGCTCGGACAAGGAGGCAGCCGATTACTTCCAGACGCACTCGGTGGCAGACATATGGGATCAACTACCCGAAGCTGAGGCAGCAAAGGCATCTAAGGCAGTGGAAAAGTCCATTCGAGAACGCCATACAGCGGTAAAGTCCCCGATCTCGATTCGATTGGGTTCTGAACAGATTGCCGCGGCCAAAAAGATCGCGGCCGCCAAATCGGTCGGCTACCAGACGCAGTTGCGGATGTGGATAGCGGAAGGGATTAAGCGCGAGACGACGCGGGCGTAAGGCTACCGCGACCAATCGTCATCAGGCGGTTCTCGGTCCCAGAATCTGCGACGTAACCCGAGACCTACGGGAATCGTTACACTGGATCTGAACCTCCTGGTTTAGAAATGGAGATCCTCGCTTGAATAGAGCCATCCTGATTATCTTTGCCGCTGTGCTGGCCCCGTCGTTTGCCCCGGCGCAGGTCAGCAACCCTGCACTCGACTCCGAATTGCGCCTCGTGAAAGCGCGGGCCTTACCGCTCACGGACGTCCGATTGACCGGAGGACCGCTCAAACATGCGCAGGATCTCGACCTCGAGTACCTGCTCGCGCTGGAACCCGATCGCATGCTGGCGTTCTTGCGCCGGAGCGCCAAACTGGAGCCCAAAGCGCAAGGCTACGGCGGTTGGGATGGCGATGGCCGCCAGTTGACCGGACACATCGCGGGGCACTATCTTTCGGGTGTCAGCCTGGCATGGGCGGCCACCGGCGACTCTCGATTCAAAGAGCGCGCGAACTACATCGTCAACGAGCTGAAGCTCATCCAGGATGCCCAGGGCGACGGCTATGTGGGCGCTCTCATGGACCGGGACCGGGTCGACGGCAAGGTCCTCTTTCAGCAACTCAGCAAGGGCATCATCCGTTCCGGTGGCTTCGACCTGAACGGCATGTGGTCGCCGTGGTACGTCCAACATAAGATCTTCGCGGGTCTCCGCGACGCCTGGCGCTGCACGGGGAACCGCACGGCCCTGGATGTCGAAATCAAGTTTGCAGGATGGGCCGAAGCCATTCTCGCGCCGCTCTCGGACGAGCAGATCCAGCGCATGCTGGCGACTGAGTTTGGCGGAATGAACGAGGTGTTGGCCGATCTATACGCGGATACGGGCGACAGCCGCTGGCTGGCGCTTGCCGGCAAGTTCCGTCACGCGGCGGTCATCGACCGGCTGGCTGAGATGAAGGACATTCTTCCCGGAATCCATGGGAACACCCAGGTTCCCAAGCTTTATGGAGCGTTGAAGGTGTACCTGTACACCGGCAACGAAACCGAAGGCACGGCGGCGAAGTACTTCTGGAACGAGGTGGCGCAACACCACACCTTCGCCACGGGCGGCAATACCAGGAACGAGTACTTTGGACAGCCGGACCAACTGTCGAGTATGATCGACGGGCGCACCGCTGAGACCTGCAACATCTATAACATGATCAAAATGGCGCGTACGCTGTTTTCCCTGCAGACCGATATCCGCAACGCCGACTATCATGAACGCGCGCTGTTCAATCACATCCTGGCCTCTCAGGATCCGGATGACGGACGCGTCTGCTACATGGTGCCCGTGGGCCGCGGCGTTCAGCACGAATATCAGGGAAAATTCCAGTCCTTTACGTGCTGCGTGGGATCGGCCATGGAGAGCCATGCACTGCACGCCGACGGACTTTACTACGAATCCGGAGACAAGCTCTGGGTGAATCTGTACGCGCCTTCCATCGCCGAGTGGAAATCCGCCGGCGTAAAGGTTGAGGTTTCGACCGACATGCCCATTGGGCAGACGGCGACCATCACGGTGACACCGCAAGCGTCGAAAAAGTTCACGCTGGCGCTGCGCCGTCCGTTTTGGGCTGGCGACGGATTCAGCGTCAAGGTCAACGGCAGCGCGCTGAAAACGGTTGCTCCCGCGAATTCGTATGTCGAAATTGCACGGACATGGAAAGCGGGAGATCGGGTCGAGTTGGTACTGCCCAAGACCCTCCGTAAAGAGGCGCTTCTCGACAATCCCAATCGCCTGGCGGTGATGTGGGGACCGCTCGTGCTAGCCGGAGACCTGGGACCTGAGGCCAGCCGCGCTCTTCCACCCCCCGGTCAACTATCCGCTCGGAGCGGGCAGCAGTCCGGGCCGGAGACGCCGGTGTTGGTGGCGCCCGAGCAGCCGGTGGCAAACTGGCTGAAACCGGTAGCCGGCAAGCCGGGCACCTTCCGGACGACAGGCGTCGGACTGAAACAGGAGATCGACTTCGTCCCGTTCTATCAACTCCCGCGCAGACGGTATGCCATTTACTGGGACATGTATACGCCCGCGGAATGGACCAAGAGGGAGACCGACTATCGGGCGCGGGAAGAGAAACAGAAGAAGCTGGAGGCGGCGACCATCGGCTTTGCGCAACCCGGTCAGATGCAGACCGAGCGTGATTCCAACCAGCAAGGGGAAAGCACGTCGCCCGTACAAGTGGAGAATCGCTATGGCAGAACCGCGACACAGTGGTTTTCCTACGACCTGCCTGTCGATCCCGCACACCCTCTGACGTTGATCGTCACTTACAGCAATGAAAATCGCGGACCGGGCGCTTGCGACGTACTGGTGGACGGCAAGAAAGTCGGCGAACAGACCGGACAGCGGCGCAGTCCCGAGCAGGAAATCCGCTTCTTCGAAGTCGAGTATCCGATCCCCGCGGATTGGATGGTTAACAAGAATAAGGTCACCGTCCGATTCCAAGCCGCCAACGGCAGGTCGACGCCGTCCGTATTTGGCGTACGGATCGTCCGCTCCGACATGGAACGCTAAAGATTGAGTGGTTCGGCACAATAACTACGCTCGCGGTACACGAAGTAGTCGAAATCCGCCGCCCGGCGGGTACCGGCCAGGTCCTGGCAGCAAACGCCGACAAATGCTCCCGTGAAATTGGGCGTCCCAGGAGGCGCCGCCTCGTCAGACAGGATGCTCGCATCCAGCGGACCGGTCAGCCGGGACCACTCTCCTCCTTCGATGCGGTACGCAAAGTAGAGGCGCTCGAAATCCACTTCCACGCGCAGATGCACTCGCGCCCCCGCGGGAATCCCGACCGGCACGCTGAAAACATCCGACTGAAGCTGGTCGGGTAGACACGACATGACCCGGATGTGCTTACCGAACTCTGGGTCGTGAGAGACGTAGAGGTAGTGATACTTGCTGCCGTTGTAATAACAGACCAGGCCGGCCATCTGCTGGAACCGGTCTGGCTCGAACTCCATCACCGTCGTGGCGCTGAAGCAGTGCGACTGCTGACGCCTGGCGACCAGGGACTGCCGGAAGAGGCTGCCCAGCGTCTCACGGCCGTAAAGGCGCAGATGTCCGGGGCGTTCGGTCAGACTGAAGAGTTCTTCCGGCCAAGGAGACCGCAGCCACTGAAAATCCAACGGCAGATCCGGGCTGTCGAAGTCCTCGCGCTCGGGCGATGCGGGGAAAACGTGCTCCGGCAGGTCCGGAGCAGCAACCTCGGAATATGGGACCCCCGCTCCATCCACGGTGCGAAGCCAGCCGTCCTCCGACCACACCATCGGCTGGATCGCGGTCTCGCGGCCCAGAGTGCAGCGCCCACGATTACGAAGGGGCCGGCCGCAGAGATGCACCATGTAGGTCTCTCCCTTCGGAGTCTCCACCAGGTCGGCGTGCCCGGCGCGCTGTAGTTCGATATCCGGGCGGTTGCGTGCAGTCAGAATATAAACGTCCGGGTGCAATTCGTACGGTCCGTTCAGTTCGCGGGAGCGCGCCATGGTGACGGCATGTCCCCATCCTGTGCCACCCTCAGCGGTCAACAGGTAGTAATAGCCGTTCCGTTTGTAGAGGTGGGGTCCCTCAGTCAGTCCCAGCGGCGTGCCCTGGAAGATCAGGTGGACCGGACCCACCAGCTTGCGCTCCGCGGACGAGTACTCCTGCAACACGATCCCCGAAAATCGATTGCATCCAGGCCGATGATCCCAGCGCATGTTGACCAGGTACTTTCGGCCGTCATCGTCGTGGAACAGAGAAGGATCGAAGCCGCTGCTGTTGAGGTAAACCGGGTCCGACCACTCTCCGTCGATCCGCGGGCTGGTCACCAGATAGTTGTGTGTGTCACGCAGCGACGCGCCCGTGGCCGCCCCCTGGGTCGTCCGGCCGTATCGCTTGACGTCCGTGTAGATGAGCCAGAAGAGCCCGTCCGCGTAGCTGAGGCAGGGCGCCCAAATGCCGCACGAATCCGGATCGCCGAGCATGTTCAGTTGGCTGGCGCGGTTCAGCGGACGCGTCAGCAATCGCCAATGGACCAAGTCGCGGGAGTGGTGGATCTGAACGCCTGGATACCATTCGAACGTGGACGTCGCAATGTAATAGTCGTCCCCGACACGGAGGATGGAAGGATCCGGATTAAACCCGGGCAGGATCGGGTTTCGAATCCGCGTCGCATGGTCGGACATTTCAGATTTCCCCCTGTGCGGTCCGCAACCCCGGCGCGACGGTCCCGGTATCGCGCTCGCGCACCAGCGTCCACAACAGCAGCGCGCCCAAAAGATCGAGGAGACCGAGGCAAATAAAAAACGGCGTGTAGCCGACAGTTGCCACCAGGCCGCCGATCAACAACGAAAAGATCAGCAGGCCCGCGTTGCCGAACGTGCCCGCCATTCCGGCGGCGGTCGCCACCTCGTTTCTCCGGAACAGGTCGGACGACATGGTGATCACCGTTACCGAGAGCGTCTGGTGAGCGAAGCCGCCCAAGCTGAGAAGCGCGATGGCCGCATACGGGCTCTCGACGAACCCCACGAAGCCCACCCCCAGCATCAGGAACGCTCCCAATGTGAAGGCGCAGCGCCGGGAATCGATCACGCTGAGGCCCAATCGTTTCTGAAGCCTCATGGCCACCAGGCCGCCGAACACACATCCGAAGTCCGCGGCCAGAAACGGCATCCAGGCGAACAAAGCGATCTGCTTCAGATCCATGTGCCGGACGCTGCTCAGGTACAACGGCAACCAGAAGCTCAGCGTGCCCCACGTCGGATCGGCCAGAAAACGTGGCAGGGCGATTCCCCAAAAGTTGCGCTGTGCGAGAATCTTCACCAGCGACGGGCGCGAACCATCGCTCTGCAGGTGCTTCTCCTGGCCGGACGAAATAAACTCCCTCTCCTGTTCCGAAAGGGCGGGGTGCCTGTCGGGCGATTGATAGAGCAACAGCCACAGCACCACCCAAACCAGCCCCAAGCTGCCGGTAATGACAAACGCCGCCCGCCAGTTGTAAGTCAGAATGGCCCAGGCGACCAGCGGAGGCGCCACCATGGAACCCACCGAGGCTCCGATGTTATACACCCCTCCCGCCAACCCCCGCTCCTTGGCCGGAAACCATTCCGCCGTTGCCTTCATGCCCGCCGGGTTGGCCGACCCTTCGCTGAACCCGAGCATCCCGCGAAGCCAGGCAAATGCCTGCCAACTGCCGGCCAGGGAATGCGCCATATTCACCAAGGACCATGCGATCGCGAAAATGGCGAACCCGATCTTAAGGCCGAGCACATCCAGCACATACCCGCAAATCGGCTGTGCCATGATGGCGCCCTGAAAGGCGCCAATAATCCACGAATACTCCCGCGCGCCGATATGCAGGTCGTGAAGCACCGTCGGAGCCGCCACCGCCAGTGTGCTTCGGGTTAAGTAGTTGATGATCGATCCGAGCATGATCAGGCTGATCATCCACCATCGGAGTCCTCTAATCTTGATCATCGTGATTTAGGCGGCCAGATCCGGACCTCGCCACTACATTGTAGCGAGCCCATCCCGTCATAGTAGCGGTAGCGGAAGAGCGCCGGCGCACGTCCTGGCGGAGCAATTGGATTCGCTTCCGGAATGCTACACTTTCAGGTCCCATCCCTTGCGGAGGAAGGGTTTGAGCAGGCGGTTGGCTTCCTCGCTGTTGTTGAAGCGCCGTTTATTGGCATCCCACATGAGCTTTCCGGGAACGCGGAGCGCAATGGCGCCCAGCGAGAGCCACTCGATGTATTTGGTCGCGACGGCGAAGTCCGACACGCCTGGCGCGCCGCCCTTACAGGCGCGAATCCAGTCCTGTTGGTGATTGACGCCGCGCTGTAGCAGTTGCGGCGGCAGCTTATACTCCGCCCATCGCGACGCCGGCAGCAGCCAGACGCCTTCGCCGCGGGAGGTGGTTGCCATGTAGCCCTTCGATCCCACGAAAACAGCGCCGTTGCCGGGAGCGCGCATTTTGGGATCTTGGGAAGCGCCAGGAGGAAGACCGCGTCCACCGGGAGCCCCCGGTCCTCGCCCACCTGGAGCCCCCGGTCCGCGGCCGCTGCCCGGAGGAAACGTCCCACCACGGCCCTGTTGCGCGATGGGCTTGCCATCCGCCGTCAGTTGAGTGTTGACCAGCATCATGCCGTCGCCGCCCTGGACGAACGGGCGACCCTTCTCGGCCAGATTGTTCATCGGCGGGAAGAGGCGCTCGCCTTCGGCCATTCCGGCTGGATCCTGGAAGTCGCCGCGCATGTTCTGGTAGGTATGCACGGTCACCGGAGGCATGCTGCCACGCGCCGGAAATTCGAAGACGATGTGCGCGCGCAACGGCCACAGCCATTGGTTCTTGCCTTCTACGTAAACGCACTCTACGCTGACCGGGCTTGCCTTATCGAGCTGCATGGCCAGGTGAGCCGGCCCGAGATTGTGCACGAGCCAGTCTCCCAGCGATCCGCCCGTCGAGAAGTCGATGAACGCGCGCCACTGATTCGTCATCAGCGGATTGAAACTGCGCGAATCGGCACAACCCAGCCAGAGGTCCCAATCGAGCGATGGGGGCACGGCGGTAGACTCGGGACCAGTTGCGGGGATGTTCGGCTGTCCGCCGTAGATGCCACCGGTCCAGGCGTGCACTTCCTTCACGTCGCCGATCTCGCCGGACCAGAAGATTTCGCACGCGGTTTTGGTGCCCTCATGATTCCAGCCCTGGTTCCCCATCTGGGTCGCTACCTTGTATTTCACCGCCGCTTCGGCCAGCAGTTGCGCCTCCGAGGCCGTCCGGGTCAACGGCTTCTCGCAGTACACGTGCTTGCCGTGCTGCATCGCGAGCAACGCGACGGGCGTGTGCATGTGATCGGGAGTCGCGACCATCACGGCGTCGATGTTCTTGCCCTCGGTATCGAACATCTTCCGGTAGTCTTTGTACTTCTTGGCCTTCGGATACTCCGCGAAGCCGTGGGCCGAGCGCTCTTCATCCACATCGCACAGGGCGACGATGTTCTCGGTCGCGGCAGCCCCGACCAGAATCGCGGGACCGCGAACGCCCACTCCGACCGCGCCGATATTGAGCTTTTCGTTTGGCGATTTGTAGCCCATCGCAGAAAGAGACGGCGTACTGCCGAAACCTCCGGATGGGACTGCTCCGGCCAGCAGCGTGCCGTAGAAGAAGTAACGTCTCGAAAACCGATGATCGTTCACCGCGTGCCTCCCTGCCTTTAGAGATGCTTTTCTCCCAAACTGTATCAGATATCATCAGACATTGCGATCTTTTTGCCGTGTTGCGAGGCTCTTAACAGTGTCGGCTAACCGTTAGCTGGATCAACGCCAGACGTTCCCGATGAGCGCCCAGCTCCAAGATTCCATTCATGTTGAAGGCCGTTTACCGCTCCAAACCTACCGTGGGCTGATCTTGCGTGCTACGATATCCCCGCCAGGGTGGGACTTCCCGCGCCGACGGGATCTCCCGCGCATCCGCCTATCGCTCACAGGCTGGTTCCAGATCGAGTGAGCTTCCTTGAAAGGACTCTTCCGTCGATGTTCATACCACCGCGTCCTGTTCTGCTAGCAGTTCTGTTCTCCGGCCTGTCCTTGTGCGGTGCCGACCTCGCGATGAAGGTAACCGACACCGGCTACCTGGACACCCAGGGCTTCAGCGTGATCCTCTATAACAGCACGTACCATCCTGTCTTCATCGACCAGAAGAACACCGCTATGGAGATGATCCTCCACGGCCAACGCATCGCCACGAATGGCGATGTACGCCTGATGCCCACCCCCGAGCAGTGGGATCTGGTCGCGCAACTGAAGGGCCGGCAGGCCGACAAGGAGAACAACCGCCTCACCGCCAATCTGTCTTTCCCCGACTTCCAGGTGGACTACCGCCTGGAAGTAGCCGCAGAGCCGGGCGGCGTCCGGGTGAGCATCAATCTCGATAAGCCGCTGCCGGAAAAGCTGGCCGGCCGCGCGGGCTTTAACCTGGAGTTTCTGCCCTCCATCTTCGTGGGCAAGACCTGGTCGGTGGATGGCGGCGTTTTCGGCGTGTTCCCGCAGAGCCCGCAGGATCCGATGCAAAAGGTCCCGCCGCGGGCCGATGACCCGAAGAAGCTGCCCTACCAGGAGGAATGGGACCAGTCGAAGGGTTATACGCAGCCCCTGCCGTTTGCCTCCGGAAAAAGCGTGACCATGTCGGTGGACGATCCCCTGTCTCGCATCAAGATCACGTCGGAGACCGGTCCGATCTCCCTATATGATGGACGCAACCGTGCCCAGAACGGCTGGTTCGTGCTTCGTACTCTGATTCCTTCTGGTAAAACCGAAGGCGCCGTAGTCTGGCACATTCGCCCGGACGTCATCCCGAACTGGACGCGGCCGCCCATGGTGGCGCACAGCCAGGCCGGCTATGCCCCCAACTTCCCGAAGGTCGCCGTGATCGAACTGGACCCGAAATTCAAGGGGCCCGAAACCGCCAAGGTGCTCCGCCTGGCAGACGACGGTTCCTACAAGCAGGTCTTCGAGGGCCCGATCTCCACCCGCACGCCGTGGCTGCGCTACTCCTATGCGAAGTTCGATTTCTCCCCGGTCCAGGATCCCGGCCTGTACACGATCGAATACGCCGGCCAGCGGACCGAGCTGTTCCCCATCGCAAAAGACGTCTATAGCAAGACTTGGCAATCCACCCTCGATGGCTTCCTCGCCGTCGAGATGGACCACGTTTCTGTGCGCGAGGGCTATCGGTTATGGCACGGTGTCTCGCATCTCGACGACGCCCTCCAGGCGCCTGTGAACACCCGGCATTTCGATGGCTACTCGATGGGCCCGAATACCGATTCCCCCTACCAGTCCGGCCAGCACATCCCGGGCCTGAACGTAGGCGGCTGGTTTGACGCGGGCGACTACGACAACCGCTCACAGAGTCAGTACTCCACCATTCAGGACCTTGCGCTGGCATATAGCGAGTTCAACTTGAAGTGGGACGCGCTCACGGTGGACGAGAAAGCCCGCACCGTCGAGATGCACCGGCCGGACGGGATTCCGGATGCGGTGGAGCAGGTCAAGCACGGCATTCTCCAGGTGCTCGCGCAGATCGAGGCCATCGGGCACCCGATTCCCGGCATCATCGAGCCTGTTCTGCGCCAATACACGCACTTGGGCGACGCGGCCTCCAAGACGGACGGACGCCTCTATTCGGCGAAGCTCGGCCCCAACGAAGTGGACGGGAACTTCTCGGGAATCCCGGATGACCGCTGGGCGTTCACGACCAAATCGGCGGGCCTGCAATACGGTGCTGCGGCGTCCCTGGCCGCGGCGGCGCGGGTGCTCAAAGGTTGGGACGACCCTCTCGCCAAGGAGTGCCTGAACACGGCGGTAAAGCTGTGGGACGAGGAACACGCCCATCCTACGCCCAGCCAGGCCCAATCCTTCAACACCTCGGGCGGGAGGGCCGCCACGGAGGAGTGGAAGGCCGCCTTGGAATTGCTGATTGCTACCAATGGCGGCGAGGCGTATAAGAAGCGCCTCGTGGAGATCTTTCCCTCAGTGCGGGAGCGCCTTGGGAACGGCGGCTGGACGGCCGTGCGCGCTCTGCCCTACATGGATGCGGACTTTAAACAGCAGCTCGGCGAAGCCGTCAAAGTGTATGTGAAGCGGTTGGACACCGACCTGGCGACTACTCCGTTCGGCGTGCCGCCCAGTGTAGGAGGTTGGGGCGGCTCAGCCGCGGTGGCCGATCTCGGCTTCCGGATGTATCTCCTGCACAAAGCGTTCCCGGAGACCGTGGGTACGGAGTACACGCTACGGGCCGCCAACTACATGCTCGGAACGCATCCCGTCTCGAGCACCTCGTACATATCGTCGGTGGGGACGTCCTCGAAGCTCAAAGCTTACGGAAATAACCGCGCGGACAATACCTACATTCCAGGCGGCGTCATTCCGGGCTACATTGTCATCAAACCGGACTTCCCGGAGTGCATCGACGACTTTGGGATGCTCTGGTTCGAGGACGAATACGTCATTGATGTAGCCGCGAGGTGGATTCTGGCGGCCAATGCGGCGGACGCGATCGTGAAGTAACGGGGGTGCGGCGCCGTTCAGTGCCTTGCCTGTTATACCTGTTGTCAATCATAGCTCAACTGGCATGCGGCCAAAGTGCATTCTGTCGGCCTGGGCCGGCACGTTTTGACGCAAGTGAGGGATCTGTGAAAGATCAGTAGGCCTGGCCGCGGTTATCGATGTCGCTCACCACGATGGTGTTCGGCGGATCGAGGGTGAAGAAGGCTCGCCACTTGCCGACGCGCAATCGGTAGCGTCCCTTCAGCGCACCTTTCAACGCCTTCACGTCCCCGCGACCAGTGGCGGCGAAAGCCTCCAACGCGCGCATGATGCGCTCGGCCTCGGTGCGGTCCATGTGGTTGAGTTCCCGTTGGGCGGCGGGCTTGTAGAGCAGGATGCGCTTCACAGACCCAGCCGCTGCTTCAGTTCGCCGTGGGAGACGACCTCTCCCTGCTCGGCTTCAGCGGCCAGGATGCTCGCCACCGTCTCTTCGTCGGCTTCTTCCTCAGGGGCCTCAGCGAGACGGCGGGCGAATTCCTCATCGCTGACGGGCTGCGCAGATTCCAACAGGGTCAAAAGAGCGTGGACCTGCTGCGGCGGCAGATCGTCGATGATCTCGTGCAGTCGTTCCCGGTCACTCATGATTACCCCGCTGCGGACTCGCGCCTGGCTTCAGTATACCGTCTGCTCACTCCTGCGGCGGCCTCCAGAGGTTTAGTAGCAGCGCCACCGCCGGCGTGGCCCGGAAGATCGCCGCCAGGTCTGGGTGGCCATGTTTCTCGGCGAGCTTCGCCAGAGCCATCCGGTTCGATGGTGATGGCGCATCGAGGTGCCGCTCCCAACGGGAGATCATCTGCACGTGGGTGATGGGGTCTCTGGACTTCCGGCGGCGGACCTTGTCGATCTTGCCCTGATCGCGACCAATGGCGGAGAGGCGTATAAGAAGCGCATCGTGGAGATCTTCCCCTCGGTGCGAGAGCGCCTGGGGAACGGCGGCTGGACGGCCGTGCGCGCCCGCCCTACATGGACGCGGACTTCAAGCAGAAGCTCGGCGAAGCGGTCAAAGTGTACGTGAAACAGTTGGACACCGACCTGGCGACTACTCCGTTCGGTGTGCCGCCCAGTATGGGAGGTTGGGGCGGCTCAGCCGCGGTGGCCGATCTCGGCTTCCGGATGTATCTCCTGCACAAAGCGTTCCCGGAGACCGTGGGTACGGAGTACACGCTCCGGGCCGCCAACTACATGCTCGGAACGCATCCCGTTTCGAGCACTTCGTACATATCGTCGGTGGGGACGTCCTCGAAGCTCAAAGCTTACGGAAACAACCGCGCCGACAATACCTTCATTCCGGGCGGCGTCATTCCGGGATACATTGTCATCAAGCCGGACTTCCCGGAGTGCATCGACGACTTCGGGATGCTCTGGTTCGAGGACGAATACGTCATCAATGTAGCGGCGAGATGGATTCTGGCGGCCAACGCGGCAGACGCTATCGTGAGATAGCGGGCACGCGGCGCAGTCCAACGCCATCAGCTCCGAGAACGTCCTATAGTACCCCCGCTTGCGGGGACAACTTCACGTGGATTCGACCGCGAGATGGGCGTGATACGTTCTTCTGGCCAACGCCGCGAAGTGCCGTGACCGGAACCGACTTTCGTTCCAATCGGAATCTGCAAAGTAGCCGTGGGCACCCGGTCGGCCCCTAGGCCCGCATCGCGATGGCTGAACGCACCCAATCGCAGGATCAGGACTTCGCCTACGCTACGCGGTGGCCGGGTGGGATACTGCAGTTACGTGATCAAATCTATTTCCCTGCGATTTGGGCCGACGCCGGCCGGCCCTCCGGTAACTCTAGAACCCGGACACATGACCGTTTTCGTAGGTCCAAACAATTCTGGAAAGACGCTGGTCCTGCGCGAAATCCAGTCGGCGATCTACGACCAGCGCTGGCCGCCACAGAATGTGCAATTCATCCAGCCAGACAAGCGCGTGATAGTGTCTAGCATGGCGGTCGAATCCTATAGCCGCGCTCTAATGGAGGACTTCGTAAAAACAATAGGGCTGCCGCAGCGGTGGGACCTTCTTCGCGGCGATCAGTATCATGTCCCTATTGACCGCGCGCAGGCTTTGGCAAGCTTGGGACAGCCGCAGATTGACGAGAACATGAGCGGGATCTTGAACAACATGCTTCGTCGCGAGCGGGTTTGTTTACTCGACGGTTTGGGCCGACTCACCCTATCCGGCCAACGTCCTGCAGGGCCGTTGAACGAGCGGCCTCGAAGCCACCTGCAGTCGCTCTTCGTTGACGACGCGAGGCGTTCCAAGCTGAAACAAGCGACGAAAGCCGCACTGGGGTTTTACGTCTTGATCAACCCCACGAATCTCGGGTTTTTCCAGTTTTGTCTTGCTGAATCTCTTCCAGCCCCGGAACTCGAAAGATCTCTTAGCAATGAAGCCTTGGCTTTTTACGCCGGCACACGCACCATGGAGGAGGCGAGCGATGGCGTTAAGGCATATACTGGAATCCTCTCTGCGGTACTCAGCACAGATTTCGATCTGATTCTCCTAGATGAACCGGAGGCTTTTCTTCACCCGCCACTCGCACGACGATTGGGCTTCTTTCTGACGGAGATCGCAAGGGAACGAAAGGCAACTGTCTTTGCCTCGACGCATAGCGCAGACTTTCTCGCCGGCTGTGTGCAGTCCGGGCCATCCGTTGACGTTGTGCGTCTTACGTACGACCAGGGCGTACCCGGTGCAAGGCTGCTCTCGAGCGACCGCCTGACAACTCTGATGCGAGATCCACTGCTCCGTTCGACTGGCGTATTGTCGTCAGTCTTCTACCGAGGTGCTATCGTCTGCGAGTCCGACACAGACCGCGCATTCTACTCTGAAGTCAACGATCGACTACTCAGGTTTTCATCTGGCGGCGTGGAAGACTCCATTTTTCTGAACGCACAGAATTGGCAGACATGTGCGAATATCACGGCGCCGCTGAGGGAGATGGGAATTCCAGCGGCGACCATTGTCGATTTAGACGTTCTCTTAAGTTCGGATTTCTCGAAACTCCTCGTTGCCGCAAACGTGCCGCAGATCACTACATCCGGCCTCACGCAAACACGGGCTCAGATCAAGGGTGCGTTCGATCGTGCCGTGTCGAGTGGATCCGACGTCGCGCGCACGGTGAAGACACTGGGCATCAACTCCCTGTCCGGGGACGAACTAGAGGCAGCACGGAACCTTTTGACTCAACTCCGTGAGTATGGGGTGTTTATCGTGAGTGTCGGTGAGGTGGAGATGTGGCTCCGCCATCTCGGCGTTACGGGACACGGCTCGGGTTGGCTCATTCAGATGTTTGAGCGCATTGGAAGCGACCCGACGCACTCCGCTTACGCTCGTCCCGATTCGACGGACGTTTGGAACTTCATCCGCGAGGTTTCAAAATGGATAGAAGACCCGCATAGATCGGGCATGCCATCCTGAAGCGTAAACAGCCTTGTGCTTCGCTTTGAAACTGCTCCCGCGGCGACGTTGCGACAACGCGACAGACTTGAATAACCGGCACAGGCATTCTCACGCTAAACGCGCCAGCACCCGAAACCAGCTTGACGGGAAGTCGCCGACTCGTACACTGGCCCCAAACGTCCATCTAGGAAGCCTTACTGTGAGCGGAATTGCCGCCGAGGACTAGGTCGTATACAACCCTTCTAGCCAGAGCTCGTAACGGACCATTTGCCGCATTTCGTCATTCAACCCAAGCACCCGAATCGTGGCCCGTCCCACGGGCGTCAAGCCTCGGATCTCCACACCGTGCGGGATAAGGGTGCCGATATGTGCAGAAAAATGTCCCGGCCAGGAGTCCTCGCGCGGATGAAAGAGCGCCGTCATACTCCCGGTCTCTGGATCGATTCCTGACAAGTTGGGACCTTTCTTCAGATTGCAGCTCCAACAGGCGAATGCAAGATTGTCAAAGCTCGTCGATCCACCGTGTTGCCTGGCCAGAATGTGTTCCATGTGGAATCCTCGGCGGAATGCCGATTGTGGCAGGCGGCAGTACTCGCAGCGATTACCGGCCCGACGGCGAACCGCCTCAGCCAGTTCACTCATGCCGGCTGCTGCAGGATCTGGCGGGCCTTCGACTGCCAGTATGCGAGGAGATCGTTGATATTGATGTACGCTTCCAGCTCAGCTTCGTCCTCGTCGGTCAGCTCACCTTCATTGGCTCGGGCATTCAGTTCTTCAATACGTGCCGCATCCGCATCCGGGAAGTCCAAAGCCAAAATGCTTTCAGCGAGCGCCGGCGTCATCCCACCTCTGGGCAAGTCGAACACCCTAAGCAACACTTCAGCGTGCGGTTTGGAGCTAAACCTGAACTTAGCCATCTTCCTTTATTTTACCCCCCCGAGCAGGATCTTGGCGGCACCAGTCACTGTGCCACATTTTCAACCAAGCTGCCATGCCCAAGACTCAAACCTCGGCTTTTAGTTACCGAACCACCTGAAAGAGCACAAGTTCGCCTCTTAAACCCCTTTCCCAGGACTTTGGCTGGCTAACCGGGGACTTGAGGTCCCTCCGTTCACGGGGAGGAGCCGTCGGCGGGGACGTCCTCGAAGCTCCAGGCTTACGGCACTAACCGCGCGGACAATACTACATTCCAGGCGGCGTCATTCCAGGCTACGTTGTCATCAAACCAGACTACCCGGAGTGCATCCTCGATTTTGGGATGCTCTGGCTCGAAGACGATACGTCATCGATGTAGCCGCCCGGTGGATTCTGGCGGCCAGTGCGGCAGACGCGATCGTTCGGTAGCCGACTCGCGGCGCAGTTCCACCGTCGCCCAGCCGACTAATCCGGCGATGGTGGTTGCTCTCTTCTCGTCGACCGTCCGTTGTCGGGGGATTCTTTCCTCGGAGTTTCACCAGTCGGAATGCGAGCGGCGCTGGCAGTTCCCCCGAGTGCGATTCCGCCTTCCTTCCGTTATGGAGACCGCGGGTCGAATCTCCAGGAATCGCCCTTTCTTCAGGCGTTCACGACTTCCGGCGTCTCTGCGGGCGCCGGAGTTTTCGTCGGTAAAATGCCGGCCTCCTGATTTCCATCGATATCTAGAACTTCTCGGAAGGCCGCCTCTATCGTTCGCACGGCATTGCTCAACTCGTGGAGCCAGTTGCGCCAAAACTCCTGGATCGAAGGTACCTGGCGGGTTTTACGGATCTCGCGCTGAATATCTTTCCGGAACGCCGGGACGTCAAAACCGCGCAGCATCGCGGCCCCGACATCGGTAAGATTGATCCGGTCGTTCACGTCGACACAGAGAAGATCCTTGCGGAACGTGCGTTCCCCGCCATCCTTACCGGTAAACGAAACAAGCTCCTGGAACGTGAGGGCGCCCGAAAGAGCCTTCGCGTCGTTCGTCATATTCAGGAGGGTGGTCGCGGTTGTAGGGGCTTTCACGCCGATGGGCGGACTGGTGTCGTGCAGTCGAACCTGTGCGGGACCGGAGATGCCGACCCAGAGTTCGCTCTCCAGTTGAGTCATCGAAAAATAATTGGCGACGATCGATTCCAATTCCCGGTCGTCTAGCTTTTCGATCTCGTTTGCTTTGAACCGCGTGGCTTCATCGGCCCGCTTCACGAAATCCTGCTGATATTGCGTGCCCTCATATAACCGATTGATAATTTCCGCGGTCCAATTCGGCTGCCTATAGGTCCAGGCGACCGGGATGATCCCGGCGCCTAACTGTTGCAGCCGAACAACGATCGCGGAGATCACCTTCTTGTTGCTGCTCTCGATTGAGACGCGGCCTTCGTTGAAGTCCAGGAGCACTGGAACCTGTTTGCGAACGGCGGCCGTTACGCCGAGCGTCTCCTGGTCGACCGACTTCTTGTCGATCGCTTGCAGAAACCGATATGGCCGCTCCAGCGATGCATAGGAACGCTGTTCTTTGATGGAGGCTAAATCGCTGACATCCTTCCACTCATTCGAGACAGCCCACAGTCCATACCAGGGCAAGGTGGAGTCAAGCCGGAACTGCCCCTCGGAGAACCCGTAGCCCGCGCAGTCAAGTACCTCGGCGGGAAGGGTGTAATCGGAGCCTGCCTCGAGTTCCGTAATCGCATACTGTGCGAGTGCCTCCTGGTGTTCCAAACCGATTGGATGCTCTTCGTCGAGACGGGGAGCGCCGAAAGGATTGATCCCGAGCGAATCGGAACTGAACTGCCGGGTGACCGCGGAGGCCGCCATCTGCGAATGACCCGCCATGATCGCCCGGTCGGCCAGGCTTGCTCTGAAGGCTTCTAGTGATTCTTTCGCGAGCCCAACGATGGCCCAGGTACCACGTCCAAACATGTGCACGTCCTATTCTTTTTGTTCTGAGGGTCGATCAACACTTGAAGCTGGCAGCGACGAGGGAACTAGTCGGCTGGAAAACAGGAAGCCTGGCCCCCAACAATCTCCGGGCCGTGCTCCCCACGGCTTGGTGATTGAGCCTGACCTCCCACCTTTTTACCATGGCGCAGCTTTCGGCGGGTCTATTTCCGCTCGACCTGCCCGGTCCCGGCGGACCGCAAATGGCCGCCCGCCGACCACACGACAACATTATCCGGGTCCGTAGCGCTCGGCGGGACCGTGCGTTTCGCGTGACCGATCNNAGCCGACTGATCGTTACTAATCCATTTCACGGGTGGTCAGCCCGCCAGACAGCCGGGCTTGGATGTCCTTCCGACGCACTCTGATTCTTCAGCCGCTGCGAACCCGCCCGCTAGAATACGAGATCGGGCGGCGTTCGTCCGACCCAGCGCATGACCGCTTCAGCAGTGTCGCTGGGCTTAGTATTGAAGCATAGTTTCGCCTGCGGCGCGTTCGCATCCACAACGTTGACAGCTTTTCAAAAAGCAAACAACTGCTGGGACTGATCCGAATGCCGGCTCCGATCAGCACGCAATCGTAAGCTTTCGTCCCCAGCTTGTCCTCTTCTCTCTCTCTTTGTTCTCTTGTCTTTTTCTTCTCTCCGCGTTCTCCTCCGCGTCTGTCTTATCTCGGCACAGCCTCGAATCTTTTCCCTCTTTTCCCATTTGGCCACTAACCCGGTCACGCCCAGTCTGCTCAACAAAAAATTGGCTTCGTTCCTTCATTTTCCCCTGCCCCGGATTCCGCTGGCCCCAAGCCCGTGCAGGCTGCCGTCCCGCCAACGCTTACGCACCCGGTTCCGCCGGCCGGTGCGTCGCTTTCGGGCTGCCATGCTACGGTGAGGATGGAACTGCAATGAGTGAGGGCGTCCATTCCACTCGACTGAACAACCACACCGATGACAAGCCCAATCGATCGTGCGCCGCGGCGATTTCCGTAGCGGCCTTATGGAAACGGTACGGTGCCACCGTGGCGGTTTCAGACGTCACTTTCGAGGTCGCCGCGGGCCAGATCTTCGGCCTGCTGGGAGCCAACGGCGCCGGCAAGACCACCACCCTGGAGTGCATCCTCGGATTGCGCCAGCCCGATGGCGGCTCGATTCACATCAACGGGTTGGATATTCGGATTCATGCGGCCCAGGCGAAGCGGCTGGTAGGCGCTCAACTCCAGGCAGCCACGCTTCAGGACAGGATTACTCCGCGCCAGGCCCTGGATCTCTTCGGCTCGTTCTACTCTCAGTCATTTGGCAGCGATGAACTCCTCGCCCGTTTTGACCTGGAGGCCAAAGCCGATGTCCCTTTCGCAACACTCTCCGGAGGTCTGCGGCAGCGTCTGTTTCTGGCATTGGCGCTCGTCAACCGGCCCACTCTGCTGGTGCTCGACGAGCCCACCGCTGGTCTCGATCCGCAAGCCCGCCGCAAGCTGCGCAGCCTCATCGGCGAGATGCGGTCCGATGGCAGGACCGTCCTCCTCAGTACTCACGATCTTCAGGAAGCCCATGAGCTATGCGATCGGATAGCGATCATGGATAACGGGCGGATCGTAGCAGACGGGTCGCCGGCTGAACTCATCGGCCGCTCGCAATCGCCGGCGCGCGTGATCGTGCGAACGGCCCCTTGTCTGGCGAGCACCGTCGTGGATGCCCTGCCCGGCGTCATACAGGCTGCTCAAAGCGAACGCGGTTGGATTTTGGAAACTCGCGCGCCGACTCGCGTGCTGGCCGAACTGGTGCGGCGCATAGACGAAGCGGGCGTCCGGTTGCTCGAAGTCGAGTTGCGCGGACCGTCCTTGGAAGACGTCTTTATCGAACTCACGGGCCGCCCCTGGCGTGCCGGAGAACCGCACGGAGAGGTCTCGTGACCGCGCTCCCGAACCTGAATGGCTGGATCCGGCATTTGCTCCTCACCATTGCTTTGAATTTCGCAAACCCACAAGCAATCGTGTACGGCTATCTGGTGCCCGTATTCTTTCTACTGGCGTTTGGCAGCGTGTTCAGGAGCGATTCTCCGCCGTTGCAGGCTCACATGGGCCAGATCCTCACCATCACCATCCTCGGCGGAGCCTGCTTTGGATTGCCGACCGCGCTGGTTTCCGAGCGCGAGCAGGGTGTCTGGCGCCGTTACCGGCTATTGCCGATCCCGGTAGCATGGTTGGTCTTAAGCGCGACGATCGCGCGTGTGTTGATTGTCGCCTCCGCCGTTCTGATTCAAATCGCCATCGCCCGGGCGGTTTATGGCACGCCTCTCCCCACCCAACCCGGAATCGCGGTGCTGGCCTTCTTCCTGGTGACCGCGGCCTTTCTTGCACTGGGGTTGTTGATCGCGGCGCTGGCCGACACCGTGCCCGCGGTTCAAGCGCTTGGCCAGTGCATCTTCCTCCCCATGATCATGACCGGCGGAGTCGGAGTACCGTTGACCGCCCTTCCGGATTGGGCCCAGGCGGTCGCCGGCTTTATGCCGGGCCGTTACGCCGTTGAGGTTCTCCAGCCCTGCTTCGATGGACGGAATGGGCTCCCAGGCGCCGGCTTCCGGCTGGGGGCGTTGGGCGTCATCGGCCTGGCGGCGGGGGTGGCCGCAGTCAGACTCTTCCGCTGGGAAGCAGGTGCTCGGATCGGCCGGCCCGCGCGCCTGTGGGTGGTGGCGGCCTTGACCGCATGGATATCGGTAGGCGCCGTCGCCTGGCAAACGGGCCGCCTGAAACCAATCTTGCCCGAAGCAGCAGCGTGGACGAATATCACGGAGGCGCAAATCGCGGAAATCCGTTTTGACGGTCTGCCAGGCGACCACGATTTGGTAGCACCCATTGCCCCTCCCATGCCCTGTGTGGCAGGCGGTCTCCGCCTGCCAGCCCCAGATTCTCATGCCGATCCTTGCCCACCAAGGCGTACCGAAAACCCGTCGCTAGACCAGGAGTTTGCCGCCAAACTGACCCTCTGGCCGCAGGGGAAGCTCGACGACTCCGGACAGAGCATCCGCAATCTGGTCTCGATCGCCGCCGTGGCTGATCTTTGCGCCGATCCGCGAGAGTCGGAAATTGCCCGGTTAGTGTTTCGACAAATCAGCAGCGCGTTTGAACCCGCCCTGGCGCGGCAGGCTCTCGCCTGGATCATCCTCAGTCCCGACGATGGCGAGACGCTCACGAAGGCTCCCGAGTTGGGCCTCTTCCGTCACCCTCCCGAACGGCTCGTCCGCCAGCGCAGCGTCCTATACGCAGAAAAGTACCTCGGCCGGCTGCTTGGGAAGATCCCGGACTGATGAGATAATGAACACAGGCGCTCTCCCTCGCGGTAAACCCCGGACGTCGATCTGTGGGCTTCCATGCAGTCTGCGAATCGATTTGAAGGGTTGATGCCGAAAACGGTACTTCATAATATTGCCCCGGCGCCGGTACGAGATGTTCTACCGGAACCTTTCGCTTCTCCGGAATCCGGCAGTCCTGCGACCAGGCGCCTCCTGGCACTGCTGATCCTGATTGTCGGTGCGGTGTTACCCGTTGTGATCGCCGCTATTTCGGCACATACCCCGCTGACACGAAACATCCACATCGAGGCCTATCGCTACGGTTTCAGCCCCTCGCGCATCCACGCAAACCGCGGGGATCGCTTGCGGCTTACCTTTTCCACGCGCGATACCGGCCAGAGCTTTTTCTTCCAGGATTACGACCTTCACGTCTCCATCACGCCCGGCAATAAGCTGGTGTCGGTTCAGCGGCTCTCGCGCCCCGACGATCCCCCGGCGCTGATGGAAACAGTAGAAATTGTGGCGGGGCTTCCAGGATGGCAGGGCCGGCTTATTTGTAAATCGCAGTTTCGCAATCATACCTACAACGGCCCGTTACACGGAACCGAGCGGGGGGAAGTGATCGTAAGCCCCAATTTCCTGCTGTACGGAGCCCTGGGATTGTTGGCCGCGATTCCGCTGGCTGGGTTGATCATGGCGGGCCGGCGACCCACAGGCGTGCCCCAAAGCCGCCCGCTCAACCTGTTCAGACTGTTTCCCTGGCTGAAGCGGGTAGTCAAAGCGCCTTCCTTTCAATTCAACCTTACTCTCCCGATGCTTGGGGTCTTCTGGTTGATCATCCTGACAGGCCTATTCGGCACCAAGGTTGCTGGTCGCAACGCGGGCCCGATGATCATATGGGTCCTCTGGCTCTCAGCCCTGATCATCCTGCTGGTGCCCATCGGGGGCAGGATCTGGTGTACGGTTTGTCCTCTACCCCTGCTGTCGGAGTGGTTGCAACGGCTCCGGCTTACCCGAAATCCGGCCGAGTCGGAAAACAAAACCCCACGCCGGATTTTCGGCGTGCCGCTGATCTGGCCCGCCTGGCTCAGCAACGCATGGCCGCGCGTGCTGCTCTTTCTTCTGTTGGGGACGTTCAGCACCACCATCGTTGCCCTACCTCCGGCAACCAGTTGGATGTTGATCGGCCTTGTCATTCTGGCCATCGTCACTTCCATCTTTCCAGAGCAACGGTTGTTCTGCAGGTACCTTTGCCCGATTAATAGTTACATCAGCCTCTACTCCACTACCGGGCGTGTCACAGTGCGGTCCGTCTCTTCCCAAACATGCTCCGGCTGTACAGAAAAGTTCTGTCTTACCGGCAGCGTCAAAGGCTGGGGCTGCCCCTACGGGCTCTGTGTGGGTGAAATCGATCGGAACAACGATTGCGGGGCCTGCATGGAGTGCGTGAAGACCTGCGCCTATGACAACGTCGCGGTATTCTGGCGCAGCGAGGGATGGGATAAAGACGTCGCCAGTTATGGCGAGGTCTGGCAGGCGATCGTGATGTTCGCCCTGGCTTGTCTCTACTCCATCATCAACCAGGGCGCCTGGGACAAAATTCGAGACTGGACCGATCTGGTGGACAAAGGAAACTGGGGAACCTTCTCTATCTACGCACTGTTCGTGTGGGTGGCGTGCCTTGGACTTCTGCCTCTCCTCTGGTACCTGCTCACGCGGATCGGAATCGGCATCAGCGGATCGAGGCTGCTCCCGGATACTCAGTTTCGGACAACCAGCGCGTCGCTCATACCGCTCGGAATGGCTTTCTGGATAGCCTTTGCGCTGGCGACCGTCTCTTCGATGATGACATTTCTGCTCCAGAGCCTGTCCGATCCGTTCAATTGGGGGTGGAATCTCCTGGGGATGGCGGGTAGCCGCTGGCACATCATC
The DNA here is from genome assembly GCA_003167275.1 of Bryobacterales bacterium. GTDB lineage: Bacteria > Acidobacteriota > Terriglobia > Bryobacterales > Bryobacteraceae > JAIQFL01. The sequence goes on along the minus strand of PMTT01000948.1, from coordinate 17,471 downwards.
TGGTCTCCGGCGATCCCCTGGCTGCAGGTCGCTTGTGTTTTGACGGGCGCCGCTTATGCCATGCGGACGCTCTATGGTTGCTGGCTTGACGCCCGGTCCGAACGGCGCCGGGCGATCCTTGGATCGCTGCCGCTCGGATCGTTCCTGTGGATGGCTGCCGCCGGTATGATCTTCTTTTTCGCCGGGTAAGGTAAGGAAGGATGAAGAAGGAAAGGCCAAAATCACCGGGCAAAAGACGTTCCTCCGTGCTGCCGGGGCTCCGGATTGCCGCCGTCATGCTGGGCGTCCCTTTGCTGGTTCTGTTCTACCAGGCACACCACTCAGGCCTCTCCATGTCACAGGTATTCGAGCATATTTTCAAAGGCGCCCGCCCGGCGGACAAGGAAGAGGGTCCGTCGAAAATCGTGCACGGCAAAAAGATCGACTTTCTCACGCCGATGCCGATCGGATTTCCCTCGCTCGATCCGCCTCGCATCGGCAGCCTCCAAATCGTCGATCTCGACAAGGATGGCCTTCCGGACATTCTCGTGGCGGACATGCTGGCCAATCGCATTGGTTGGATCCGGCAATTCCCAGCCGGTGTGTATACCGAACAGTGGATCAGCCCCGTGCTCCCGGCCCCCGCCCATGTCAGCGCTGTCGATATCGACAAAGATGGCGACCTGGATGTGCTGGTCGCGTGCATGGGTCAGCTTTTCCCCAGCAATGACAAGATCGGCTCGGTAGTGATCCTGGAAAACGATGGCAAACAGAACTTCACGCCGCATACGATCATCGATCACATTGCCCGCGTCACCGACGTTCGCGCCGCCGATTTCAACGGCGATGGCCGTCTCGACCTGATCGTGGGCCAATTCGGCTATGACGACGGCGAGACCCGCTGGATGGAGAATCTCGGCAACTGGCAGTTCCGCTCGCACATCCTGCAGAGCCTCTCCGGAGTGATCCACGCCATTCCCGTGGATATCGACAACGATGGCGACATGGATATCGTCAGCATCGTCAGCCAGGAATGGGAGGAACTCTACGTCTTCGAAAACGATGGACACGGGAATTTCAAATCGCACCTGGTTTGGGGCAGCACCAACGAGGACTATGGCAGCAGCGGTATCAGGCTGGTCGACTTGAACCAGGACGGACTGGTCGACATCCTGCTCACCAATGGGGATGCCTTTGACTACCTGCCGCCGCGCCCGCGGCCTTGGCATAGCGTCCAATGGCTCGAAAACAAGGGCAATTTCAAGTTTGAACATCATCCCATCGGCCTTTTCCCGGGAGCCAGCGCCGCCGTAGCCGTCGACCTGGACGGTGATGGCGATCTCGATATCGCCGCCGTCAGTTGCTACAACTTCTGGGAGCAGCCGAACTCCCAGAGCATGATCTGGTTTGAGAATGACGGCAAAATGAACTTCACACAACATGACATCAGCCACTCTCCGACTCATCTCATCAGCCTGGAAGCGGCAGACATGAATGGAGATGGAAAGCCCGATTTGGTTTCCGTGCGGATGGACGTTTATCAGCCGTTCACCAATGACGGGCGGGTTATGCTCTGGCTCAACCACTGGGGTCGGGCGGCGGAAAAGATACCATGAAACCCGAATCTCGCGATGGTACTCCACGTGGCGCGGGCACTCGTGTCTGCCGAGTTGGCACTCGTGCCGACGTTTTTCGGACTCGTTGGTACGATGCAAGGCCGCTTCTAAAAACCGGGGCGCTTGCCGTGGCGCTTGCCACGATCACGTGGCTGCTTGCACCTATCCTGCTCCCAGAAAGGGTACCGGACGATTTCCCAAAACTGCCGGATCTGCGGACGGTGAACCCGGGCCTTCGCGCGTTGCTGCAGGGTGCAGATCAGGAGGCCCGCCGGCGGCCCGGTTCTGCCGAGGCAGTTGGCAAACTCGGAATGGCCTACCATGCAAACGTGTTCCTGGAGCAAGCCGCAGGTGCCTATGGGATTGCCGCGCGACTGGCGCCCAATGACTATCAATGGGTGTACTGTCAGGCATTCCTGCAGGAGGAGAACGGGAACGAACCGGAGCAGGTCAAGTTATTGCAGCAGACAGTGCGGCTCAAGCCCGATCACGTCCCCGCCCTGTTAAAGCTGGCTGACGGAGCTTTCAAGAGGGATAGGCTGGATGAAGCCGCGCACTACTATGAGCTAGCCTCCAAAGTGCCCGATAGCCGTTCCTTTCTGCAAGCTGCTTTCGGACTTGGCCGCGTTGCGGCACGCCGCCGGGAGTGGAACCAGGTGATCGAGCACGTCGCTCCCCTGACACGCACCTATCCTTATCTGCAGCCGCCATATGAATTGCTGCAGGAAGCCTATGAGGCACTCGGGCAGGCCGACAAGGCTGCGGAGGCCAGGCAGAACATTACGTTGAGCAGATCTAAGGTCGTACCCCCGCCTCAAGATCCGTTGAATGACCAATTGATTAGTCTCTCTTATAACTCTACGCGTCTGCTCAAACAGGCGGGCCTGCTGAGCCGCTTCGGATATCCCGACCAGGCGATTCAGGTGGCTCATCGCGCAGCCGAAGCTAACCCCAAGGACCCGGATATCCGCGACTTTATCGCTCATACGCTTCTCGCCTCCTACCCCAACAAGCCGGAGGCGGTGGATGAAGCCCTGACGCAGATGAGTGAGTGTCTCTGGCTGAGGCCGAACGATCCAGTTCCCTTGTGGCGCTTCACGAATGACTTTTTTGACACTCCCAAGACGGCCGCGGCCGTGGATCGGCTTCGCGCCGTTGTGCGTCCGTATGCCGATCGCCCCGATGCCCATTTCTACCTGGGACTGATTGCCAACGCGCAGGGAGACACTGCGGAGGCCCTCTCCCAATTCCAGGCTGCTCTGAAGAATGACCCAACTAACTCTGGAATCTACGATAAGCTTGGTGTTGTCTTGGACAGAACCTCGAATCTTGACGGCGCAATCGCGTATTTTCAAAAAGCAGTCCAACTGGCTCCAACGAATACAGTTGCCCGTTTCAACCTGGGTGTTGCCCTGTTGCAGCGCGGCAAGGACAGTCAGGGCTTGACAGAGCTTGGCGAAGTACTCCGGCTCAAGCCGCACGACGCAGCCACGCATTTCTGCATGGGATTCGCGTTCTTGTATTCGAAGAGAATCGAGGAAGCAGTTTCCAATTTTAACGAGGGCCTGCGCTACAAGCCGGATGATGCCGAGGCCCACTTCGGCCTGGGATCCGCCCTCTCCATCGAGCGCAACCGGGAAGGCGCCGTGGCGGCACTCCGGGAAGCGATCAGACTGCGCCCGAACTACCCGGAAGCACAGGCACTGCTTCAACAACTGGAACGTTGAACATCTTTGACTGAGGCGGACCGGGAGGCCCGCCCCAGTCAGGGTTTGGCGACTCCGGAAACGTGAAACGCCGGGACGGGCAAGCCCGTCCCGGCGTCTCACTTCCTGCAACCCGGCTTTCTAGAAGGTCACCCGAACCATCAACTGCAGGATTCGGGAGTATCCAAATGCCCCGGGACCCGATTGGGTCAGGCTGCCGAAGCCTCCAATCTGGGTGCAA
>PMTT01000948.1:5910-13870 GCA_003167275.1 Bryobacterales bacterium | reverse complement strand
TCCACCCGGGCCGTGGAGATAATCGATGCCGGATTCGAGCCCGATGCTCCCAACCTGGGCTGGGACGAAACACGCGGGGTTCAAATAACTGGTCCAATTGCCTGACCCGGTGTAAGGGTTGCATCCCGCCACGATCGCCGGCCGCCACCCTTCGGTGTAGGACCCGGTTACGATCTGATTGGATGAATTCTGAACACTGACGCCGGGCGTAAACACCTGGCCGGTCTGCGCGATGGTGACGCCTGAGATCTGCCAGCCATTGGTGATCAGCTTCGTCCATTTGTTGCCGAACCTCTCCGGCACCGGAATGGTGTACACATAGTTGATCGCCAGTACCTGGCGGCGGTCGAAAGAGGCGGGCGAGTAGTTCGCCAGCCGGTTGTACTGATCGGGGCGGACGAACGAATTGTCATTCGTGCCGCCGGACAGCGCGGTTGCCATGGCCTTGCTCCAGGTGTAAGCGATGCCCAGGAAGAGACCCTTTGCCGCGCGCCGCTGCACCTGCACCTGAAGCGAGTTGTAGTTCGCGTTGGACGCGCTCTCGTATAGGTTGATATTTCCGTAGCCCTGAATCCGGGACATGAAGTTCTGCGGGAGGGCGTTGCTTCCAAGGGGCCTTCCCGTTCCCAGAGCCGCCGAGCATCCAATGCATCCGGTGCCGGCGGTGGGATCTGTAGCCGCTGCCGTGAACGTGGTCCCGAAGGCGCTCCAGTTCAGATTGCGGTTGTCCTGCTGATGCCGCGACTGGGAGCCGACGTACGCGACATCCAGAATCGCATTCCACGGAAGGCGCTTTTGTACGCTGAATTGATACGAGTACGTAGTCGGAATCTTGCCGGTCGGGTCAACCTCCACGGCAGTCGGCGGAGAGAGCACCGCGGTGGCGGGATTGAGCTGTTGAGCATAACCGTATTGCGTGGTGACGCTGAACGCTTCGGGCGGGTTGGTAACCGTGTCGAACGTGCGGTTGCCCTGTATGCGGTCATAATAGATTCCGCCGCCGGTGCGAATTACGAAATCCCCTTTGCCGGTGACGTCCCAGGCAACTCCGAAGCGGGGACCCCATTGCAGACCGCGGTCCTGGGTCAAGTACTTATTGATACAAGTGCCGGCCTGGCAAATGCCATTGTTGACGTTTCCGCTACCTGGGATCATAAGCCCAATGTAGTTCGCGGTGCGATACGTATTGGATATCGGATCGTACGCGCTTCGCGTGTTGTTCGCCGGGTTGACCGCCGGAAGGTACAGCTTGGAAGCTTGAGCCGGATTGAACAACGAAAGTTCAAAGGTCGATGCCTGCAGGGAAGCGTCGTACTGTGGCTGGTACCAGGCGGTGCGCAGACCGTAATCGAGCGTCAGGCGAGGAGTGACCTTCCAGGTATCCTGAACATATTCTTCGATGTTCCAGTAACGGTACAGACCGTTGATATGATGCTGCGCCTGGTTGAAGGACTGATAGACGCCCAGGAGCGCATTGGCGAACCCGTAGCCGGTATCGAGCGGATTAGCACCCGTCGGACCGCCCTGGTCGCCGAAGTTGTAGCTGCCGTTGAAGGCTCCGAAGGACGTCTGATCCTTCCGGCTGCGCTGCATGTAGTAGCCGGCCTTGATGATATGGCTCCCCCAGACCTTCGTCACACTGTCGGTGAGATCGATGGTGGTATTGTAGTTGATGAACGGCGCATCGGAACTCCCGAACGTGGGTGAGTTGGCCAGGTTGTTGCCGCCAAAACCCACCTGAGGTAAATAGCCCTGGTTTGCGTCGGGGTACAGCACCGGCAGGGGATTGGATCCCAGGAGCGACTGGCCCAACCCATTGTTTGGGGCGAAGATATTGATGCTGTTGTTGGTGTAGCCCAGGTTGAATTCGTTGGTCATGGTGGGCGTGATCATGTAGGTCATTCCCCCCGCCAGGCTGTGGCCCGGAATGGGCTCGGAAATGGGCGCGATCGGCGGGTTGATCCCCAATACCCAAGTGCCGTAAGGAATTCCCGCGTTAGATATGTCTTTGATGTAGTGGCCAAAGACGCGGATCTTCTCGGTCAGGTTGTAATCCAGCCGCAGCAGATCCTCCCGGCGGGGAGACGAACCCGGCAACTGCGTCTGGTAATTGTAGGTGGCGCCCCCAGGAAGGTTGGAATTCGCGGCAAGCGTCTGGTTGGGCAGAGGATAGATGTTCAGCAATGCCTGGCCTGGCGCCCAGATCCGGCTGGCTGGAATGACGCTCCCGGGAAAGAGCTGACCGGTGGTCGGGTCATATATCTTGACCGGCTGGTGGTTGGCGGAGCTGACGCTCTGGCTGAAATCGCCCTTCCGCTCGAGCGCCGTGGGCACCGTCACGTTATGCGCAGTGTTCGGCACCAGTTGCTCCTGCCATTCCTCGCTCCAGAAGAAAAACAACTTGTCGCGAAGGTTCCATTTCCTTAGCGGTATGGGGCCGCCGATGGTATAACCGGGATCGTTGTAGCGAAACAAAGGCTTGGGAGTTACCGTCAACCCGAACTGGGGCCGGATATTGTCCAGGTAGGTATTCGCGTTGAGGCCCTCGTTGCGATGATACAAATACCCGCTGCCGTGGAACTGAGAAGTGCCGCTCTTGGTCACCAGTTGTATTTGTGCGCCGGCGCTGCGGCCAAACTCGGCCTGATAGGTGCCGGTGAGCACCTTGAATTCCGCGATCGAGTCATTGCTGACGCTGGCGTTCAAGCCGCCATTGTTGCCGGTATCCACATCGCCGATTCCGTTGATGGTGACTTGGTTCTGCGAGGGACGCGTGCCATTCGCGGTAAAGTTGTTGGCCCCGGTGGCTGCGTTGCCTACGGCGTACGTGGCACCGACAGTAAACTGAATTCCCGCGATCAGTTTGGCCATATCGAGCGGACTGCGTCCGTCTACCTCGATGTTCGAAATCTGCGTGCCGGTGACGGCCGAGCCGCGTTCGACGCTTTCCGTCTGTAGCGTCATCGCCGTGGCACTGACCTCGACCGACTCGGTGAGAGCCCCGATTTGAAGGGCCAAGTCGCCCAGGGCGATCTTGTCGCTGGCGTCCAGCGCAACGTCTGGACGCGTCAGTTTCTTGAACCCCTGTGCCTCTACAGTGACGGTGTAGATGCCCGGCGCCAATCCGGCGATCGAGAAGTCGCCCACGCCGGTTGTATTTGTCGTGACCGTAACTTTCTTGGTTGGCTCGATAGCGGTAACCCTGGCGTCCGGAACCGCACTGCCCTGCTGATCGACTACACGTCCGTTCAGCGAGCCGGTGATACTCTGCGCGTACCCCTGAATTGCGAGCACGAATACGAGGAGCAGTATCGTCGCGAATAGTTTTCGCATTCTTGTATCTCCTTTCGCTTCCCACCGTTGGCTAAACTGTCTTCATTTCAATACTCTCGGCAAGAGTGCCGGCCTGGCATTGAGCGTCATTCCGGTCTGTTGTCCGTTTGTTTGAGCCAACAACTTAAGATCTAATCATCTGTAGCAGTAATCACGCAGGGTGTCAAGGGAAAAGAGGAGCCTATTCTCTGTATTTCAAATTCGGGTGTTCCACCGCGGCATCGCCACCCAAGGCACTTGCCGCCTCAGGAAACTACCGGGGCCGTTCAATGTTGGAATCCGAACGGCACGTTCAACGTGACCGGGTTCGGAACGAGCTTACGGTGCCTATCACGGAGCTTCCAAGGCAATCAGGTATGGTTTAACTGGGTTAAGAACCCCGGTTAACGGTTAAACCCGGCTTGCTGTGCGAACGCAACCGTATGATTCCATTGATCCTGAACCCGGGACACCGTAGCAAACCTACTGCCTGCGGGATTTGTGCGCTACGCTGACGCTGGAATGACTTTGGGAGTCGCGCCCCAACCCTCTTCCCGGTAAGAAAGAGGCTTAAAAAGGTCTCAGCGACGCATTGACTCAAGCCGGCATTCACAACGTCTATTCGAGTCGCCTGGCACGGCCCACGAATGGCTGACCTGGCGGCGGTGCTTGAACGACTTCGCGCCGCGGCTCTTCAGATAGGGCCACGGTAGGCGCCCCGGCGTCATAGACAGGATCTCCTTCACCCCGGTCGCGGGTGCGGTTCCGCGACCGGGCTTCCCATTTTTATCGGAGGACAGAAATGCATAGCAGCAGGCTGTGGCTTCTAATGTCGACGCTGGTCATGGTTCTTACCGGGACGTCGGTCGCGCAGCCTGTGGCGGCCACCATTGACGCCACGCGCAGGGGGCAACCCATCACGAAGCTGATGTTCGGCGGCTTCATGGAGCCGGCCACGACCCAGGTATGGGCCGAGATGTTGTCCGACCGGAAGTTCTTCAACGAGATCAACTCAAAGCCCGCCGCCGCCCCGGCTGGAGGGTTTGGCCGAAGGGGGCCGCAACGCCGATGGATGCCGGTCGGCGCCGACGAATTCGTGGTCATGGACAGTAAGAACTCCTACGTGGGTGAGTGGAGTCCGCGCATCCGGCTGGAGGCAGCAACGCCACATGGCATCAGCCAGTCGGGGATCGCGCTGCGCGCCGGCAGGGCGTACGTAGGGCGTGTGGTGTTGGCAGGCTCCCCCGGCGCCAAGGTGGAAGTCACTCTGGCCTGGGGGCCGGACCCGGCCGATCGCCAGACGGTCAGCATACCTGCGCTTACTACTAACTACGCCAGGTTTCCCCTGAAGTTCACAGCCAAGACGGATACCAACGAAGGCCGCTTCGAGATTGTCGGGACCGGCAAAGGCGCTATCCACATTGGGGCCGCTTCTCTGATGGCCGGGGACAATGTCTCGGGTTTCAGGGCCGCGACGGTCCGTCTTCTGAGGGAGCAGGGAATTTCGATTGCGCGCTGGCCCGGCGGGAACTTCGTGTCCGCCTATGACTGGAGTGACGGCATAGGCGATGCCGATAAGCGGCCGCCCCGGCGAGAACTTGCGTGGAACGGGATGGAGTCTAACGACATGGGGATCGACGACTTCATAACCTTCTGCCGCCTGATCGGCGCGGAGCCCTATATTGCAATAAACTCCGGGCTCGGCGACGCCCACTCGGCTGCCGAGGAAATCGAGTACGTGAACGGTCCCGCCACCAGCCGGCTGGGTCAGTTGCGGATGGCTAACGGACATCCCGCGCCTTACGGCGTAAAGATCTGGGGAATTGGCAACGAAATGTACGGTCCATGGCAGTGGGGCCACATGGCGGTCACCCAGTACCCGGAGAAGCACAACCTGATCGTCAGGGCAATGAGGAAAGTCGACCCCACGATCAAGGTGATCGCCTCCAGCGCCACGCCGGAAGAACTATCCTGGACCTACATCGAGAACCGGCAATTAGGCACCTTCCCCGGGCGGGAACAGGTGAACGATAAGGTGCCGTTTGGCTTTGGCACGAAGTACGACTGGACCGGAGCGCTGCTGGAACGTTCAGCCGATTACATCGACTATCTCGGTGAGCACTTCTACGGCTACCCCAACCTGGCGATTGACGCCGGGAAGCAGGCATTTGTCGAGGCTGACGATCCGCTCGTTGACAGAGTGCGCCGGATGTCGAACAAAGTGCAAATGAAGTTCGAAGCATGGGAGGAGTACTTGAGGAGGATGCCGTCTCTCAAAAGTAAAGACATCAAGTTCGCTTTCGACGAATGGGCGCCGAGGAACCGATCCGTGAATCCCTCGGGCAGCGCTCCCCCCATGAGCAATCCGATGCTGAATCCCATGACCAATGCCTTGGTGTACCACGAGTTCTTCCGGCACTCGGAAATGGTGGCCATGGGGGTGGCGACGGGAGGCATGGGGACCCTGGCGAACGACGCCTACGGAGACGCGGTTGGATACCGCTTGGAAGGGCTGGTGATCAAGTTGCTACATGACCACTTTGCAGGCGCACTGCCAGTTGCCGTGAACGGCAACTCTCCCCAGCGTGGCATCCAGGGAACGCTTGGAGTGGACCTCCCGGCGCGGCCTTCCGGAAGTCCAACTTATCCGATTGACGTCTTTGCGGCGCTGAGCGCCGATCGCAGGAAACTCGCCATCTCCGTGGTCAATCCCACCGAGACGACACAGGATTGCGACTTGAATCTGACCGGCGTCCAGCCCAGCGGGGCTGCCAGGGTTTGGCAGTTGACCGCTCAAGGCGGGAGTGCGTCAACGCCGCCGGGTCCAGGACGGGGCGAGTTCACCGGCCCTCCGGCGACGATGTCGGAGAGGTCACTGCCCCAAGCGCCACGACGGCTCACCTTGCCGCCCGGCAGCATCAGTGTGTACGAATTCGAGGTGCGAGAGTAGTCTGTGGCGGCGTACCCATTACGGTGATAGATGTAAATGTGAGGTAACGATGATGAAAAGCAGACTTTGTCGAGCGATCCCGATCGCGTTTGGGCTGGTGCTGTTTGCGACGGCGCAGGTCAAGACTGAGATACCGCCAGTCGTGCCCGGCGCCAAGCCCGTAGCGGTGGAGCACATCAAGGTTCACGGCAGTCGATTGGAGGGCAACTTGGAAGGCAATAGCATCGACCGCGAAGTGATTGTCGTCCTGCCGCCCAGCTACCCGTCCGCCAAGACCCGCCGCTATCCAGTCGTTTATGCCCTGCACGGTTATTCCATAGGCGCCGCGCAGTGGTCCCAGGAAATCCATGTACCGCAAACGATCGAGGGCGCCTTCGCGCAAGGCGCTCAGGACATGATTGTGGTGNNGGCGACTTTGAGCAATTCATCGCGCACGACGTGGTTGCTTATGTCGACGCTCATTACCGCACCATCGCCAACCGCACGAGCCGCGGGCTCGTCGGGCACTCCATGGGTGGTTATGGCGCGAGTCGCATTGGAATGAAGCATCCGGACGTGTTTGGCAGCCTGTATATCATGAGCCCATGCTGCTTGTCCGCCCGTGGCGGCGGACCTGCCAACCCGGCCAACGAGAAGGCCCTGGAGGCGGTAAAGACGCCCGCGGATTCAGCCACTCTGCCGTTCGGGCTGCGTGCTCAGCTCGCCTCCGCCGCTGCCTGGTCTCCGAATCCGAAGAAACCGCCGCTTTATCTCGATTTGCCGAGTGAGAACGGAGTGGTCCGGCAGGATGTAATCGCCAGGTGGGCTGCCAACGCGCCCTTGGCGTTCGTCGACCAGTACATCGGGAATCTGCGGCAGTATCGGGCCATCGCCATGGATGTGGGCGACCAGGACGGTTTGCGGATTGACGCAGGCAAGCTGCACGACATCCTGGACACCTACGGCATCGCCAACACATTCGAGATCTATTCCGGCACTCATACCAGCGCCGTTGCCGATCGCTTCCAGCACCATGTAATCCCATTCTTCAGCAAGAACCTGTGCATGACGGCCAACTGCAAATGAACTCAGGCCCGATAGGTACGCTCTTGGAAATCCGTTTGGCGGCCAATTTGGAGAGGCGCCATCCGCCTTGCCGCAGAGGATCCTTTTCGGCCAGGCGAGATGGAAAGTGTTTTGCACCAGCCACTAGCCGCACGGGTGGTCGCAGAGGGCGCCGAAAGGCGGCCATTTGATCATTCTCCGCTCTCGTTTGTTGGTTAAGATTCGATCCTTTCACGAAGGGCGGACAAGTGTGGCATGGCCACGCCGCGGCTCTCTCCCGTGTGGAGCACATCGAAGTAAAAGCGCTTCATCTCCTCTCCACTGTTGGCGAAATGACTTGCCCTGACAAGGCGCCGTCCCTTCTCAGTAAATCGGATGCTGTAAGCAGCGGCCAGGCACGCAAGCCAAGTGGGCGTGTTCAAAACACTTCTCGCCTCGGGATAACTTCCCGGATCGACACCGCGGGCCGCAACCACACCCAGTGCCTCCCGCACNNAGACAGACTCCTATTCCCCCTGCGTTAATCGCGTGGTGCACCCAGAGCCACTCGATGATGTCTGGTTTCACGTCCAAGGTGAACCCGGCCCCCTGGAATAATTCCTCCACAGCCTTGAACCTGTCCGGATCAGAGCCTTTCAACATTCCAAGGCGCAC
>PMTT01000948.1:174-5807 GCA_003167275.1 Bryobacterales bacterium | reverse complement strand
AGGTCGAAACCGTCGGACCGGCTGATCTGCCTTACTGTCTTGGGAGCATAGGTAGCCCGGGTGTGTTTGGGATACCCGGGCCGCAGGTCCAATAGGTCCAAAGTGTCAGTGGCAGGCGTTCCCTCTTTTCGCACGACATGGGTGACATCGAAGCCCGCTTTCGATAAAGCCCAGCCGTAGATTGTGCCAACCACACCCCTGCCGACGATGAAAACTCTCATTTGGCTGGAATCTCCTTTTCACCCGTCGGAGGGGGCATCTTAAACGCATTTCCCACAGAGTAGAACGGCAACTTCGAATCTTCCACAACTTCGATGCCATTCACAAACGCCATTCCCGTAGTCGGAACGAAAGTGAGTACGATTTTGCCTTGAGCGTTGGGTCGAATCCCGGAAAAGGTCCGGTCCAGAGGCCGGCCTTCTCCGCCCGCCTCCTTAAAGACGTCGAAGTCCCGCAGCAGCGCCACGCCGTTAGAATATACGTCAAACACGCGACTGCCCAGTCCGCCTGCGCCGGTGTTATGCGTCCGTAGTGTCCCTCGCAGAATCTCATCGTCACCCGGTACCGGCCCTCGGCCACGGGCACCGCATAGGAAAAATGTCCCCAACGCTCGCTGGCGTAGAGCGCCATGTCAGGGGTGATTGCATTGTCCTGCTGAGCCGGATTTGTCGTGCGGACGAGCGCATTTCCTCCCAGAAAATACGAGTCGGCCCGCCACCGCTGACCGGCGGGATCCTGCCACGACGAGGTCCAACCCGATCGAATGCAGACAGGCCTCACCTTACCCGGACTGACCGGCAACACCTCGATTCCATTCAGGATTGCACTTCCCCTGAAGGAGACAAAGCTCAGGTGAAGAAAGCCATCTTCGGCTGGTGAGATGTTCCTGAACACTCTCTCATCTGAGGTATTCGTACCGTCGGCGTCGGCCACTACATCGAACAAATCCAGAATCAGTTTCCCATTAGCGGAGACTTGAAACAGACGCTGCCCCTCACCGCTGGATTCCGCGTTAATGATATCGGCTATCCCGGTCTCGGCAAAATGAAGACGCAGCTCATAGGAGCCCGGCTTCAGCGGAATGTCATACCGAAAGTCGCCTTGGCGTATGCGCCGGTAAATATCCGGATCGAGTGTTCGAAGGATTCTAGCGGACGACCGGACAACTACAGAACCTCCGGAAAAGAAACGATCCGGGCCCCATGTCTGTCCGCTGCGGTCGATGTAGGCAGTGGTAGAGCCCACGATCAGCCGCAGATCCTCGCCAGTTGGAACGGCGCCGGAAACAGAACTGGACCTGGCATCGGCGGAGACCGCCTTCGCGTGGCCCTGCCACCATAAAAAAGTGCCTGCCGCCAACACGACTGCCATGGCGCACGCGATGACCATGTGAGTGAACCCTCTCGGGTGTGCCGGAATGCGCGGCTCCGCCAACTTTGGCTCCTGGGTGGGCGCCTCCGTGGTCAGATCCGCAGCGTGCGGCTCGGCGACCGGGGGGGCCGCGGCGGGACGCACCGCGGCGAGTTCTGGGGCCGGCTCCGCAGCCAACGTCTCCCACCTGAATTCGGCCCTGTAGGACCCCGGCGGCAAGCTGATTCTCACCGGATGAGACGCGCCGTTCTCGGAGAGGTAATGCAGGGCTAGCTTCTTCCGTACCTCATTAGCTGTTACGCGGACGATCGTGTGCTGACCGGGGTCGAAATCCGTCGGAAGCCGGAAGAGTTCCACTCCAAGGGAACGCTCTTTGAGAGCACCGCTCCGACCGGCCATCGTGTGCTCAACGGTGTGCTCGAGGAACTCCCGGCATCGCTTGCTTGTGCGGAACGCAGGACTCTCTAGCAGATGACCCAGTTCCGCCCGCACGGCCTGCTCGCGCAACTCGCTCAGACCGATCCCTTCGCTTTCACACATGTTCTGCTCAACCGCAGCGTATCATACTTCATTTTTGCGGGTTCGATGCCGCGACTTAACGGCGATAACCGGTCCGGTTAACAGTTAATCCGGCAGAAAGCCAGGCTTTTCCAATCGGCACAAGAAGAAGATTCCATTACGGTTGAACGCCGGACACCGTACCAAACCTAGCCCGCCCGGAAGTGGCGTGCTACCTTATCGCAGACCGGAGCGCCCCCAGAGCTGGGGAGGCGAATTTGGGGGATGCCCTCGCTGAACATCTTGTCGGGGACGGCGCGGCCTGGACTGCCGGCAACGGCCGCCTGTCAGAACTGCGGAGTCGTTTCGTCTACCCCGGGTGCCATGCGGCATCTACAGTTGGGTTTAAATTATTCGTTCTGATTTGACTGAGCGGGCGCGCTACTTGTTACAGTTAACCTGCCTGGAGGAATTGATGCGACGACTAGATCGAAGAACCTTACTGAAGGGCGGGCTACTCCCCATAGCGGGTTTGGCTGGATTGCCATCCCTGTCGGCCGCCGTGGAGCAGGCCACTACTCCCTATAACCGGCCCAAACTCAAGATCACGGATGTCCGCACGGCCGAAGTTCGCGTGCATGGCTACCAGGTGCACGTACGGGTATACACCGATCAGGGCATCGTCGGGCAGGGCGAATCCACGGATGCAGCCACCGGCAACGTTCCGATCATCCGGTCTTTCGCGCGCATGCTCATGGGGCAGGACCCGCTCAACATCGAGGCCGCGTTCGAACGCATCCGCACTTCGGGCATATTCGCCGGGGCGCAGGCCGGCCAGTATGTGACGGCGCTGACCGCCGTCGAAATCGCGCTCTGGGATCTGGCGGGGAAAGCCCTGGGCCTGCCGGTGTACCAGTTGCTCGGCGGCCGTGTCCGCGACCGAGTGCGGGTTTACGCCGATTCCGGCGCGCGGGAAATGATTCCCGGGGACGAGGGGTCCAAGGCGCGTATCAAGCAGATTCAGGAAATGGGGTTCACGGCCGCCAAAATCGATATCGACGACGCGAACGACCCTTCGCGCAAGGACCGCGTGAACTGGACCGCTTCGAACGGCGAGATCAATCATATGGTCGCGAAGGTGGCGTTTACGCGGGAACTCTATGCCAAGGATTTCGATCTCGCGGTGGACATGCACGGACGCTACGATGCGACCACCGGCAAGCGCGTCGCGAAGGAACTGGAGCCGTTCAAGCTCATGTGGCTCGAAGAGCCCGTGCCGGCGGAGAATATCGACGCCATGCGGGAGGTACGCGCCTCGACCAGCACTCCCATCTGCTGCGGTGAGAACGTCTACATGCGCTGGGGTTTCCGTGAGATCCTCGAAAAGCGCGCGGCCGATATCATCATGCCCGACTTCCAGAAGTGCGGCGGACTGCTCGAAGCGCGCAAGATCGCCGATATGGCCCACACGTATTACGTACCGGTGGCGCCGCATGCGGTCACCTCGCCGATCGGCATGATGGCTACCGCTCACGTGTGCGCCGCCATCCCGAACTTCCTGGTGCAGGAATGGCACTGGATCGATTCGCTCGACCTATGGCGCAACTGGGTGAAGGAAGGTGAGATCATCCAGAAGGGCTACATCCCGCTGCCGGAGCGGGCAGGTCTCGGCGTCGAGATGAATGACGACGGGGCGCGCAAAGCTCAGGTCCCGGACACGCCGTGGTTCGAACCAACGAGGAGAGGATGACTATGCGGCTCTCATGGCTCCCTATCGCACTGCTGTGCGCGGCTTCGGCGTTTGCACAGCCTGGAATCCTGACCAGGGAACTGCTGATCCAGTACACCCCCGACTGGAAGGGCGAGCGCTTCCCCGACGGCCGTCCGAAGGTTCCGGACGGTATCCTGAAGCGCATGAAATCGGTCACGCTCGAGGAGGCATGGGCCCAATTACGGACCGCCGGATTCAATCACCAATACGAGGACGGCTGGTTTACCATCCATCCGGATAAGGTGCTGGTGGGCCGCGCGCTCACGGCGCAGTGGCTGCCCGGCCGGCCCGACATCCAGAAAGTCATCGAGGAGCAGGGAAAGAAGGACGGCCGCGTCGGAGGGGAGAACGCCTGGCCGGTCGACATGTTACAGCCCCAGGATGTCTACGTCTGCGACCACTTCGGGCTGAAGCAGGACGGGCCATCGATCGGCGACAACGTGGGGAATGCCATCTACGCCCGCAGTCACAACGGCATCGTTTACGACGGCGCCGTGCGCGATATCAACGGCCTGAAGGAACTGGACGACTTTGTGTCCTTCGTTCGCTCCTACGATCCTTCGCACCACTTCGGCAGCCTCGCGACCGGTGCGCGCCTGAATTCCACAATGATTGGCATCAACACGCCGATCCGCATCGGCAAGGCGACAGTCATGCCGGGCGACGTGGTGCTGGGGCGCGACGGCGGGGTGCTCTTCATCCCTCCGCAAGTGGTGGAGCAGGTGGTGCAGTATTCCGAGATCACTCACCTTCGCGACCTGTTCGGCCACCAACGCCTGCGCGAGGGCAAATACACGGCGGGCCAGATCGATACCGGCTGGACCGCGCCCATCGAAGCGGATTTTACCGGCTGGCTGCGAGAGAATATCGACAGGCTTCCAATCGCGAAAGAGCAAATCGAGGAGATCCTGAAGCGTCGTGAGCGGTGAGGGGCCGCTGTCCCTCACGTGCTCGGCACGGTTTGGTTTCTGGTGGGACAGGCGGTTTCGCCTGTCTCGCCCGCTTGCGGGCGATCCTTTCACACCGTCTCACGGTCGCGGCTCATGTCGGTTCCACGGACATAGGGGAGCGCGCGTTCGAGGCGGAGGAGTTCGACCACGCGCGGTGAGCGCGTGGCGAAGACGCCGTGCGGCCCTGGTCGATTGACGGCCCTCCGTGCCACAGCCATAATTGAGCGTGTTTCCTTACATTGATATTCCGCCGTTCCAACTGGGATTCCTGTGGATCAATCCGGTCAGGATTCTGCTGGTGGCGGGGGTTCTCGCCGGCTATCTCACTATGCTCCGGCGGACCCGCCGGGCCGGACTCGATGCCGGCCGGGCAGCCGCTCTGTGCGTGTGGGCGCTGATCCCCGGCTTCCTGTTCGCGCATTGGTTCAAGCTGGTCTACCAGCCCGCAATCGTCCGGATGGATCCCTGGGTGGTGCTGCGAATCTTCGATGGTTCGGCCTCTTTCGGCGGCGTCGCCGGCGGCCTCGTGGGCGCCGTGTTTTTCTTCCGCCGGCAGCGCATGACTATGCACGAGGTTTGGAGCTATCTGGACGTGCTGGCATTCTCGTTCCTGTGCGGGTGGATGTTTGGCCGCATGGGGTGTTATCTGGCACACGATCATCCCGGCATTCGAACTACCTCGTGGCTGGCGGTGCGTTATCCTGGGGGACCCCGATACGATCTCGGCCTGCTCGAAGTCCTCGTCACGCCATTTTTACTGGCGTTGGTCCGGGTGGTGGACCGCTTCCGCAGCCCTGCGGGAACCTACCTTGGCGTCCTCCTGGTCCTTTGCCCGGCATTCCGCCTGTGGTTTGACACCCTACACGAGAATCCTCCACGGTATTGGGGCATCTCGGTGGACCAGTACGCGTCCTTCGCCTTCATCCTTGCGGGCCTCGCGATCCTGCTGATGGTCACCAGGAAACGCTCTCCGCTCAAGGAGGTGAGGTTGGCCGTTTGACCGGCGCACTCGCCCTGCCGCCGCGCAATTTGACGGTCCGCCC
>PMTT01000948.1:0-154 GCA_003167275.1 Bryobacterales bacterium | reverse complement strand
CGGCGGACCCGCCGGGCCGGACTCGACAGTGGCCGCGCGGCCGCTCTGTGCGTCTCGACGCTGATCCCCGGCTTTCTGGGAGCGCACTGGTTCAAGCTGCTCTACCAGCCGGGACGGCTGGCTGCCGATCTCTGGGCTTTCCTCCGCATCATGA
>PMTT01000093.1 GCA_003167275.1 Bryobacterales bacterium | reverse complement strand
CGGTCGCGGCGGGCGGGTTCGCGCTGTGGACGGCGAACGTGACGGCGGGAGTATTGAACGAGGCGCCGGTGGCGGCGGTGCTGCAAGTGGCGCCGGTGACGTCGACGATCGAGGTGACGCCGCCGCCGAAGGAGCTGGCGGCGGAGCAACTGAAGTCGGAAGAGAAGCAACGGGTGCTGGGCGTGTTTCCGCACTTTCTGGTGACGTACGACCCGAACGCTGCGCCGCTGACGGCGAGGCAGAAGTTTCACCTCGGGTTCAAGACCCTGGTGGATCCGGTGACGCTGCTGGGCACGGGGATCGACGCGGGAATCCAGCAGGCGCAGAACAAATACCCGGAGTTCGGACAGGGAGTGGAAGGCTACGCGAAGCGGTTTGGGGCGCGATATACCAGCCACCTCAGCGGCGTGATGATTCACCATGTGATCCTGCAGGCGGTCTTTCACCAGGACCCGCGGTATTTTTACAAGAACACGGGGGGCTTCAGGTCGCGGGTGTGGTACTCGATCTGGACGGCGTTCGTGTGCAAGGGCGATAACGGGCGCTGGCAGCCGGACTATTCCGACGTGATCGGCGGCGCGGCGGCGAGCCAGGTATCGAGGCTGTACTATCCCTACACGTCGCGGCCGTGGCTGCGGCTGTTTCATAACGTGCTGGAGGGTTTCGGCGGCAGGGCGGAAGACCATCTGCTGGAACAGTTCGTGGTGCGCAGGTTTACGACGCACACGCGGAAACTGTCGGGAATGTTCCGGAAGGTGCTGGCGGAGGGGACGGCGGCGCCGCTGGTGTCGGAGGGGGACTTGAGCGCGGGGCCGATGACGTTCGTGCTGGCGAGGGACCTTGAGGCGGGCGGCGCGACAGTGGCGAAGGTGGGGACGATCGCGGAGGGGCAGGTAAGCTACGCGGGCGGGATGAGCGGCGCGGGCGAGCCGGTTCGGTGGCGGCTGGAACACGTGCACCTGAAGGTGGGCAATGTGGACGTGCCGCTGAGGAGCAATCAGGCAAAGGGCGGGGACGGGGCGTTGGTGTACCGGCAGTTGGAGGGGTCGGGCAGGATTGCGCTGGTGCTGTATGTGGNNGGCGGATGTGGTCGTGGGGCCGGGGAAGTGAATTGCGGGGGCCCAAGGCCGCAGCCCAGGAATCTCAAACGGGCTTCAATTCCTTTGACATTCCGGGCGGCAAAGCGGACCGATGGGGGAAGCAATCGCTGAGGTCAATGGACGATATCCCCACTTTCTGGGAAGTTGTCTCTCTCTCGTGGGTAAGCACTACGGCGTTACTGGCGATCCGCTCGATCAGCCGGTCCCCGCCGATCCGCTCCGGAAGCACGCTTTCACGTATAAGGCCGCCGGGCGACGTGGCCACGTGCCACAAAGTCACTCCAAGCTGACGGGTGGGCACGTGTAGTCGAAGTTCCCCAGCACGTCCAGCCGGAGCGTTAAACTGGGGCGATGGCAAACGTTCCTAACGCGGGAGAACTTGCACTGGAATTCGAACTGCCAGACTCGACACAAGTGCCGCGGCGGCTGACGGAGTTGATCTCGCACAGTCGCTTGGTGCTACCCGTTTTCGGTTTGTTCCATCGGGCAGGCGGGGCGTTCACAAACGGCATTACCATCGGGAAAGTTGGAGACGCAAGCCCTCTTCGTGTACAGTGTCTGCCTCATCGGATAGTTACGGACGAGGAGGGCTTCCCACACTACGTCCCTGCGTCCCCAGGAGCCGCGATTCCTCCCGAAGGCGTCGAAATGGCTCTTCCTGTGTACCGCGGGGACCGGCAGGTGGGCTTGCTTACTCGCCGGTTCCTACCTTTGCGCGGCCCATCTCCCCTTGGCGAAAAGTATTCGAACGAAAACGCCGGGAGCGTCGCATTTCTCACGGCAGGCGGGTTTTCAGACGAAAAGGCCGCCTCCCTTTGGGATGCCTTGGTCCAAGGTCCCGGTCAGGATCTCGTTCTTGAGTGGTCCGCATGCTGGACCCTCGGATCCGGGATTTGGCCTACATTGCAGGCAGACCTGGGTCCTCTACTCGTGTCGCTCTCCTAAGAGTCACAGGACAAGGTCGGATTCCCTTGCGATCCATGGCGGTCGGCTTGACGAAACTGTTCCACATTGCCCTTGCGGTGGCCTCTGCACCCCAGGGAGTCCTCCTCATCGACGAATTCGAAAACGGCCTCCATTGGAGCGTTCAGGAGAAACTGTGGATCGCTCTCGCCAGGGCGGCACGTGAGTCCAATGTGCAGGTATTCTGCACGACACACAGCCTCGATTGCATCGAGAGCTTCGCTGCCGCCGTCAGGAATGCGGGACCCGATGGCGCTGCAATCTACCGTCTCGAACGTAGGGGCGACGATGTCGTTGCCATGGACTTGCCTGTCCTCAATATTGACGCTGCCATGCGGGAACACGAGGAAGTTCGCTGAGGCCGGCTCCCCGGCAGCTCGCTCTACATCCGGCATGACCACGCCGGCGCCCCGGCCCTCGCCGTCCGCTGCCGCGACAACAGGAAAAAATGCTCCGGCGCTTCCACGATCTCGTGATTCGCGTGCGCCGCCTCTTCCACCGCGCTCCGGTACCTTGCAGGCACCAGGAAATCGCTGTCGGGATGCGCGCGAATCATCTGCGCCAACTCCTCGGGCGATGCGGCCGTAATCAATGTCCCGATCGGCTCCTCCGAATCGATCCCCCACTGGCGCAGGCGATCGCGGAAGACCGGTGTCCACCGGGCCGGATCGTCGAACTGTGCTGCCGTGAGCACGATGCCCATCGAATCGAAAGGCATGCCGTAGCGCCCTCCGTTCAAGTTTCCGCCCACCAGTCCGTAGCGCAGCTTCGCGAGAGGGAGCGTGGAGGCGTAGAGGTCGTCATCCATACCCACCAGAATCAACTCATTGGCCCGCCCTCGCGCACAGTAATCGGAGACCAGCGGCGCCACTGCCTGGATGGTCCCCCTTTGGAAGGACAGGCCCCACGGCGCCGATGGGAAGGCGGCCTTCCACACGAACGCCGCGCATACAAACGCCAGCATCCACATGCTCCTGCGACCCTCCGTGTACGGCCCGTATCCCGTCGCCAGTATTGCCAGCGCGGGAACAATCGGGAGCATGTACGAGATATTGCGGTATTGAAAGGCGAGGATCGCGGCCACCACCATAGCCATCCAACAAGCCAAGAGAACCGCCGGGCCGGACCTTTTTCGCAACTCTCCCAGGAACCCGGGCAGAGCCACCAGCGCAATCGCCGTAAGCACCGGATCCACTCCCGGCACGCGCATCAGGTAAAACAGCGCCTGATTCTCGCGGGAAGTCTGCGGCGGGGCTCCGGCGCCAAAGGCCAGGATCTCCACGTTGATGTGTTCCGCCCAGAACCACCGGCCGTGTACCGCCGCCTGATAGACGAACCAGGGGGCGGCCAACGCCAGCGACAGCCCGGCCGCCAGGCACACACGCGCGAATGCCGGCCTTTCTTTGCGCGGCGCCGCCAGCCAGTAGAGCCCCAGCGCTCCGAGCGGCAGGATGCCTGCCACGCTCTTGGTGAGAATCGCGCCCGACACAGCGGCCGCAAAACCCCAGAGCGCGGATCTGGATTCCAGCCACGGGTCGGAATACAGACAGTACATCGCAGCGATATAGCACGCCACCAGGATGCCGTCGGTCATGCACATCCCGCCCAATACGTGCCAGAGATGGTTGGATGCCACCAGCACGGCGGCACATGCCGCGGCCTGCCACGAGCGCAACTCCGCCACCCACAGGAACACCAACCCAAGTCCCAGGCTCGCGAGCAACGCGACCGGCAGCCGCAACGCCAGCCGCGACACACCCAGAATGCGCGCCGAGAGCCCGGCTGCCCACATCAACATCGGCGGCTTATAGAGTGCATAGCGGCCCATGAAGAACGGTGTGAGCCAGTTTCCCTGGCGGGCCATGCGTATGGCGCTATGGGCATACAAGGCCTCATCCTGCGCCGTTATTTTTCCAATTGGATCGACGTAGTCGCCGGCCAGGCCCACACGGGCGGACCGCAGCAACAGGCAGGCCAGTGCAAGCACGGCAACGGCGTAGAAAGCCCGCTGCATGCAGTCACGAAGATAACACGACGCTGCGATCTCGCCCAGGCGCCAAAGGGCGGACGCGGTTGGCGCATGCCGCAAGCTGCCCTGGGGGGTTAATCGAGATCCAGTTCTTTCCTGGCCTGGTCCCACGGAATACCGGAACGGCCCTGTGCGGCATGTTCGGCAGCCAGAAGGTCGCGTAGGTCTTCGAGGTCTTCGACTCTTTCGCGAAGGCGCGAAACTTCGGATGCCAGTTCGCGCAACGTCGGCTCGTGGGCTTCCTGAAGTGCGTCGTT
This sequence comes from Bryobacterales bacterium, assembly GCA_003167275.1. Taxonomy (GTDB): domain Bacteria; phylum Acidobacteriota; class Terriglobia; order Bryobacterales; family Bryobacteraceae; genus JAIQFL01. The sequence goes on along the minus strand of PMTT01000093.1, from coordinate 528 downwards.
ACCCATAGGCTTCCTTCCTCTGCTTCACAGCATACAGTGAATGATCTTGCCGTCCAATCGAAACAGCACCCGGTGATCGCCGACTCGAAGCCGGTATCGCCGCTCGTCTCCCTCCAGGTTCTTTACATCTCCTTGGAAGGAATTCTGGAGAATCTCCAGACGATAGCCGATATTGCGGCGGACTTCTTTGGGCAATGCACGCAATTGCTCCAACGCAGCGTCATCGATGATGAGTTCGTAATTCACGATGGACTGCCTCTACACGGTCTTTCGCACGCCTGGCAACCGCCCCGGCGCCGATGCTTGTCNNACGCGCCCCGCAGCCTCTGTAGGTTCCGTCACTCATGCCGTAGTGCGATCAACGGATCGACCTTGGTCGCGCGCCGCGCCGGAAAGTAGCTCGCTGCCAACGCCACTGCCAGCGTCAGGACAGCCACACAGGCGAACGTCACGGGATCGCGGGGCCCGACGCCGTAAAGCATCTCCGCGACGAATCGGGTTGCCACGATTGCCCCGGCGACACCCACC
>PMTT01000309.1:2026-12391 GCA_003167275.1 Bryobacterales bacterium | reverse complement strand
TCGAATCCCCCTGGGGACGCCAAATCCTACAGAAGAGCGACCTATTCAGCCGTGCTAAAGCATCCCCCACAGAGGTAAACTAGACCCGGAGATTCAGACGTTTCCACCAGGAGGGGATCTCATGGATCGTCGTCGGTTCGTTCAATCGGGTGTCGCCGGTCTGGCATTGGCGGCAGCCCACCGTTATGGCCTCGAGGCAGCGGAGCAGCCTCCCAAACGTGTCGGACTCATCGGCTGCGGATGGTACGGCAAGTCCGACCTGTTCCGGCTGGTCCAGGTGTCGCCGGTCGAGATCGTCTCCCTCTGCGACGTCGATAAGAAGATGATGGCCGATTGCGCGGAGATGGCGGCCGCACGCCAAGCTTCGAAGAAGAAGCCCCGGATGTTCACGGACTACCGCGAAATGCTGAAGGAGAAGGACCTGGATCTCGTCGAGATCGCCACGCCGGACCACTGGCATGCCCTCCCGATGATCGAGGCCGCCAAGGCGGGAGTCGACATGTACGTACAGAAGCCCATCAGTGTGGACATCGTCGAGGGCCAGGCGATGCTGGCCGCGGCCCGTAAATACAAGCGCGTGGTGCAGATCGGCATGCAGCGGCGCAGCACCCCGCATCTGATCGAGGCCCGCAACCTGGTGAAGGAGGGGAAACTCGGCACCGTCGGCCTGGTGGAGATCTACTCCTACGGCGGCGGCCGGGCCAGCAAACCGGAGCCTGCGCCCGTGCCTGAGACCCTGGACTGGGAATTCTGGGTGGGGCCGGCGCCCATGATGACCTACAGTCCCGAGATCCAGCGCAATTGGCGCCAGTTCATGGAGTACGGTAACGGCACCATCGGGGACATGGGTATCCACATGTTCGACATGGTGCGCTGGTTCATGGGGCTCGGCTGGCCCAAACGCATTTCGTCCTTCGGCGGCTTACGGGTTCTCAAGGGGGGAAAGTCCAACATCGCGGACGCCCAGACCGCCATGTTCGAATACGACGACCTGACCATCGTCTGGCAGCACCGGCGCTTCGGTCCTTCGGTCGACCCCAACTACCCGTGGGGCGCGACGCTATATGGCGACCAGGGCACTCTGAAGGCCGGAGTCATGGGCTACGATTACATCCCTGCCGCGAAGGGCGTCCAACCCATCCACAAGGACGTCACTTACGAGCTCGAACAATATCCCGAAGACAAGACGGAAGCTCGCCTCGAAAAGCACGTAGCGCCGGCCATCCGCGGTCACATGAAGGATCTGCTGGCGAATATGGCCACCCGCCGCCGGCCGGTGGCCGATATCGAGGAGGGCTACATCTCCTCGTCATGTTGCATTCTGGCGAATCTCTCGATGCAACTGGGGCGGACGCTGGCGTGGGATGCACAGAAAGCCGTGGTGATCGGCGACGAGGAAGCGAATCGCCTGTTGCGCCGGCCGTACCGCAAGCCGTGGGTCCATCCCGAAGTCAAGAGCGTTTGAAGCGACCCAGAGAAAATGCAGAAACTTGCCCTCACCTGTGATGTTCCAGCTTCGACGCGGCGGGGGCTGGGGCCACGGAGAAACAAGCCCGGACCTCCGCACTTACACTTGTCGGCTTGCCGGTCCCGACATCAATGGGGCACCATACCGTACGCGCTTTGGCCAGCAATGACCGATCGGTGGCGCGAAGTATAGCGGTGTGGCGCTCGAACTTGATCCGGCTGGCGGCCCCAACCCAGGTGGTGGCGAGAATCTGGTCGCCGAGATAGGCCGGCTGCCTGTAGTCGATCTCATGGCGCACCACGATCCACAGCAGTTGTGCTTGATCGGCGGGGGGTGCGACGGCTCTCCAATGCGCCACTGCGGCTTCCTGTACCCAGCGGAGGTAGGTGACGTTGTTCACATGACCAAGTTCATCGATGTCCGCGGGCGCCACCTGAATGGCGAGTTCGAAGGGCTCCGGAAGCTGACTCATCTATTTCAGTATGCCCCCCTGCTGGCCCCCCTCCGCAAGCCGCTGGCGCACTGCCCGGCGACCAGTACGAAAGCATGAACCTGACCACGCGTGGGTAGCTCCGGCCCGCTCCAAGCGGAATTCCAAGACTTTCTCGCCAAGCAAAACCAAGTACCGCAAAGAACACCAAGAACACCAAAGGAGAATCCCGCCGATCAGGCTCCTCTTAGTTCTCTTAGTCTTGGTTTTCTTGGTGTTCTTTGTGGTACTTGGTCTTGCTTGGCGAGAAAGCTTTTCCGGAAGTCTGTCGACTGCCCGGCTACCCCACCTCCTCATTGGCCCGCCTTAAGAGCGCGCGCATGTAGGCGATGCAGTAAGCCGTCCCGGCAAGCAGCAGACCGGTATCGCCGGCTAGCTTGGGAACGTGGTCCGGTTCGGCGGCGCCGCTGAAGCGCACCTGGCGTAACGCCTTCATCACCTGGTACATGTCCATGTAGCCATCGTCGGGAAAGGTCTCGACGAAGTGCGGCAGTTCACCCGGGGAACACGTACACCACGAATACTGTCCAGCGTCGCGGCTACACGGCGCGCGAGTTCGACTTGAACGACTTCCGGACGAAGGTCGAGAAGCAGCTATTCGATCGCGAATATGGTGATGGCACTAATCGCGGTCGAATCGACGCCCGAGGGCATGGGTAGCGGTTGCCATATTGGCGGCGAATATCGCGCCAGCCCCTGGTTGGTTCCTACCAGCAGGACCCCTCCCTTCTCCGGCGTCACCCCGTTGATCGTTCCCGACAAGGCTCCCTGCCGGGGGACCGGCTCCAGGCGGTTTGACCGCAGCCGAAAGAGATCGTTCCCCTTCTGGAGCCACAGTGTGCCGTCTCCAGCGGGCCAGCCGCGCAGCTTTGCCTGGCCGCCCTGCCAAACCGTCCGCCAGGCCTTGCCGTCGAAACCAAGCAAACGCTCATCGCCGGTGGCCGGAGATGCACCCGCCACCAGGAACCCTCCGCCGTCCACCTGCGGGTCGTGAAAGAGCTTCAGCCCCAATTGCCGATATCCATACTCCACGCAGCGAAAACTCGCCGGGCTTCCCCCGTCCGTGCAGCCGGTGATGGCGTTGCCGCTGGTCGCAAGGATCGTCCCGTTCGGCCCGGTCGCGGCATCGTCAAAGGTGCCCGGACCCGTCCGGGCCGCGTCGAGGACTTTGGTGGAACGGCGCGTGGCCGGGTCAAACACTGCCAGCCAGCGTTGAGCCACAATCAGCAACTTCGCCGGGCCAAGCGCCCTCAGCTTGGGCGGAGAGTTCGGATCGACAGTCTTCAATTCGTCCAGCGGGTAAAAGTCCCAAACGTGCCCGCTCAGCCTCTGGAGTCCCCCTACATCGAGCGTCCACACGCCATCCGGCATCCAAAGCAAGCGTCCTGCTGTTCTTCCGCCGATTCTTTTCGCGGCACCGGCCAAAATGCATTCACTCAGACCAAACCGTCCCGTCCATCCGACGCCTCTAAATCGCGCCAGGAGTGCCTCGGCAACTTCTCCGATCTGCGCGGCTGCCCCGCGGGCAATTGTGGTGCCTGCACGGTCTACGACCCGCTGTCCGTGCGTGCCGACACTCAGCCGGGAAGGTTCGTCCGCACCCCATTCGCTGGGAATATGTGGGAATATCGTTCCCACGTCATGAACCAGTATCTGCCGCTTCCTACCTGGCGGCGCCCAAGATGGCGGGAACTCCGACGGTTGCGCTGCAAGGCTTCAGCCGCGTTCATTTCGCGCCCGGCGAAAGCAAGTAGGTGCAGTTAAAAGTAGATGCCCGGCAAATGAGCCTCGTGGGTGGGGATCGCCAACGGGCCGTGTTACCCGACGCCTACGCAATATTTGTAGGCAGCGGACCGCCTGGGTTCTCCATGGAAGCCGCCAATGGGAGAATCTACCAGGTCCCAGGCTGCCTCGAAAATCTGCGTGGGGCCGAGTTTCTGCCAAAACGCAATGTCGAAATCCCGTCCTGGTGGGCGGCCTCGGACAAGCCTGCTCATGACTACGCGATCAGCCATATCTTGATGATCGGCGATTCCACGCCCTGATGGCGTGCCAGATTTGGCGCGTTCAAGAAGGATGGAACGGTCGAAATTGAAGTTCACAAGCCTTGCCAGATCTCGCTCAGGTCCAATCGAAACCCTTCGACGGGCCCCTCGCCATCAATGTGATCGGCGTCAACCAATTCTTCGGGTTCCTTCCCCGGGCGATAGATGTAGACGGTCCGCCGGTCGGCGTCAATCAACCAAGCCAACGCTACGCCGTTATCGATCCACTCCCGCATCTTCGACATCACCTTGCTGAGTCGGTCGCTGGGCGAGGTCAACTCCACTACAAAATCGGGGCACAGCGGCAGAAACCGCTTCTTCTGCTCCTTGGTGAACTGAGCAAGACGGCTCCTCAATACCCAAGAGGCGTCGGGAGCGTACGCCGCTCCCCGGGGAAGAAAAAACTCGGTGTTGGAATCGAAGGCCCGGCCCCGACCGTCCCGCTTCGACCAAATCGCGAGTTGAGCAGTCAGATCGCTATTACGGTATCCAGTTTCGCCGCCTGCGGGAGGCATGATGATAATCTCTCCGTTGGCCTCCCGCTCGATGCGGAGGTCTGGATTTTGCATGCAAAACTCGTAGTACTCGTCATCGCCCATGGGCGGCTCGCCACGGAATGTGTAAGTCGTGCAAGTTTCATGGTCGGGAAGCAATACCTGCATCACGTTTTCTCCTGCAGTCTAACTTCTAAATGCGCGAGCACGTGGGGCCAGGCGTTCTCATGATCTCTCGACTCCTCGTCCGGGAAGCCGGCATGGGTCAGCCGCAGATGCGTGCCCTCGTGATCAGACCGAAACTCGACGGTCACTACCGTTTCGGCTCCCCGCGTCGCTGAAGTCACCCAGGTCATTTCCACCAGCCGATCGGGATCGACTCTTAGGAAACGGCCATAGTGTGGATACCGTTCGCCCTCAAATTCTGTCTCGAAAAAGAACGGCTCGTTAACGCGACCCTTCATCAGAACCGATCCCGGCGCCGCGAACCAAAGGTCGAACTGCTCGGTCCACGCCCGGAAAAGCACAGAGGGCACCACGATCATCGCCCGCTCAACCGTTAGATGAAGCGGTCTCTTAGAAAGATCGGGCTGGGCAGGAGCCGCCATCAGAAGACACTTACAGGCTTCGCCAGACACGACTGAGTTCCAGCCGGAATCCCGCGACCGGTCCTTCGCCATCGATGTGATCGGGTTCCACTAAGACCTCGGGCTCTCTACCGGACGATAGATGTAGGCAGTTCGCCGGTCCACATCGATCAACCAACCGAGCGCGACACCGTTGTCCATCCATTCACGCATCTTCGCCTTCTGCTTATTAAGCCGGTCGCTGGGAGAAGTCGGTTCCACTACAAAATCCGGACACACGGGCAGAAAACGTTTCATTTGCTTTGCGCTGAGGTTCGCCAGACGGCTCTTCAGCACCCAGGAAGCGTCCGGCCCGCGAGCGGCTCCGTTGGGTAACAGATACAGTGTGCTGGAATCGGGAGCGAGCCCACGGTCCTCCACGCGCGCCCAGGCAAGCAGTTGGTAGGCGACCTCGTTGTTGCGGCACCCGGTCTCAAACCCGGTTGGAGGCATGATAATAATCTCTCCGCTAGCTTCCCTTTCGATCCGCAGCTTCTTGTTCTTCACGCAAAACTCGAAGAACTCATCTTCGTCCATCGGACGTTTACCAGGAACGTCGATCCTGCCTTGGAAGCCGGGCTTGGGGAGTTGCAGCACCATACACCGATTCTACCGCCCCAAAGGAATATCCATCGCCGGGTTCTTCGCAAAAAATCCCCATGGCTCCAGCTTAAAACCCGCTGTCAGTGTCGGCATCACCGGCCAGTCCTCCGGCCGAGGATTGTGCGTGATCCCCATGGTGTACCACAGCACCACATCGCGATTGTCGATCGGACGGTCGGCGGCGGTCCATTTCGGCAGGCCATCGCCGCCCTTGCTTTGGTAGGGATACTCCCCGGCAGCATGCATTTCAGAAGCGTTATAAGGCGTCACCCAGACGTGCGCATTCAGGAACCCGGCGCGCTTTCGCACCCACGAATCCGGGAGCAGAAACGGCACCGAATTCTCCCCCGGCAGCAGCGCGTAACCGGTCGGCTGGCCCAGCGCATTCTTCACCGACGGATTCTCGACGATCCAGCGGCGGCTGGTCTCCAGGTTCATCCGGCGCTGCGCCTTGCGCTCCGTGTCGAGCATCGTCATGTCCATGGTGAACGCGCCGCCGTATGGATTGCGCGGGCCCGCGGGCACCGGCACGCTGTTCATTTCCATCACGCGATTCGCGCCGCCATCCACATCCATGTCGAGGCGGAACGCGAAGAAGTGCTGATGGTGTACGGCCGCGATGTTCTTGGCCACCAGGTGGCCGTACGGTTCCACCACCCCGTCGGCCACGCCCTTCACCGACATGATGCCGGTGAGCGCTACCTGCATCTCCAGCGTGCCGTCCTGGTGAAAGATCCAGTCGAAGCCATACTCGTAGTTGCCGGCTTCGCTCAGGAACGACAACACCAGGTCCCGCGCGCGCCGCGTATTGTCCGCATGCTTCCAGGCAATGCCGGCGTCGCGCTCGTAGAGAGCTACAGCCCGCGGAATGGTGCGCGCCTGTCCGGATTCTTCCGCCACCACGGCATCGAAGAGCGTACAGTTCTGCGGGCAATCCAAACCTGGACGCAGGGAACTGGCGAGGATCCCCAATCCCAGCTCGCCGGCATCGAAGCTGTTGCGGAAGAACCAGGCGCCGCCCGGATCGCCATAAGGGACCACCATCTCGGATAGCGACCCGCGGTACATGATGGACCGCACATGGCCGCCATCCTCGTACCCGACCGTGTAGAGCACCAGCCCTTCGCGCGGGTGGAGTGCATAACGGAAGCGCCACTTCTGCCAGCGCACCTCGCCATCTTCGATCTGGAAACCCGGCCCGCCGGGCTGAGTGATCTGAAGCGGCGCGGGGGCCTGGCGGAGTGGACCCGTGGCAGTCGGATCCAGGTCGGCGTTCTCGCGGGAAATCGGAGCGTTCCGGTCGATATCCAGAAAATCGACGACCTTGCCGGTGGTCAGGTTCACATGCGCGGCGACCCCTTCCACCGGGTGCGCGTAAAAGTTCTGGCCGGCAGTCGCGAGGTACGGAGTGACCCGCACGATCCTGCCTTCATCGTCACCCGGCAGTCCGAAATATCCAGCCGGCCAGGCGACCGTCAGCACCGTATTGGGGTCGCGAATCCCACGTACCCGGAGGCATTCCCGCCATCGCGGGTCGGCCCGGACGATCCGGTCGGCGATGGTGGAATCGCCCTCGCCGACCGGGGGTTGCGCGCCGGGAATCTCCTTCCAGGAGGCAATCTGGCCCGAGGAAAGATCGGCGATCGCTTCGACGGTCTTGTTCGCGGCGCGGTCGTAAATCACGGCGAAGGCTCTGCGCGGCAATGGGGCGCCACGGAGCACCATCTCCTTGGGCGGCTCGTCGAGAGCGATCAGGCTGAACCGGGAGGCGTTTGGCATGCGCCCGGAGTTTCTAAAGATCCCGACCGCCACCTGGATCTCCGCCGCGGTCAGCGGAGTCAGGGGATGTGGAGGGTTAGGGGCCGCGCCACACGACGAGGCTAACACCAGTAGGAGCAAAGCTGTGAATCGCATCGGTTCCTTTCCGGACTATGCGCCCACAACCTTCAAAGTGATGGCGTAGTCGCTGGGCTTTTCGGCGGGCAATGCCACCTTCAGGGCCGTCTCATCCTGGGTGAACTGCACCTTGCCCTTGTGGCCTAACAAGTCCACGGTCCGGATCTTCCCCACCCCGAGCTTCCCACCGAGAGCCAGCGTCGGGACCACCGCTTCGCGCTCCGGCCATCCCATCACGAAGGCGTATAGCGCGCCGGCCTTAGTGGTGAAGCGTACATCGCTGGCGCTCAGATCCTTGCGATTTCGCTCGTTGAAACCAAGCTCCGCGGCCGCCGGCGCCGGAATGTTGCCGGAGATTTTCCACGGCCGTGTCCCGTAGATGCCTTCGCTGTTCACGGCCATCCACTTGGTGATTCCGTCGAGGACCTTCAGCTCTTCGCCGTCCAGCGCGCCGCTGTTGGGCAGCGGAAAGTTGAGCATGAGGTTCCCATTGCGGCTGACGATGTCGCAGAGCAGATCGATCACCGTTTTGGCCGTCTTGTACTTGATGTCGCGCTTGTAGTGCCAGTTTCCGATGCAGGTGTCGGTCTGCCAGGGGTCCGGCAGGATGTCGTTGGCCACGCCGCGCTCGATATCCAGTGCGCAGGTCCCCGCCTCGCAATCCTTGCGCGTCTTGCTGGTGTAGACGCCATCCACCTTGCCCTTGTGCAGCGCGGCATTGGCGTTGTAGTAGTGCGACACCAGGCGGTAGCCCCAATCCCCGAAAGGAATGCCGCCATCGGTGTAGAGCAGGTCTGGCTGGTAGTTGTCGATGAGGTCTTTGATCCGCCGGAACCACTGCAGTTTCCAAGCGTCGGGCGCCACGCGGCTCATAGCCTGCGAGGGAATCGTCTGGTCCTTGGGGAACGGGTGGTAGAGATCGGCATACGCGGGATCGGTGCCGTCGTAGGGAACCCCTGCCATGGGCCCAGTCTTGTCGGAGCCGTGCGACACCGCCAGCCAGTTGTAGCTGTTGGAGAGGTGTTCGCTCACCGCGAACTTCAGTCCGTACTTCTGCGCGGCCTTGCGCCACAGGCCCACGACGTCCTTCTGCGGGCCGGTGGCGACGGCGTTCCAGCGCGGCTGGTACTTCGATTTCCACAGGTCGAAATTGTCGTGGTGCACGCCCATGCTCATGAAGTATTTGGCGCCGGCCTTCTTGTAGAGCGACATCAGGTGGTCGGGATCGAAGCGGTCGCCCTTCCACATCGGACAGAGGTCCTTATAGCCGACTTTGGACGGGTGCCCGTAGAACTCCAGGTGGTACTTGTACTGGGCCTGGGTTTCGATGTACATATTGCGGGCGTACCAATCGCCGGCCTCCACCCCGGATTGCGGTCCCCAGTGCGCCCAGATGCCAAACTTGGCGTCGCGGAACCATTCGGGGATCTGGTAGGCTCTTAGCGATTCGGCGGTGCCGTCGAACGGCCCTTTGGCGATCTCGGGGAGCGAATCCTGGGCGGAAGATTTACGCCCCAGGATGAGAGCGGGCGCTGCCGTAACGGCAGCCAGCAGATGACGCCGGGAAAAGGTGGCCATGGCGAACATGGTATCGCATGGGGAGTGGCTATTCGGGATCGCTAGCCTGCCCGCTTCAGGCCATAGCGTATCGCTTCTTTGAGCACAGTCTGGTATCCGGTCCCCCGCTTGGACGCAATATCCTTCGCGAGCTCGATATCGGCGACGGACAGGCGAATCGACACCGGGCGGGTAGCGTTTGACTTAGCTTGTTCCAGCAACGCCTTGAGGACGTCAGGATTCGTCCGCGGTATGCGTGATCCGGAGGAACGAACCAGCGTGCCGTCTTTCAGCGCCCGTTCGAATTCGCGCTGCGTTTGCCGGCGCCCTTCGGAGCTTGCGTACCAGTCGGGCTCCTCGGCCTTGGACTTGGATTCATGGAGTCTTGTCGATTTCCGGGGCATAGATTCTTCTCTCTCGTTGATTCATAGTATGTGCCGTGACGGGCCGCAATCGTTCATCCCGAATCGTGAACACTACGACCAAACACCGTCCGGCCGCCGATGAGCCGAAAAGCTTCCATCGTTTCTCACCCGCCACGTCTTTTGCAGGGACGATCGCGTGGGGACGCTCGACCGATTCCTCGACTTCCGCCGGGTTGACGTCATGCCTGGCAACATGGCCGACATTGTGCAGATCCCAATCGAAGCCTCTAAGGCCTTCCAGCACAGCATTAGTATATACAGATCCTGTATATACAGCAACAAAGACCATGCGCGGCATCCGCGTGCGCTGCCCGGCCCGGTCCGACGATTAAGGTGCGTATTCGCCGTGCCCAATACGCGGCGTTGGGCGCGGTAAACAGTTCTGCGAAGCCTACGCCAAGGACGAAAAATCTCGCACCGTTGGTGCGAGAAGTTAGCTGGACCAAGTATCTGGTCATCCTGGAGCAGTGCAAGGACTCTACCGAACGCCAGTTCTACCTTGAGCGGACGAAGCAGTTCGGCTGAACCAAGAAGATGCGAATGTGCTAGGGCATCGTTTTTGGGAGTCCGCCCCCCATTTGACTGTCGGAAAACGCGAATTGTATAGTAACGCATGGCCGATTGCAGTCGATCTCTGACCGTCTCGCTTTTCCTGCTGAGCGCAATTGCGGCGCCCGCGCAGCAATCCGCACCGATCGTGCAGCCTGGCGCCCCTGGCCAGCCTGGCAGATTTCTCACCGAAGCAACCGTGCGAATCCCGC
>PMTT01000309.1:0-2005 GCA_003167275.1 Bryobacterales bacterium | reverse complement strand
AAATCCTTCGGGGAGAAGATCTCGATCTCGCAAACCGACGAGATCGGCTTCATGAAGCGCTGGCTCGAAAGCTTCGGCAAGCCCACCACCATGGAGATGGACCACACCCACATGAGCGCGGCCGACATGAAAAACATGAACATGCTCATGCCCGGCATGCTGACGCCCCAACAAATGAGCGACCTCACCAAAGCGAGGGGCGCGCAGTTCGACCACCTCTTCCTTACCGGAATGATCCAGCACCATGGCGGCGCACTGACCATGGTGGAAGACCTTTTCAACACCCCCGGCGCGGGTCAGGACCCCGTCTTGTTCGACTTCGCCACCGACATCGTGAGTACCCAAAGCGCAGAGATCAAAATCATGCGCGGCATGCTTGACAAGGAGAAGAAATGACCCCGAGACGATATTCCGCACGTTTTCGCACCTGCGCCGCATTGGCGGCGTCGCTGGCTATACCCGCGCTCTCGACCGCGCAAAGGGGGCCGCAGCCCGACCCCACCAAGGCTTTGCCACCGAGCGTCTATTCCAACCCGCGCTCCGGCCCGGACGATCCCCGCATTGGCCTCAAGCCGGGCCTGTTCGACGCCGGCGAGGCGATCTTCGGACTGGAGAAAATCGCCAGCATCCAGAAGCCGCCCGGATTCGCGCCCGACCCCAACGCCCCAGAACCCCCTCCGCCCCCCGCTCCACCTGCCGGCGCGCCCGCCGATGGCCGTGGTGGCCGTGGCGGCCGCGGTCCCACGATCAACACCGGCTCGGTCAACTCCGACCTCGCGTTTATCGGCAACCATCTCTTCGTGGGGAACTATAACGGCATCAACTTTTACGACATCGACAGCCCCGCCAAGATCAAGCTCGGCACTTCGCTGGTCTGCCCGGGCGGTCAGGGCGACGTCTCGGTCTACGGCCACCTGCTGTTCATGTCGGCCGAAGCCATGAACGGGCGCATCGATTGCGGCACGCAGGGGATCCCCGTTCCCCCAGGTGCGGCCGCGCCTGAGCCGCCCGCCCCAACGCCCGCGACTCCCGCGGCTCCCGGGACGCCGGATGCCGCCGCCGGACGTGGCGGACGCCGGCCTACTCCCCCGAGTCCCGACCGCTTCCGCGGCGTCCGCATTTTCGATATCAGCGACATGGCCAACCCCAAGCAGGTTGCCGCCGTGCAAAGCTGCCGCGGATCGCACACCCACAGCCTGTTGGTCGACCCCAAAGATAAAGACAACGTCTACATCTATATCTCCGGCACCGGCCAAGTCCGTCAATCCGAAGAACTCGCCGGCTGCACGGGCGGGGACCCGAAGGCCAACCCGGAGACCGCGCTCTTCCGCATCGACATCATCAAGGTACCGCTTGCTCACCCCGAGCTTGCGAAGATCGTCTCCAGCCCGCGCATCTTCACCGACACGCAAACCGGCGACGTGGATGGCCTCTGGAAGGGCGGCACCCACGGCGAGGGCACCCAAGCGACTTCCACCACCAACCAGTGCCATGACATCACCATCTATTCCGCCATCGGCCTCGCCGCCGGAGCCTGCTCCGGGAACGGAATCCTGCTCGACATCTCCGACCCCGTCAACCCGAAGCGCATCGACGCCGTGAGCGACCCCAACTACGCCTACTGGCACTCCGCGACCTTTAGCAACGACGGTTCCAAAGTGCTCTACACCGACGAATGGGGCGGCGGATCGCAGCCACGCTGCCGGTCGACGGACCCGATGCACTGGGGCGCGGACGCCATCTTCGACCTTTCGAACCGCAAGCTGAAGTTGAGTTCGTATTACAAGATGCCGGCGCCGCAGACCGACCTTGAGAACTGCGTCGCCCACAACGGCTCGCTGGTGCCGATCCCCGGCCGCGACATCTTCGTGCAAGCCTGGTATCAGGGCGGCGTCTCGATGGTCGACTTCACCGACGCCTCGCATCCTTTCGAAATCGCTTACTTCGACCGCGGTCCACTCGACGCCGTGAAGCGCGGCACTGGCGGCTTCTGGTCGGTCTACTG
>PMTT01000137.1 GCA_003167275.1 Bryobacterales bacterium | reverse complement strand
GGCCGGAGGCGGCCGGCCAGATCCAGCGTGACATTTTCGATCTTCGCTTCGGACTCGGGGGTTGCGAGCAGGGGGAGCGCACGCAAGGGCACGCGAACGTCGGGTGCGGTATCCGCGGTGACGCCGTTGAATTCGCGCGGCATCACACCCACGATGGTGAAGGGGTGGCCGTGGAGGGCGATGGTCTGGCCCACAGCGGCGCGATCGGAGTGGAAGCGGCGCTGCCAGAAGCCGTAACTCAGCACGGCGGGGACCGAGCCGGGGCTCTCTGCGCCATCATCCTGGGTGAGCGCGCGGCCGCAGAGCGCTTCGACTCCCAGGGCCTGGAAGAATTCCGGGGTGGCGAGGTGGACGCGGATCTGTTCGGACGGCGCGGGGTCATTCATGGCCACCAGCAACTCGTTCTCCCCGAAGACGGCGGACAGCGTGGTGGAGTGCGCGACCAGCGCGCGGTAGTAGGGGTAGATGAAGTAGCTACGAGTGCCGAGCTGCGGAATCTTCTGGACCAGGCGGACCAACTCCTCGGGATGACGCACTGGCAGCGGGCGCAGCCACACGGATTCGAAGGCGCTGAACATGAGCGAACTGGCGCCGATGCCGATGGCCAGCAATCCGGCCGTCACGAGGGTAAAGCCGGGGCTTTTCTGGAGCATGCGGGCGGCATAACGAAGGTCGCTCATGGGGACCATGTTAGCGCGGCACGGAAGAGCGCCGGGCATGGGTCACGCGCGGACGAGCCATTTCGGTGGCAGTCACCGTAACTCCCGAATTCCTAATTGGGGGCTATGGTGACTGTCACCGAAATGTGTGTTACCGAAATGTTAGCGCGACCGGTTTCCGCCATGAGAGGGTCGGAAGAGCGGTTGCCAGCCATGAAGAGCGCCGAGCAGTGGTCGCGCGCCGACGAGGGCGTCCGCCCCTGTCCTGGCGGCCATTTCGGTGGCGCCATTTCGGTGGCGGCGCCATTTCAGTGGCAGTCACCGCAACTCCCGAATTCCTAATTGGGGGTTATGGTGACTGTCACCGAAATAGGTAAGGAAGAGCGCCGGGCAGGGTCACGCGCGGACGAGGGCCGCAAGGCTATTTCGGTGGCAGTCACCATAACTCCCGAATTCCTAATTGGGGGTTACGGTGACTGCCACCGAAATTGGCATCGGGCGAAGGCGTTGGGGCGGACTGGCGAGCAAACGGCGGATCTCTCCGGGTCTTCTCCGCGATCTTCCTCCGCGACGCCGCGTCTCCGCGTCAAGCCAGCCCTCCGCCTCTCCCATGCTACGATGCGAGAACATGAAGCCTGTTCGCATTGCGTCGTTACTGGTCTTTCCGCTGCTGCTGGTCGCGCAGCAGGCGGACCTCTTCAAGGAACTGAAGTTTCGTCTGGTGGGGCCGTTCCGCGGCGGCCGTTCCATCGCCGTGACTGGGGTGCCCTCGCAGCCTAACGTCTACTATTTCGGAGGTGTGGGTGGCGGAGTCTGGAAGACCACCGATGGCGGCGCATCCTGGGCTCCGATCTCGGACGGCTTCTTCAAAACCAGCTCGGTGGGCGCCATCGCGGTGGCCGATTCCGATCCCAACGTCATCTACGTGGGCATGGGCGAGTCCTGCGTCCGCGGCAACGCCTCCAACGGCGACGGCGTTTATAAATCGGTGGATGGCGGGAAGACCTGGCGCAACGTCGGCTTGCAGGACACCTACCATATCGGCGCGGTGCGGGTGCACCCCAAGAATCCGGACATCGTCTACGTCGCCGCTCTCGGCCACCTCTTCGGTCCCAACGAGCAGCGCGGAGTCTACCGCTCCATGGATGGCGGCGCCACTTGGAAGCAGGTGCTCACGCGCGGCCCCGATGCCGGCGCGGTGGATATCGCGCTCGACCCCGGCAATCCGCGCGTGCTCTACGCCGGATTCTGGCAGGTGCGCCGCAATCCCTGGCACTTCGATAGCGGCGGGCCGGGCAGCGGCCTGTGGAAGTCGACCGACGGCGGCGACACGTGGGCGGATGTTTCGCACGCTCCGGGGATGCCCCGCGGCGTGGAGGGGCGCATCGGCGTCACCGTCTCGCCGGCCAATCCGGAGCGCGTCTGGGCCATCGTGGAAGCCACGGATGGCGGCGTCTTCCGCTCCGACAATGCCGGCCGCACCTGGAGCAAGGTGAACGAACAGAGCATCCTTCGCCAGCGCGCCTGGTATTATTCGCACATCTTCGCCGACCCGCAAAGCCCCGACACGGTCTATTCGCTCAACGTGGGATTCCACAAGTCGATCGATGGCGGCCGCACGTGGTCCGCCCTGCGCCCGCCGCACGGCGACAACCACGACATGTGGATCGCGCCCGATAACCCGTCGCGCATGATCGAGAGCAACGATGGCGGGGCGAATATCTCGAACGACGGCGGCCGCACCTGGTCCACCATCATGAATCAGCCCACCGCCCAGTTCTACCGGGTGGCGCTGGATAACGATTTCCCCTACAACATTTACGGCGCACAGCAGGACAATTCCACCGTGCGTACCGCCAGCCGCACTGCCGGCGGAGGGATCACGGAACAGGACTGGTACGACGTGGGCGGCGGGGAAAGCGGCTGGATCGCGCCCGACCCGCGCGATTCGCAGATCGTCTATGCCGGGTCGTACGACGGCCTGATCACCCGGCAGGATCACCGCACCGGGCAGAGCCGCAACATCAACGCGTGGCCGGACAACACCATGGGCTACGGCGTGGAGGCTATGAAGTACCGCTTCCAGTGGAGCTACCCGATCGCCTTCTCGCCGCACGATCCCAAGACGCTTTATATCGGCGCCAACGTGCTGCTCAGGACCACCAACGAAGGCCAGAGCTGGGAGCCGATCAGCGGCGATCTGACGCGCAACGACAAGTCCAAGATGGGCACCTCGGGAGGCCCCATCACGCAGGACAACACCAGCATCGAGTACTACTGCACGATCTTCACCTTCATGGAGTCGCCGGTCACGAAGGGGGTGATCTGGACGGGATCGGACGATGGGCTGGTCCACGTGACGCGCGATAGCAAGAACTGGACGAACGTCACCCCCAAGGACATGCCGGAGTGGATCCAGATCAACTCCATCGACGCCTCGGCGCACGATGCCGGGACGGCATACATCGCCGCGACCATGTACAAGTCGGATGACTTCCACCCGTACCTCTACAAGACCACTGACTACGGGAAGACCTGGAAGAAGATTGTCAACGGCATCCCGGCGAACGCCTTCACCCGCGTGGTTCGCGAGGACCCCAATCACAAGGGCCTGCTGGTGGCCGGCACCGAGCTCGGGCTCTACATTTCCTACGACGATGGTGAGAACTGGAAGCCGTTCCAGCTCAACATTCCGATCACGCCCATCACGGATGTGGCCTTCCACAAGCGCGAACAGGAGTTGGTGGTGGCGACGCAGGGGCGTGCCTTCTACATTCTGGATGACGTGCCGCTGCTCTACCAACTCAAGGACAGCATTCAGACCGAGGATGCCCACCTGTTCAAGCCCAAGGACACCTACCGCTTCGGCGGCGGCGGACGCGGGGGTGGCGGAGGACGGGGCGGACCGGCTGTGGGCGAGAATCCTCCGGGTGGCGCGGTGGTCTACTACTCCCTCAAGAGCCGGCCCCAGGGCGAAGTGACACTGGAGTTCCTGGACTCCGCCGGGAAGCTGGTGAAGAAGTTCTCGAGCAAAGTGATAGAGCCGCCAACGGGGCCGGCATCCGAGGAGGATGACAACCCGTTCCGCGGTGGACCGCCGGCGCGCCTGGCGACCCAGGCAGGCATGAACCGCTTCGTGTGGAACCTTCGCTATGAGGACGCCACCAGCTTCCCAGGCTTGATCATGTGGGCCGGAAGCGTGACCGGGCCCCGCGTCTCGCCGGGGACTTACCAAGTGCGCCTGACGGTCGACGGAAAGGTGCAGACTCAGAGCTTCGAGGTGAAGAAGGACCCGCGCCTCGCGACCACGCCGGAGGAATACGCGAAGCAGTTGTCGCTGGCGATACAACTCCGCGACAAGCTGTCGGAGACGAACGAGGGCGTGATCCGGATTCGCGAGCTTCGCAAGCAACTGGACGAGTACACCAAACGCAGCGACAAGCGCGTTGCGGACGCCGCCAAGGAGCTGAGCAAGAAGCTGACGGCCGTGGAGGAGAATCTCTACCAGACGAAGAATCGCGCCAGTGAGGATCCGCTGAACTATCCCATCAAGTTGAACAACAAGCTGGCTCATGTGTTGGGGGTAGTGGAGAGCTCCGACAATCAGCCGACCGCACAATCCAATATGGTGTACGAGGACTTGGCCACCAGGGCGAACGCGGAGTTGAAGACTCTGAACGGGTTGTTGACCACGGATCTGGCAGCCTTCAATAAGCTGGTGCGCGATGCCAATATACCGGCCGTAGAGGCGCCGGCGAAGTAGGCAGGTCCTCGACCTGCTTGCGCAAGCATTGACGAAACCGGTGCCAAATGGTACCGTAGGGGCGTGAAGCGTGACGCGAAACGCCCAGTTTTCTCGTTCCAAGAATCTCTTTCATTCGCCTGGGGAAGCTCTCATTCAAGCCCGTGCCCTGATGCAGCAACGGCTGTTTCATCCGGGCCGTACGGAGCTACCTAACGAGTTGGCTGAATTGGGATGGCCTGGAGATCAGATGATGTGGGAAGCTCTCTGCGGTGCATTTGAAGAGGTTCGCGTAGATTTTTACCAGATCGACCGCAATCCTCAGGAGCCTCCAGCTTACATCTTCATTTGGGAGTCGAAATTCTTTGGAAAGCGCGTGTACCTTAAGTTCAAACTGAAAGGGACCAGGAGGAAACCGGTTCTTTGGGTGTATTCGTGCCACACGGCTCATTTTTGAAACGACCCCCCGTAGGAGAAGGGGACTGAAACCGTGACGAGAAAAGCTCTGAAGTGCCCCGAATGCGACGAGCGGGACCTGCAACCCGCGATTACGGAGTTGACCGGTTCGACTCATGGTGAGTCTTTCGCGATCACCAGTGATGCATTGGTGTGCCCGAGTTGTGGGTTCAAGACGATCCCCGTCGAGAAGATGGGGGAATTCGCCTTGCGCGTTTCCGATGCATATCGAGAGAAGCATCAGCTATTGACGAGTGCCCAGATCAAGGACCGCCGGCTTGATCTGGGCATGAGTCAGCAGCAATTTGCAAACTATCTCGGTGTCGGCAGTTCGAGCGTCAAGAGATGGGAACTCGGGCAGATCCAGGACAAAGCAATGAACAATCTGATGGTCCTTAAGACGGACTTGGATGCTGCGCGTGAGAACGTCATTGAAGTGTCCGCCAGGCTCAAGCAACCAGTTTGGGTAGCAGGACGGCAGTGGTACTATTTGGACGAGCTTTTTCAGGGGAGCACGAACACGCCATCAGAAGTACTCGGCAGCGAGATGAATTTCCTGACAGAATCGTTTAATACTAACTACCGCAGTGGCGGAACCTGTGGCTTGGTCGCATGATTATTGAGCAAGATAGAAACCAACTGCAGGATGCCATCTACCTCCACAGCAGAGCCGAAATAAAGTCCCTACGTCTGGCTCGGTCGCGCATCGAAAGCCAGTCTATCGTAAGGGCGAGTAGCACAGAAGGCTTGAGTTTGGAGATCGATTTCAAGCCTGCCGCTTTCCACGTCGGACCTGAGATTCTGACTTTAGATACTGATTTCAAGTTTGCGATCGCCCGGGAAGGCCAGAAGGATAATCCTGTAGTCCTGATTGAATGCCGTTTCGAAGGACAGTACGCGCTAGTCCCGGAATACATCCCGTCGGAGGAGCAAATTGAAGCGTTTCGCACGGCAAACGCTGTTTTCAACTGCTGGCCGTTCTTTCGAGAATATGTTCAGAATACGACCGTCCGTTTGGGCTTTCCACCGCCGCCCATTCCATTCCTAAGGATGACGCAGAAGCAGGTGGCGGAAACGCCTGCGAGTGAAGTCGCGGCAGTCGTGCCTACTACCGAAGCACGAACCACGAGAACCAAGCGGAAAAGCGTAAACGTCCGAACGGTTACAAAAAGAGTCTAACCGATGATTTTCGTGGGTCGCGAGGATCTGGCGACAAGGGCGAACGCCGAGTTGAAGACCTGAATGGCCTGCTGACCACCGATCTGGCAGCCTCCAACAAGCTGGTCCGCGACGCCAACATCCCGGCGGTGGAGGCGTCGCCGAAGTAAGGCAGGTCCTCGACCAGTGGATAGGCGCTAAGATAATGACGTCCTCAAGATGCCGGCTGCGCGCGATCCAGTCTTGGGACACGTGTTTTGCTGTCAACTTCCCAGAACGGCTAGGACCGTATCGGAAGCACCGCGGTAGCGAAACGCCCGACAGCGTGCATAGCTTACGCCGCGGTGCTTTCGATACGGGGCGTTGAAGGAAGCCCTGTGCGGTTGGCATGAGAGCGCTACGGGTTTTGAATCGGGACGGGCTGGTTTATTGGATGGATGAGAGGGAGTTTGGTGGTCGCAGGCAGTATTCCAACGGCGGGTGATGGATTCGCCGGACGGATAGACGGCGCTGAATTAGGGCTGGACCGGGGTGCCAGCAGATCAGATGGCGGCGATGTATGTCGCCGTGGAAGGAGTGCGCACAGAACCAGTAGCCGCTTCGGCGCGGTGTTCGATTATCGGCGATGAGGACTTCAGCCATATTAAGCCACCTCCGCCAGCGGGGGAGCACGGAGTGTGATTTGACGGGCGGTGAGTCTCTCGATCAAGATCATCGGACCGCCGCAGAGGGGGCAGGTCCACAACGGACTTGGCTGAGCAGGGACGGATAAAGGCGCCGGTGTGGCAGCGGGAAGGGAGGCCAGCAACTGTTTACAAAGTGGCACCAGCGCCCCACGGCGGCGGCTGGCCAGGAAACCGAAGTGACGGATGCGCACGAAGCCGCGCGGCAAAACGTGCAGCAGGAAGCGGCGTAGAAACTCATCCACGTGGAGAGTGATGAGGCGCTTTTTGTTGTGGTGAGCGGAATCTCTCCAGCGGAAAGTAACCTGGTCATCGTGGAACGCAACCA
>PMTT01000842.1:27751-28132 GCA_003167275.1 Bryobacterales bacterium | reverse complement strand
CCGAAGCTGAAGGCTTCCACCTTGACATCGAAATAGCGGGCTGCCCAAAAATGGCCCAATTCGTGGATGTTGATCATCACTCCGATCAGCACCAGCAGCCACAAGACGTTTTCAAAAAAAACAAGCATATAGGACTCAGACCGTTACGGTCCCTGCGGCGTGGGAGTTCACTAGTTCGCGCGCAAGGGTTCGCGATTCCCGGTCAATCTCCAGGATATCGCCAATCGTTCGGGGATTCCGTACCGGCATCCTCGATAAGGTCTCGGAAACGACCTCATAAATGGAAGAGAATCCGATGGCCTCCTGCAGGAAGGCCTCCACGGCAATCTCGTCCGCCGCATTCAACGTGCAGGTGGCCGACCCGCCCGCCTTCTGGCACTC
>PMTT01000842.1:0-27682 GCA_003167275.1 Bryobacterales bacterium | reverse complement strand
ACCTGAGAGGGTTCGAAATCGAAGAGCCAGCACGCCTCAATGACCTCGAAGCCCTTATTCATCAACGTTGCGCAGTCAATCGTGATGCGATTGCCCATGCGCCAAGTGGGGTGGTTGAGAGCCTGTTTCGGGGTGACGCGCGCCAGGGCTTCCCGGGGTGTATTGCGGAAGGGGCCTCCGGACGCGGTCAGGATCAGTTTCGAGACCTCTTTGCGGTTGCCCGCGCGGAGACACTGGTGCGCGCCATTGTGTTCGCTATCCACCGGAAGCAACTCCGCCCCGTATTCCCGAACCGCTTCCATTACCAGCTTTCCGCCGGAAACGAGAACTTCCTTATTCGCCAAACCGACGCGCTTGCCCCTCCGGATGGCTTCGTAGGTCGCCTCCAGGCCCGCAACCCCGACAATCGCCGAAATCACGGTATCGACTTCGACCGCCGTCGCCACCCGAACGCGCGCTCGATCCCCATACGACAGTTCGGGCCATTCCGCTCGCGGCAAACCGGATGCCCCGAGCCTGTTTGATAGACGAGCCAAACCTTCGGAGGTTGCGACAATCGCCGCTTGGGGACGAAACTCCAGAATTTGCGAAACCAGGGTGTCGATGTTGTGTCCGGCGACCAACGCATACACCTGGTACTGGTGGCGGTTGTGCCGGACAACGTCCAGCGTGTTAGTACCGATCGACCCAGTGGATCCCAGAACCGTCAGAGTCCTCATTGCGGCGTGTTCTTCCCAAGCGTAACCGCCATTCTAACACCGTAACACGGGCATTCTTGCCTGTGTTGGGGTTTCTAGCATTACCAAGCAGAGCGGGCAAAAAGCCTGTACCACGTTCCCCGGGTCGGTCCAGGTTTTGCTTTGCTTTTTTTGGAAGATCCTCTAAACCCTTTCGGGCGCCGGGGAGGATTGCTTCAGGGGTCTTTATTTTAGAGGTTAGTCTCGCTTTGGTGGGAGTTGCCTCCCCGGCTTACTTCCAATAATAGTAGATCCCGATTCTGGAATCAACAGAAATTTATATTTTTTTATTGGGATTTTACGGTAATCCCCGCTAATCCCTCTAAAACCTGGATTGTAGAGCACATATCATCCTCGGCATGACCCGCCGCAATGGCCGTCTGGAAAAGCTGGCGGGTGAGACCCGTCAAAAGTAGGGGTACGCCTAGCTCTTTTCCCGATTCCAGGGCCAGTCCGACGTCTTTATCCATCCATTTCGTGGAGAAGTTCGCCTGGAAGTCGCGCCGGAAGACAAAAGGAGCCTTGTAGGAGATCAGCCCCGACTTGGCGGCGCTGTTATCCAGGATATCGAGCATGAGTTTGGGCTCCACGCCCGCCTTGGTGGCCAGCACCATACCCTCGTTAAATGCCATTAAGATATTGGAAAGAATGAGGTTCTGAGTGAGTTTGGCCTGCAAACCCATCCCTGGGCCACCACAATAGTAGAGGCGTTTGCCCATCGGTTCCAGGTACGGCCTCACCTTATTGAACACCGCTTCGTCGCCGCCGATCATGAAGGTCAAGGTGCCACCCTCGGCGCCAGGGGTGGAGCCGGTGCAAGGGATGTCGAGGAATTCCACACCCTTCGCCAGGAAGGCTGCACCGATCTTGCGGCTCTCCTTGGGACTGATCGTGCTGGCGTCCGCGACGACAGTTCCTGGGCGAACCCCCTCAATGAGTCCGTCCGGTCCCAACATCACGGCTTTCGCCATTTCGGTATCGCCGACGCACAGGAAGATGCATTCGGCGTTCTCAGCCACCTGCCTCGGTGTATCGCAGAATGTGCCCTGCTCTTCGGAAGCGAGTTTACGGGCCTTGTCCGTGGTATGCGACCAGAGCGCCACCTCGTGACCAGCTCGCAGGAGATTACGGGCCATCGGGTATCCCATCAGCCCGAGCCCTAAGAAACCTAATTTTGCCATAGAGAAAGGATTGTACCGCTATGCGAAGAATGCGCGCCACGTGGTTACGACTAACGCGTGTGTCACCATACTTGCCCGGATGCTGCCCGCCTGGTTGCGGGCGTGGCCGCAGAACCATCCGAGCACCGCCGCCACCGCCACCCACGGCCAGTTCGGAAAACGCCCTCCGAACCCGAGGTGCACCAGGCCGAACAAGCACGACGTAACCGCCAAGGCGGCTGTCCGGCTTCCAGTCCATTCCTCGATCCACTGTTGGAGCACCCCGCGGAAAAAAAATTCCTCCGACAGAGCCAGCACCCACAGAAACCCGAAAAACGTTCCGGCGATCTTCCAGAAGGGCGCCGGGGGGGCGAAATGAACGGCTTTGAGGGCCAGAGCCAGGGGCAGGCCAATCGGCACAAAGTATAGAAAATGCAGGGTGCCGATCCGCCACTCTCTCAGATTGGGGATAAACCCGTAGCCGGCCTCCTTCACGCGGCGCACCAGAAGCAACACCATCACCACAATCTCGATGAGCGCGATGTGTCCCAGTACGATGACGTCCTTGAGAGGGGGGTACAAGGGTATATAGATGGTATTAAAGTACTTACCCAAAAGCACAGCCGGGATGAAGGCCAGAAAACCGATGTCCACAACCGGCTTCGCAGGCAGCACGACGTACCAAAGGCCAAAGGCCAACGCCACTGCCACCAGCCGCGCCAACCCTTCCCACTGAAACTGCACGGCGCCGCAGCAGCACATCAGGTAAGGCAGCACGGCCGACGCTGTCAGGTACCCGAGTAGCGGAAACCCTGCCAGGCGCTCCCGCAAATCCGGGAACGCTGGAACCAGATAGAATGGATAAGTCACGAGGAAAGCGGCCAAGACCGGTAACGCCGCCCAATTTGGAATGCCCTTGATTCGCGCGTACAGAATGCCCGCGGTGCCCAACGCTACCCAGCCGGCCAGCAGAGCCGCCCGGAAATCGCCGAGCGATTTAGCCATTCGCATCATTCTAACATCCGTGCTCCTGATCGGCTTCGCCCGTGCCCAGGAGCCGCCTGCGAACCTGGCAAAACTGGTGGCCCACCGGGAGAGCGAGTCCGAGACGGAACGTAACGAATACACATACCGCCAGACCGTCACCATTGAGGAACTGGACGACCATGGTGGCGCGCGGGGCGCCTATCGCGAGATCCGCGACATTATCTTCTCTCCGAAACATGATCGCACTGAGGACTTGGTCGGCAAGCCGCAGAACAACCTGAAGTTCTTGATCATGACCGAAGAGGATTTTCGCGACGTCCGCGATATCCAGCCGTTGGTGCTGACCGAAGACCGGTTGTGGAATTACGAAACAAAATCCCGCGGCGAAGAGAACATGGACGATGTGGATTGCTGGGTTCTGCAGGTGCGTCCCCGGCAGATTCTGGATGGCCAGAGGTTCTTCGAAGGCATGATCTGGGTGGATAAGAAAGAGTACAACATCGTGCGGATGGAGGGTCAGGCGGTACCGCAAATCCGGACCACCAAGACCGAAAACCTGTTTCCGCGTTTCACCACGCTGCGCAAGCCCATTGATGGCAAGCACTGGTTTCCCGTCTATACGTATGCCGACGACACCTTGCAGTTCCGCACCGGGCCGCAGCGCGAGCGGCTGCGGATTGCCTACAGCAACTACAAACGCTTCGGCGTGGATTCGACCTTCATCGCGAAGTAACCGTCGGCAAGGCTATCGGCGGGTGGCAGCCGGCGCACGGCCCCCTTCTCGCCAGGCTCTTGTCCACAGCAGTCCTGCACCGGTCAGGCCTGGAGCGAGGGACTAATGCGACGGATTCAAGCGACGCCACGGACAGATTGGCAGCGAAAGGTAGAAGGAGTCGGCCTCACCTGGCACTCCGCCGAGCAGCCCTATTGGAATGAGTCTGCCTTTTACGAGTTCACGGCCAAGGAAGTAGAGGCTCTGGAAGCCGCCACCAACGAGCTCGAAACCATGGCCATGGCTGCGGCGCAGCACGTCATCGATCACGCGCTGTACAGCCGGATGGGGATTCCGGATCGCGCCGTACCCCTGATCGAAAGCTCCTGGGAGGCGGAACCCCCTTCCCTCTACGGCCGGTTCGACTTCGCCTACGATGGCGTCCATCCGCCGAAGCTCCTGGAATACAACGCCGATACGCCCACATCGCTGCTGGAGGCGGCGGTGGTGCAGTGGCACTGGCTCGAAGACACGTTCCCCAAGCGCGACCAGTTCAACTCCATTCACAAGAAGCTGATCGCGCAATGGCAGGAATTGAAGCCGCATATTCCAGGGCATCACATCGACTTCTGTTCGATTGACGATGCCGAAGACGGTATGACGGTCACCTACCTCCAGGACACGGCCCAACAGGCTGGGCTTACGGCGTCCATTTTCCCGATTGACGAGATCGGATGGAATGGTAAGGATTTCGTTGGGCCGGACGATCAGCCCCTGGGCGCCCTGTTCAAACTCTATCCCTGGGAATGGATGGTGCGAGAGGAGTTTGGCCAACACCTGGGGGCGGCAGCCACTCTGTGGATCGAACCCCCCTGGAAAATGCTGCTTTCCAATAAGGGAATCCTGCCGGTTCTGTGGAAGCTCTATCCACGTCACCCCAACCTGCTGGAGGCGAGCTTTGACGGGCCGGGCCTGATGATGTCCTGGATTAGGAAGCCGTTGCTCGGACGCGAGGGCGCCAACATCACCCTTCATCAGCCCGGCAAGGACTTGGTAACCGGCGGCGATTACGGCGCGGAAGGCTTCATTTACCAGGAACTGGCGCCGCTCAGGAGTTTCGACGGCATGTATCCAGTGGTCGGTAGCTGGGTGATCGGGCATGAGGAAAGCCATGTCGCCGGCGGCATGGGAATTCGGGAGTCGGATATGCCGATCACCACAAACGTGAGCCGATTTGTCCCTCACTTGTTCGACTGATCAAGCGAGAAAGTCGAACAAGGTGGAGTGCGGCATCTTGCCTTGCATTTGCAGTGCGGCCTGGAGCTGCGTGGTGCTTTGGGTAAGCTGCATGGCGGCGCTGGCGACATCGGCATCCTCGGTCTGGCTGATCCGGGCTCGAAGCTGGGTGTCGAGGTTGCCCGCGTAGGTCGTGGCGTTCTGAATCCGGGTTTCCACCTGGCCGTAGAACGCCTGCATGGTATTCAACTGAGTGGAAGCCTGCTTGATCGGGTCTATGGCATTGGCGATGGTCGTGGCGTCGCCCCCCAGAAGTGCGAGCCGCAGGTTGTTGAGGGCGGTGAAGACGTTACCCCCGGAGTTACTGGCAAAAATCTGTTGCGCGCTTTGGGCTGCGGCAAACGATCCACCCGCCGGATCTTCGATTTGGTACGTGGCCGGGGCCACGGATTGCTGCAGTACGGGGTTGGTCGACAAGAAGGCGGAGTTGAACGTGTATGCCGGGCTGTTCATCTGATCTCCGCTGAAGATGTAGCGCCCCTGGGAGGTCGCCTGACTGACGCCGACCATCTGATGCTGGATCGATTGCACCTGCTGAGCGAGATCTTGGAGAACATCGGGCGTCTGAGTGCCATTGGCGCCTTGCTCGCCTAAGGTCAATGCCTGATCCATCATCGTGATGGCGGAACTCAGCGCGATATCCGCGCTGGAGGCATCTGCCTGCGCCGAGGCTAGATTGGTCTGAATCTGGCTGTTGTGCTGGAGATTGGCCCGAAGCTGGAGCAACGGGGCAATTTGATCGGGTGAGTCCGAGGCAACGTTGATCTTCTTGCCGGAAGAGACCTGCTGGTTGGCCACCGCGAGGCTCTGCTGGATCCGGTCGACGTTGGCCAGAAAGAGATCGGATGCCGGGTCGAGGTTGGTAATCATGACGTTCCCAGGATATTGATGGTGTCTTGGGTGAGCTGGTCCAATATGGTAATCATTTTGGAGGTGGCCTCGTAGGCCCGCTGGAACTGGACCATCACCATAGCCTCCGAGTCCAGCGAGACGCCGGATATCTGCTGGCGAAGAGTCTGAGCCTGCGCAACGGTCGATTGCTGAACCTGTAATTGGCTGGTCGCATCGTTCAAATCGGTCCCCACCCGCGCCGCCATCTGGCCATAGAACGAACTGAAGCTGGTGGTGCGGTTGACCATGTCGTTGGGATCGGTCGGATTGGCCAGATTCGACAGCGCCAGTGGAACACCGTTGGACACTTCAGACGTCAGGGTGACAGGCTGGGTATCGCTCGACGTAGGCGTCCCCGTGATGGCCGCCAATTGGGCTGCGGTAATGGCCGGGTTTACCGTGAGCGTTTTCGCGACGTTGGTGTAGTCGGGGGTCTGGCTGATAGTGCCGTCGCTGGCGGTGGCAGTGGTCCAGGCGTACTGGAAGAGCGGCACGCCCGATTGGGGCATCGATCCGACCGATCCGGCCGACTGATCGGTAACATAGCCCGAAGTCAAAAGCGAATTCACGCGGTCGGCGAACTGCTGGGCCATGGTATTCAGGTCGCCCGGATGGGTTGCATCCCCTAGGTAGGAGGGCAGGACCTGATTGTGAACAGTGAGCAAGGCGCCGAGCTGGCCCCCTCCCGCAGTGGTCGGCGCCGTAATGTCGCGGCCATCGGACGCATAAATATGGGCGGATGGCGGTGCGCCCGGATAGGGCGACGTGGCACTCGGCCCCTGAAGCCCGTAACTGAGCGCGTAGGACTGATTTCCCACCAACAGCGGAGTCTGACCGTTGAGCAGAACCGAGACCGAACCGTCGCTTTGGTGGGTCACCGTGACATCGGCGTACTGCGACAGTTGTTCCAGCGTCGAATTCACCTGCGCGTCAATGCCGGGATCGTTTCGGTCGCCCTGCTGAATCTGGTTGTTGTATCCCTGCAACTGCCCAACCAACTGATTCACCTGGGTCACCGTCTGCTGGAGTTGCCCTTCGGTATCCTGGGCTACGCTCGCCAACCCGGCGGCGGCTTGCTGGAAAGAACTGGCCACGGCAGTGGCCTGGTCGATCACATTCTGACGGGCGGTCGGATCGGTAGGGGACTGACCCCAGGCCGAGAAACTCTGGAACAGATTGTTCAGGGCGCTCGAAATGCCCGCGGTACCGGTGACGTCGAACTGCGACTGAATGGCCGTGAGGCTGTTGACGTTCTGCTGCGCCTGTCCCAGCCCGACGGTTTGCCGGCGCACCGCCTGCTCGGCATATTCGTCCCGGGAACTCTGTATGGTGCCGGTGCGGACACCACCCGACGCTCCTAACGCCAGATCGAGCGGCATGGCTTCGAGCGACAGGGTCTGTTTGGCATAGCCTGGTGTGGAGGCGTTCGCCACGTTGTTCTGCGTCACCGCCAAGACCTGCTCATACGCGCTCAGAGCGCTGGATGAATTGAGCAGGGAGGACAGAAGGTTCGACATGCTGCTACCCCATCAAACTGACCAGCCCCCGGCGAACCGGCGCCGGGGCTTCACCCCTGGCTGTATAGCCAGAAGTCATGGCTACCCAGGTATGGCTCCACTTCTGATAGTAGTCTCGCGCGATCTGCAATAAGTGCGAGGCACGGCGAACGGACGCTTGCAAGCGTCGGGCCTCCGCCAGAGCTTCCGGATTGCCGTGGGAGTCCATCACCCACGACCGGCAAGTCATCAGATCCGAGCAGGCGGACTCAAGGACACCGGCACAGCGATCCAACAGCTCAGCCGATGGCGAGGCTAAAAGGCCGCACGCCTCCTCGACCTCCGACCGAACCATCAGAAGCCGTTCGAATCCCGATCTTGCCGTCATCCTTGAACACCTGCTGCCAGCGCTTCGGCAACTATGCCTTTGCTGGTGGCTACTGAATCAGCCTGGTAGTTCCCGCTCTGGTATTGCGCCGCCAGAGCCTGGACCCGGCTGGCTCGCGACGACCCATCGGCCGACATGGCTTGGGAAAGACGTCCCAAAGTACTTGAAAACTCCACCCGGTCGCTACTTCCATTGACGCCGGCTCCGCCAGCCCGGGCGCCCCCACCGCGGTCGGACCGTTGGGTCTCCTGTGCGCGGCCAGACTCGGCGGCCGAAGAGCCCGTCAGATTCACATCGTAGATTCTCATACCGAACACGCCAACCTTTGGCTAAATGACATATCGGCTTCCTGTCTCGTCCCCAATAGGCGTTTTCCGAAAATATTCTAAATTTCTCCGCTAAAGTTTCCGGTCTTTCTGTCGATTGCTCCAGTGTAATCGCCATGGACGCCAAACGAGTGTTGTGGATGAGTTCCAATGAGTCCTACCCGCCTGCTGATTGCCCGTCCCCGCCGGACGCGGCAATCGATTCGACAACCCCGGAAAGAGTACTGGAGGAGTTGTCCCAACAGAGTTACAACGGCCGGGAAGAATGGGAGCGCCTGCTGGTGGGCGAAAGTCCCGAGATGCGGCAGATCAGCCACATCATACGGCTCGTGGGCGCCCGCCGCGCTACCGTTCTGATTACGGGTGAAACCGGCACGGGAAAGGAAGTGGCGGCAAGGGCACTGCACTTGGCGAGCCCCCGCCGCAGGGCCCCGTGGGTTGCCGTGAATTGCAGCGCACTGCCCGAAAACCTGCTGGAAGCCGAACTGTTCGGCCACGTCCGCGGCGCGTTCACCGGGGCCGTTCAGAACCGCGTTGGCCGCTTCGAGCAGGCCCACCGGGGTACACTGTTCCTGGATGAAATCGGCGATTTGCCGATGGACCTGCAAGCCAAGCTCCTGAGAGTCCTCCAAGAACGCGAATTCCAGCGGTTGGGCAGTTCTGAAACGATCCATGTGGACATCCGCTTTGTCGCGGCAACCAATTGCGACCTCATCGAACGAGTCCAGGATGGCCGCTTTCGCGAGGACCTTTTTTATCGCTTGAACGTGGTACCGATTCAGATGCCGCCCCTGCGCCACAGGGACGGAGATATCCCCATGCTCGCCTCCCATTTCGCGGAAAAAGTGTGCCGTCTGGAGGAGATCCCACTGAAAGCGATCAGGCCCGAAGCCATCGAGCGCTTGCGCGGTTACGCCTGGCCGGGAAACGTACGCCAACTGGAGAACGCTGTGGAAATGGCGATCGCGTTAAGCGGCGAGCGTACCGTGTTGGTGCCAGCCGATTTCCCGCTGGCCGCTCCGGCGCGCGCACGCGCTACTGTGCCGGTCAACACCCCCGTAGTGTCGGTACCAGATGATGGTCTGGACTACGAACAGACTTTGGCAATCATCGAACGCAGTATCCTGGAGCAGGCCCTTCGCAAAACCGGCGGAAACAAAAAAGCGGCGGCGGGAATGCTTCGTCTCAAACGCACCACGCTCTCGGCTAAAATGCGGAGCCTCGACAGTTCGGCGTGCAATTAGCCAACCTTATGCGCCTGTATGGCCTGTCCTCCGGTTGGGCGGCACCGTTCGCACAGCCGCCCGTCACCGGACGGCCCTCACACCGGTCCCCAAAGTTCTGGTAAATCGCCGGCACCCTGCGGAGGCCCCAATCGCCAGGTCTCCTACGCCCGACTTCGTGGCCGCTCCGGCCATACCGCGACCCGCGCTGTTCCCCTTGGGGGTTACCAAAGATAGTCTTTGGCGATTTCGCGCTTGTCGTAGCCGTCCAGCACATGAACCACCCGGATCCTCTTCAGAGACACCGGCGAAAGCTGGCCGATGGGGATGTACATGATCGTCCGGCCGGCACGGGAGGCGATAGTCTTGAAAATGGAACGCGGCGGCTTGGCGGCAACGTACACCACATACCGGTGGATCGAGTAGTCCAGCGCCGCCAGCAAGAGCCGCTCAGATTTCGACTCGGCGAAGGCGTAGTCCGGGTCCTGCCAGACATCGTACATACGCCGCGGCGGAAGGCTCATCAGAAAGCCTCCATATTCGGCCCGTCCGATCCCTGGTCCCACCAGATTGTCGAATGGGAACGTGGAATAGAAGGCCATGTCCGACTCGTTTTGGTTTTCGCCGAGCCATGTGGTCATGTAAGAGTAGCGATTGTCGCGGTCCTCGTCGAAAATCACCACCACCGAGCCGACCTCGCCATGGATTTTCGAGAACTGGCGCACATAAATCCGGCCCTCGTACCACTTGCGGATGGTTTCCCGCATATCGATGCCGTCCAGGATCGAGGTGGAAAAGGGTTCGACGCGAACGCGCTCTTCCGAAAGGATGCTCTTACCTTTTCGTTTCAGGTACCGGCCATAATCCTCAACGACAAGGTCCTCGGGCGGATAGGAGCAAATGCCCGCACCATTCAATTGGCTGGCCCACTCCCCGGGAAACTTCTCCTTTTTTCGCGGCTTCAATCCGAACGGGCGAAGCCGCTGCTTGGTGCTGGGTAGCCGGCGGCGCAGGCGGATGCGCCGCGTGTCCAACCAAACCTCGTCGCCCGAGATGCGTACGGTCATGACGTCTGACACCAACTTCTGTGGCGGATAACGACCCGCGACCTGCCAGACATCCCACGCGTAGTTGTCGTCGGCCACACCACGGGCCGCCACGGTCAGGTCGAAGATGCCGGCCGAAAGTTCGTTTCCGGCCAGCGCCAGGTTGCGGGTGTATCGTGCCAGCAGGCGGCGCTGCCAGTGGGCCATGCGCTCCCCGGTAGCGGCTTCGTAATCCTTTTCGGCGTCCCGGAACACGGCCAGTTGAGCGTGGCGCCGGTCGATGAGATTCGCGTCGGTCAGCAGAGGCCGGAAATTCTCGTAGCGCCACTGCAGGGCCGGGTACTCAGCCGCGATTTCGCCCAACGATTCGGGGTGCGGGTTGAAAAGTTCGACGCCTTCCCGGCGTGTTCGCGCCAGCGGCTGCGCCTGGGGCTCTTCCATCGCGTCCAACACCGGGTCCAGCAGGTTGAGCGAGACCACCACCAGCACCTGCCCCAGCGGATCGGTCCCTTGGAGCTTCCAGGCGATCCCGGCCGCGTGCCGCGAGATTTCCTCCGATCGCGGTTGCGGATACACCCGATAGGCCTCGACGTACCGCATCAACCCGATGTGTCGAATGGCGTAAGTATCCGGGTAAAGATCCTTGAGGTGCGGGCGCTCGCTGGCGTCGGGGTCCGCAAATACGATTTCGGCGCCGGTCTCCAGTCCGGTGCGGATAGCCTCGGTAAACGGATCCGCCGGTTCCACGGGCACATAGACTGCTTGATCTGCGCCTGAGGTCTCGTCCGGGTAGAAAATCAGGGACATCTCCGGCAATCGTGCTACCGCGCGCATCCACACACGCTGCAGCGTGGCCGGCAGCTCAAGGGCGATCACCTCTGGCCGGTCCCGCAGAATCGCCTGCCGGACTTCGATAGCGAACTCCAGGCGACCAGGCACTACAGGAAAGTACGTAAAGCGGCCTCGTTTCAGGCTGCCGGGATCAGGAAGCGGAAGGTCGATTTCTCCGGACATAGCGCAGTGCTTCCTCTCCCAACACCCGAACGACGGCGATTTCCAACGCCTCGGCCTCGTGGGTCCGTTGCGTGGCCAAGCTCTTTAGTTTAATGGCAAAGCGGGCGACGTTGATGCCGTCGCGGACGGTGTATCGCTCGTCGGCAGCGTGTGCCATTTGCAGGAAATCCGTTACGTAGGTCAAGATCCGCTCCTCGGCGAAGGGCAGATTCTCTCTCAGAATATGATACTCTTCGTCGCGCTCTGGGAAATCGATGAAGATCTGGGGTTGTAGCCGGGAATGGATATACTCCGGCAGCTCAAATGTGGAAGCATCATCGTTCATCGTAGCCACCAGACGAAAATGGGCATGCGCCTTGATTTTGATCCCGGCGACGATCGATTCCACATACCGCCGGTTGTCGAGCAGCGGCGCCAGGCTCGCCCAGCTTTTCTCGCTCATCCGGTTGCCCTCGTCCAGAATCGCGATACCTCCGCGCACCATGGCGGTCACCAGTGGCGAAGCCACATACCGCAGGCTTCCCGCCCCCTCGATCACCGGAGTAACGAGCAGGTCCTCGGGGCGCGTGTCCATGGTGGCTTGCAGGATATACACATCGCGTCCCATGCGCCGGCCGGCGGCGTAAGCGAGTGTAGTCTTGCCGACACCGGGTTTTCCCAGCAGACGCGGATTCATGGGCAGGTCTTGATCGTTTACCACCATCCATGCGGCCAGCAACTGACGCATGAGTTCGTCTTGTCCTACCCACCGGATTGTGAGTTCGTCCGGATGGGCGAGGTGCAGCGTGACGCCTTCTATCTCAATGGTCATAATCTTCCACTTCATTATCCGGCATTGGCTGGTGCCGTGCCCGATCCAGATCGAAAACGTTGCTGCTTCGCTCAAAAGCGTCGTCGGTTTCCTGGGTGGCCCAAGTGCGGGCCAGCCTCCACCACGTGAGAGGGGCTCCTTCCATCCCGTGGTACTTTCCCGAATTCCTTCCAGGCGCTTGGACCCCGCCAGGTGTTGGCGATATGAACGGCCGCTCGGTATGCGTGGCCTGCATCAGATATTGCTAATCACAATTCGATGAACCTTCAGCAGCAGGTCGACTTCCTGAAGGGGAATGTCGAGGGCCGTGGCGATCCGGTCCGGTGGATCGCCCCGGCGGTGCATCCGAAGCGCCTGAGACCGTTTGGTGAGGTTCAATCCGGGCTTTGGAGAAGTGGACGCCATTGTGACGGATGGCTGGTCCCGGATCTCCCGAAGCTCCGCCGCCAGTAGGTTCTGACTCTCCCGCAGCGATTCCAGGACGGACTCGCACCGCTCCTGTCCGGCTTTCGCGCGTTGTTCGGCGTCGCCCACCAGCGCCCTGGCCCGGAGCAGGGCAAAGAAACTCAAAGCGCTCAAAGCCACCGCCGCCAATACCAGGCCGGACAAGATGGCGAATGGCGCCACGCGCGGGTCGATCGCGTGTTGCGCAAGCTCCAAAAGTGCGTTGGCCGCCCTCATCGCAAGGTCCTGAGCCGGTCCTGGCGACTGACGATCTCCTGGATCCGCACACCGTAGTTGCCATCGATTACCACTACTTCTCCCCGCGCAATGAGGCACTGGTTGACCAGCACCTCGACCTGCTCGCTGACGCCGCGGTTGAGTTCGACAATCGAACCCGTCGTCAGCTTCAAGACGTCCTTCATGGGCAGTTGCGCTTTGCCGAACGAAATACTGACTGGCAAATCTACGTCCAGCAACAGATCCATGGTGCGGGAGCGAGGCGGCGCAGGTTCCGGTGCCTCCGATTCCATCCGCTTCGGCACAATCTCATGCGATTCAGCCTGACCCGCTGGCGCGGGAGCGGAAATCGTGGCGATCAGTTTCGGACTGAGAGCCACCAGCAAGGGTGCCAGTTCCTTATCCGCGAAACGTAGCGAGACTGACGCCCACTCCTGCAGATCCGGATCGGCCGAACGTTCCACGCCGCTCTCACAGGTAACCTCGCGGCCCATGAGAGAACCGATCGAGCGGGCCATTGCCGAGAGCGATTGGCCGAGGATTTCAAACCAGGTGTTCCTCGCCTCACCGGACTCTACGGTTTCAAGCCCAGCCGCCTTGAGGGTCAGGGTGCCGGTGTATTCCCAGGTCGCGCGAGGCGCCGCCACCCAGACAATCATCTCCGGGGATACCTGGAAGGGCTGCTCCCACCACAATATTTCCGCTTCCGGACCGTCGCCCGCGGCCCCCCCAATTTCGGAAAACCGCCCGGTTGCCGCTTGCCAGTGCACCTCGGGCCGCTGGTCCGTCATCGATTCCAGGACCTGCGCCAGACTGTCTCCCCATTGATCCAGGAGCAGCTTCGCGTTCTCCACTGCGTCTAACCGTGAATCCACGTGTTCGCTCATGCTCATGCCGTCAAAATGCCTCGCGAAGCGGGCCACTGTTCGGATAAATGACTTCGCAGCCTCAGAATCGCTTGAGATTTCAATTGGGATATGCGCGACTCATGAAGATTGACTACCTTCGCAATCTCCCGTAAGGTCAACTCTTCGTGATAGTAGAGACTCAGAACGGTGCGCTCGATCGCAGGGATTCCATCAATGCCCTCCGCCAGTAACCGCACTAGTTCGGACTTTTCGAGGAGGGTGGAGGGTAGATCCCCATGCTCATCCGGGATATAGTGAAGCAGGTCCTTGCCCTGATCGTTCCCCGCGTACTCCAGGCTGGCGATGTTCAGCCCCCGGATTTCCACTAGCCATTGATGATACTCCTCGATGGAAATGTGGAGTTGAGCAGCCGTCTCCTCTTCGGTTGGCGAACGCTGCAGCCGCTGTTCGGCGGCGGTGATGGCCGCCTCAATCTGCTTCGCCTTGCGGCGCTTCTGTCGCGGCGCCCAATCCAGACCTCGCAGACTGTCGAGGATGGCACCGCGGATCTTGTATTCCGCATAAGTCTTGAGCTTGACGTTGTGGCTCGGGTCGAAGTTGTCGATCGCCGAGATCAAACCGAGGACGCCGGTAGACACCAGGTCTTCCAGGCTGATGTTCTCCGGCAAACGCTCCTGGATACGCCGGGCAATCAGCCGCACCTGCGGCAGATGTTCCAGGATGAGCCTTTCGCGCTCGTCGTCAGTGATCACTTCGGACACCGCATACGAATACATATGGTTCCGTCATCCAGTTACCGTCTAGGCCGCCGTTCGGGCCTGACTGCTGTAGCCCGTCAGGATCAACTCAGCCAGGCGTTCGCGGCTGGCGGTCTCCAGATCCTCCGGTATCCGCTGTCCATTGGTGAAAAAGGACAGCGGCTTACCGGTTCGTGCGGATTCATTGAGTATCGGGCCGAACGAACCGGTCTCATCGAGCTTCGTAAAAAGCAGACGCTGCGGCCGGAAGATCTCGAAGGAATCGACGATACGGGACAGATCGGCCGATTTCATCGAGGCCGGAAGAAGCAGTTGCGGATCGACGTCGGGCCTCGTGGAGAGGAACTGTGCCAGATCGGAGGCGCTGTCCATGTCTCCAAATCCGAACCCCGGAGTGTCGATGAAGATCAGCTCCTTGCCGCGATTCTCCTCGATCGTCTGGGCCAATGCGGTAATGGTCTCCAGCACTTGGAATCCGACGCCCAGAATCGCCGAGTAGCAACGTAGTTGTTCGGCAGCCGCCACCCGATAGGTATCCATCGAAAGCACGAGCACGGGACAGCGGCTGGCAAGCCCGTAATTCACCGCCAGCTTTACCAGAGTCGTGGTTTTCCCGGCCCCTGGAGGACCAACCAGCGCCACGATCTTGGGCCGCAACTCGCCTCTGCCCAGCGTAGCCTGCACCTTGAAGCGCGATTCCACCTCTTCGACCAGTGCGCGATGAAACGCCGCCTTGTCGAGCCGTTGCGGAGCGCGTTTTTGTGGGGGGCGTGCACCAATGACGCGTGATTCCGCGCTTTGCACGATTTCGCGAGCCAGGTCCGGCCCAACTTCATTGCCCGTGAGCACACCATAGGCGTCGGAAAGATCGGGCGACGCCCCAACCCACTGGGGAGGCGCCATCACCGATCGGGTGAGCGTCCGCCGCATGCCTTCGAGTTCCTTCTTCAGGTCTGCCACATCCCTGGACAACTGGTCGCCAACCGGCGACCGCGTGCTGGTAGAGACCGAGGTCTGGGTTTCCGGCACGGCCTCAGCCGCTTCGTTGGCGGGGATGCCATTGGCGAAGACCACCTCGTACTCGCCCAGATGACGGGCTTCAGGAGGGGCCTTGCGGCTGTTCAACAGCATGGCTTCCGGCCCTAGCTCCTGGCTGGCCATCGCCATGGCGTCTTCCACCGTCCGGGAAAAATACGACTTGATCTTCATCCGACTCGTCTCCTGGTATTCATTTGCGGCCTGACGACCTTGCCCACGTGTGATCTATCGTCAGATACGCGGATTTGCTGTAGACCAGGACTCATTGAATATTTCCAAGCGACTGCACGCGCAATCCAGGCGGTACTTCGTTGTGCGCCAGGAAGAACAGGTTGGGCAGGGTGGATTCGGCGATCTGCCGCAGGAAGTAGCGTGCCCCGGCGGAAGTGATCGCCACCACTGGCGTCTCAGGCGACGCCACGCGCGCGGCGATGTGGTTGAGGATGTCGCGTATGGTCTGGGGCGCCAGTGTCAGGTGACTGTTCTGCTCGCCGTGCTCCACGGCCGCCTCCACCGCCTGCTCGATCCCCGGCGCCAGGAACCAGGCCGCCAGGTCCCCGGATCGGCTGAGGTAGGGCCTGACCACCGTGCGGCGGATGGTTTGACGCACGTACTCGGTCAACAACACCGGATTGCGGGTAGCTGTGGCCGCCTCTCCCAACGACTCCAGAATCGATACCGCGTCTCGAATGGAGACCCGCTCGCGCAGGAGGTTCTGCAGCACCCTCTGCACCGAGGCCAGGGGCAGGAGCTTGGGAACGAGGTCCTCCACTACCTTCGGGTGCTCTACGCTGACGCGGTCCAGCAGTCGCTTGGCATCCTGGCGGGAGAACAGTTCGTGCGCGTGGCGCCGGATGAGCTCGGAAAGATGCGTTCCGAGGACGCTCACGCCATCCACCACTGTGTATCCGGAGTTGCGAGCCCGCTCGGACCGCTCGGCGGGAATCCAGAGTGCGCTCATGCCGAACGCAGGCTCGCGGGTCGCCTGACCCTCGATGGCCACCTCGCCGCGCCCCATGGGAATAGCGAGTTCGCAGCCTTGTGGCAGTTCGTAACGTGCAATTTCCACGCCTTTTAGCGAAATCACGTATTCGCGGGCGCGAAGCGACAGGTTGTCCGTCACCCGCACGGGAGGCAGCAAGTAACCGAGATCGGTGGCGAGTTGCTTCCGGATCGTGGAAATGCGCCGGAGCAGGGGCGATTCCTGGGCTCCTTCCACCAGACCGACCAGTCCCAGTCCAACCTCGATGGCCAAAGGCTCGACCCGCATCAGCGACTCCACATTTTCCTTGGCAGCGGCGGGTTTGCTTTGCTCGGGAACGGCTTCCCCAGTCGTTTTTTCGCCACGGCGCATTCTCCACCCGACATAACCTGCGCCGCCCCCCAACAAAAGGAAGGGCAGCTTGGGCATGGATGGGATCGCCGCCATCACCATCAGGACACCGGCCGCCAGCAGGAGCGGCTGCGAGTTACCGAGTATCTGGCGGTGGAATTCGGCGCCCAGCCGGGCTTCCGAACTGGCGCGCGTGACGATCAAACCGCCCGAGATGGAGATCATCAGCGCCGGAATCACCGTGACCAGCCCATCGCCAATCGTCAGAACCGTATAGGTCTGGAGCGCCTTCTGAAAGTCCATCCCGTGCTGCAGAACTCCGATCAGAAAGCCGGCCACGATGTTGATTGCGGTGATCAGGATGCTGGCCACGGCGTCACGTTGAGTGAAGCGCGATGCGCCGTCCATGGCGCCATAGAATTCGGCTTCGGTCGATAGCTGTTTGCGCCGCCGCTTGGCCTCGGTCTCATCGATCAGCCCGGCATTCAGGTCCGAATCGATGGACATCTGCTTGCCCGGCAGGGCATCCAGGGTGAAACGCGCGGTGACTTCCGAAATGCGCACCGCGCCGTGGTTGATGACCACGTACTGGATCGCGATCAAGACCAGGAAGATGACCGCGCCGATCACATAATTGCCGCCCACCACAAAGCTGCCGAAGGCGCCGATCACCTCCCCCGCAGCCGACGTGCCGGTGTTTCCGTCGAGCAGAATCAATCGGGAGGAGGAGATGTTCAGAGCCAGACGGAACAGCGTCAACAGCAGCAGAGTAGTGGGAAACGAGGTGAACTCCACCGGGCGGATGAGATACAGCGATACCATCAGTACGGTGACGGAGATCAGGATATCGGTGACAATCAGGAGATCCAAAACGAAACTGGGAAGCGGCGTGATCAGCGCAAGCACAATCCCCAGGACCCCGATCGGTACGGCCAGGTCACCCAACAGCTTGAGCGGCAGGGACTGCATCCATTTGGGCAGGACGCCCGATGGGACGACCGTCAGCGCGCCGGGTGGAGCCCCCCGCGGGCCCACTATTCCCGGTGCTGCGATAGCCTTTGAAGGTGTCATGGTTCTAGCCTGGTAGCCTCCCGTTCATGAGTTTGAAGATGTATGCCAGAATCTCGGCGACCGCCCGGTAGAGGTGCGGCGGGATCTCCTGCCCGACGTCCACAGCTTTGTAAAGAGCCTGTGCCAGGGGCGGGTTTTCGATGATGGGAACCTGGTGTTCGATGGCTTTCTGGCGAATCCGCTGCGCCAGGTAGTTCTTGCCTTTGGCCACCACCATCGGAGCTGCCATGCTTTCCAACTGGTAGCGGATGGCCACGGCGAAATGAGTGGGATTCACGATGACGGCCGTGGCGGTCGGCACCTCTTTCATCATCTGCCGCCGTGCCCGGTCGCGCTGGAGACGGCGAATCTTCGCCTTCATCTGCGGATTGCCCTCCATCTCCTTCATCTCTTCCTTGATCTCCTGCTTGCTCATGCGCAGGTCCTGTTTGTGACGCCGCATCTGGCGGAAGAGATCCACCACTCCGAAGACGAGGAACACGCCCGCAGCCTTCCAGAACAGTTCCATCAGCGCGCCGGCGATGAGGCTGCAGCCGCTCTCCACGCTCTGGAGCGGCAATGCGAGGAACGAGTCCAGTTTCTCGCGGGCGATCACATAGGCCGCCCACAGGAATACCGGAAGCAAAACCACTGCCTGCAGCAACGAAGGCAGATTCTGCCGGGGCAACTCGCGCAGTTTGGCCGCGGGATTCAGGCGCGCCAGATCCGGCGCAAGCTTCTTGAGACTCAACCCGAAACCTGTGGTGACCAAACGGAGGCCCAAAGTCACGACGGCCACCGCCAGGCCGGCCATAGCGAGCGGGAGAAACAGTTTCCAGCAGGTCTGCCAGGCGATATGTGTCAGATCCTCGACGTGCAGTTCTCCGGTAAACGCCCGTTCGAGAAGTGAGCGCATGGTTTCGCGTAGCTGCTGGAACCAGTGGGCGAAACCAGCTCCCAGAAGGCCCAGGAACACCATGAATTGGAGCGCCGAGACGAACTCCTTGGCAGACGGAAACTGCCCTTCCTTCCGCGACTTTTCCAGGCGGTGCTGGGTGGGTTCCTCGGTTTTGCCGGATTTGTCCGCCATCGCGCCTCATCGCCCCGTTATTTCCCCATGAGCTGCCGCGCGGCCGCCCAGGCGTGCCCGCTGAACTCCAGCAGGATCCGGGGAAACAGAGCAGCCACCCAGCTCAGCACCAGGAGAGCTGTCAACATCTTGGCTGGGAAGGCCACCGAGATCAGTTGCAGTTGGGCGTTCAGACGTCCCAGTAGCGCCAGCGCCACGTCTACCATCACCAGTAACGCGACCACCGGGAGAGCCAGTCGAACCCCTATGGAAAACAGGCCGGAGCCGAGTTTGATGAGCGTCCCGGCCGAAAGCGGCCCAGGCACATACGCCCCCAAGGGAACTTTCTCCAGGCTTTGGGCAAACAGCCTCAGGATCTCGCGGTCGAGTCCCAGCGAGAAGAACAACATGCCCGCCACCAGTTGCGACAGGACCAGCAGGATGCCCGAATCCGCCTCCGTGTTCGGGTCGATAGTGGAAGCGTAAGCGTACCCGGCCTGCAGACCTAATACTTGGGCAGCCAGCGAGAACGCTTCGAGCACGATCGCCACCGAAACGCCGATGGCAATTCCCAGGGTGGCCTCCGACACAGCCCATACCAGGAGCCTGACAGCCGTGACGTCAGAGGCATCAATGGCGGGCCAGCGTCCAAACAGCGCCAACGTGAATGCTAAGGCAAACGCCACCCGCACTGGTTCCGGCGCGCCCTTCAGTCCTGGCAGCGGCACGAACACCAGGGCTCCCCCAACGCGCGCCAGGACCAACAAGAATGCATACAAAGTGCCAACCGAGAGGGTCAGGTTAGCGGGCATAGCGGCCCAAATCCCCGAGTAACCCGGCGGTGTACGCCATGGATTTTTGCAACATCCAGGGCAGAAGCAGCAACAATCCGATCAGAAATGCCACCAGTCGTGGGATCGTGCTGAAGGCGTTGTCCTGCATCGACGTGGCAATCTGCACCAGGCTGATCACGATGCCGGAGATGAATCCAATGGCGAGGAGCGGGGCTGCCAGCCAGAACGCCGTCATCAGCGTCTGGCGGACAATCTGAACGACCGTTTCGGGCGTCATTGGTAAAAACTCCTCATGAGCGAGCCGACCACCAGATTCCAGCCGTCCACCAGGACAAACAATAGGATCTTGAAGGGGGCTGAAATCATCACAGGAGGCAGTTGCACCATCCCTACCGACAACGTGACCGACGCAACTACCAGGTCAATCACCAGAAAAGGCAGGAACAGGACGGCGCCGATCTGAAAGCCGGTTTTCAGTTCCGAGAGGATGTAAGCCGGAATGAGGACTTTGAGGTCCAGGTCGTCCGGCGTATGGGGCGCGGGGGCGTGCGCGATTTCGACAAACAGCCGGATGTCCTTGTCTCGCGCGAAACGCACCAGGAAGGTGCGCAGCGGCCGGGCGGCCTGATCCATGGCCTGCTGGGTTGTCACCTGCCCGGCCTCCAGAGGCTCCCACCCCTGGTGGTACATATCCGCCGCCACCGGTTGCATGATGACGATCGTCAGAAACAGCGCCAGCCCCAGCAGCACCTGGTTAGAAGGCGTGGTCTGCGTGCCCAGCGCCTGCCGCAGGAAGTGCAGCACCACCGTGATGCGGAGAAAGGGAGTGATCGACATGACGGCAGCCGGCAGCAGGGCCATGAGCGTCATCAGGATTGCGATCTGCATCGGAACGCTCACGCTGGCGCCGCCCTTTCCAGTCGATATGCCGAGAACGGATAGGGGGTCGCCCGTAGCCGCCAGCGCCGGAACAGCCGCGAGCAGACCCAGTGAACCACGGATTATCCTCACCGCACCGCCTCCCGAGACGTTTCGACGTCACCGCATGGGAGGCTCTGCACCAACGCGCAGCCTGCCGGAGTGGATGCCAACAGCAGGGCCGTGTCCCCCACCCGAACCAGGTGCAGAGTGTGCTGCGGCCCGAGAGAAAGGCGCTCGAGGCACTCCAGCCTCCGCCCGGGAGTCCTTCTCATGGGCAGGATCGCGGCGAAACCCCGCCGCCGAAGCCACCATAGGGTTGCGGCCAGCAGTGCCAGCACGGTGCCCACCGCCGCAAGTTCTTGGACAAACTCCATTCTGAACGCTCCTCAATCGTCGCGGAAGTCGGTGATCCGCACACCTAGCGTGCTTTCGATCACCACGATCTCACCGGAGCCGCAGAGCACGCCGCCGATGTAGATGTCGATATTTTCGCCGGCGGACCGCATCGTGCTGAGCACGCTACCTTCTTCCAACTGCAGTACTTCGCGTGTAGTCATCACGCGCCGGTCGAGCTCGACCTCGATCTCGATCGGAATGTCGCCGAGCGGTGCAATCTCTTCCTGAGGAGTCATCGGCAGTTTACCGGATTAAGTTGATAGTGTCCTGGCTTAAAGTGTCGGCCGTCGTGATTACCTTGGAGTTGGCCTCGTAGCCGCGCTGGTAGACGATCAGATTGGTGAATTCCGTCGCGATGTCCACGGTCGAGGCCTCGATGGAACTGCCCGCGATGGTGCCGCGTCCGCCGGTTCCCGGCAAGCCCACCGACGGAATGGCTGTGCGGTCGCTGATCTGGAAGTTGTTGTTGCCCGCCGCCACCAAGGTGTCAGGATTGGGGATCGAAGCCAGGGCGACCTGCCCCACTACCACCTCCGTGCCATCGGTGTACTGTGCCATAATCTGCCCCCCATCCGCCAAGCCGACGTGGCTGAGTTGCGCGGCCGGTGAACCGTTCTGGGAACTCGCGGAGGGGGCGGAATTCTGGCCGAACTGGGTGATCCGCCCAACCCCGGCGCTGGTGTAGGGGTTCCAGCTCAGGTTCATGTCTTGGGCGCCATCCGTCAGGCCCGGAATCGAAAAGGCGATCGGGCTTCCGTTGGCGGGATCGGTCAACAGGCCGTTCTGGCCGAATGTCAGGGTTCCAGAGGCCCCTGAAACAGGAAAGGGCGTGCCGGCGGTACCCCCGGTGATGTCCTCACCCGGGACGTAAACCTGGTATGACCACGCATTCGTGCCGGTCTTTTGAAAATCGAGTGTGACCACATGGGATGCCCCCAGGCTGTCGTAGACCGTTACCGGCGTCGTGAAATCGCTGGTGGCATCGGCTGCGGCCGCAGAGTTCAGGTTGAGATCGACGGTCATCGCCGAACTCTGAACCGGCGCCTTCACGGAACCCACCGGCACGGTGATGTTACCGACGGGGCCATTGGTATTCACGAGGCCGGTGGTCGGGTCGATGGCCGTCCAGCCTTGTACCATCTCGCCGCTGTTGGTCAGCAGGTTGCCGGATTTATCGACCTGGAAGTTTCCGGCGCGGGTATAACTCGTGTTGCCCGCACCGTCCTGGACGACGAAGAAACCGTCTCCCTGGATGGCCGCATCCAGCAGGCCGGCGCTGGGCTGGATCGAGCCCTGGGTGAATTCGCGGACGGTCAATGGCGTGCCCGTGCCGAATCCGACCTGGGTTTCGCCGAGCCCCGCACCCAGGGATTGGGTGACCAGGTCCCGGAACTCCACGGCGCTGGTCTTGAAGCCCGGCGTGTTCAGGTTCGCCAGATTGTTACCCACCACATCGATTGCGGTGGAGGTTGCGTTGAGCGCGGAAAGAGCGGTTGAAAACGACGTAGTGAACATTGATTTCTCCGTTTCAAGACTGCGTGGCTGTAGTGCTGGTGCCTTGGGCCACGAGTTGATCCAAATCCTGGCGGATGGCCGTAATGTCCTGCCCCGAGTTGACGGATTGCTCCAGTTGCTGGAACTGCGCCAGTTGGGTCACAAACTGAGTCCCGTCGCTGGGATTCAAGGGGTCCTGGTTCTGTAGTTGGGCAACCAGAAGCTGTAAGAACATGTTCTTGTCGACCGAGGTCGAGGTGGAGGTTCCGGAGGAACCCTGGCCGGCGGTCCCGGAAGTGGATTGGCTGGATGAAATAGTGGGCATCATGGCGGCGGCTCCTCCTATGAGTTGTTGATCTCGTTGGTTACCAACTGGTCGACATACGACTGCGGGTAGTTGTGCGTGTAGAACGAAGCCACCAGCCCCGGATTGATGAGATGGCCGTTCGGCAATTGGACCATCAGGTTAGGCTGCTGCTGGCTGAACGCCCCGCCGTTTCCGGTGAACTGGTTGCTCTGTACCACAGTGCCGCCCGCCATTTGAGCCACCTTTGCGGCAGTATCGGGAGATGCGAAATAGATGGGATTGTACCCGTATGTCGCGCCATTCGGACCAATTCCGGTCGGGTTGGTCACCCATGGATTGGGGCCGAAGACCGACTCCGCTGTCGGCGGAGCCGGTGGGGTCGCCGGAGCCGCCGGTGGGTTCGTATTCACTGTCGTGGACGTGATTTTAGGCGTAAACAGAGCCTTAAAATCTGCTGCTCCGGTGTCCGAAGATGTGTCGGACAACGTGCCGCTGACGGATGGCACCGGTGTGCGCAGAACTGGTTGGGTTGGGGGTCTTAGTGCAGAGAGGACATGAACCATGCGAAATCCTTTCCTTTCTCTTTTCGATTGGGTTGTTCTTCGAGGGTTTTGGGCGGGCGCTGCTCCGGATCGCCCTGCCGTTCGCGGCTATCCTGCCGCGATTGATTGTTCGAGTCGTTCGCGCTGGCCGCGGCGGAGTGCTCCACCCGCCGGTGCCACTCGCCATTGACAGGCGTAGTGGTGTGCCATTCTTCCGGCCGGAGTCCGGTTTGCTCCAGGCGCGAGGATAGGGCCGGCAGATTTTCGCGAAGTTCTCCGGCGAGGTGGGTATCCGGGGTCCGCACGGCGACGTGGACATCGCCCCCGTGCTCCACGAGGTGCAACTCCACTCGCTGGTCTCCGCTGCCGACTTCCAGCTTGATGTCGCGGGTGGAAGCCGGAGTCTTCGGCGCTTCGGATTCG
This sequence comes from Bryobacterales bacterium, assembly GCA_003167275.1. Taxonomy (GTDB): domain Bacteria; phylum Acidobacteriota; class Terriglobia; order Bryobacterales; family Bryobacteraceae; genus JAIQFL01. Next base: position 3,920 of record PMTT01000842.1, on the reverse strand, counting down.
ACGAGGGCCGATGTGCGTTCCGCCGGCGCGGGCTCCGCGTGAGGACGGGCGGCACCAGCCGGGGCGCTGGCCGGCGGCAATCGAGGGGGCTCTGCAACGGTTCGAGCGTTCGCTGAGTTAGTCTCTGGATCGCCTGGACGGGCGGCGTCTGGCTTGCGTTCACGTTCTGACGGGGTGGCATCCTCCTTGTCAAAGGAAGTGGCGGTCCGCGGATTTCCTTCCCGATGGCTCATGTTCGAACTGGTAGCCCCAACTGCCGTGACTGCCTTTTCGCCAGCCGGATCTGGAGGACCTGGAAGCGAGGACAAGCCGGAATTGCGGGAGGGTTTGTCCGCGAGGCTCGACCGTGAATTGTCTGGGTCACGCCGGGTCGGCTCATCCGTTGCCACAACTGGAACCAGACGCCCGCTGAATGCGAGTTCGCTGGCCTCAGCCTGGCCCTGCTTTCCAGCGTTGGTCACCGCCCGTTTGGACGGGTCCAATTGCGCCTCGGCGTCTGCCTCGGGGGGAGTGCGCGGGTCGTCACCCCGGCGGGCGATCCCCCACTCGCTTGCGGGAATCCCCAACGGGCGTGAACTCGATAACTGCGGCCGCGCGTCTTCTCCCGCGCCCGCGGGGCGAGTTTGTGGCTGTGGAATTGTGATTGCGGATGGAGCGGCGGCAGTCAAATAAGCCTCCACACCCGGGGAGGAGGCCGAGGGCTGAGGGATACTCGAGTCCTCGACAGGTTCGGGCAGCATCGTGGACGTAGTCCGTTTCGGGTGGCCGGCCGAAAGGCCAGCATGCGGACTCGGTGGCACCGGGCCAGGTGCCTGTATGGAAGTTGTACTCTGGGACTGCTCGTCGTCTTTCACCGGCTCAAACTCGGCCAGGGTGTGAAGTTGCGGCTTGGAGGTGGCGGTTGACCAGTCGGGGCTTCCCAGGCTCTGGCTTCGGCTTGCCGGAGCGGTCGGCTCGGGGTTCTGGGAGGAGCCAGAAATACCGGAGCCAGACGGCGGTTTGCCGCTCACGGAGCGAACTCCGCCGTGAATGCGTGGCGGAAAGTCCGTGTCAACCGACGGTGGCCCCACCTCGCTGGTGGGCAGGTCGGCATTACCAGGCACCGGCTGCGTGGATGTGCCGTTCGGATCCACTGGCGCGTTGCCGCCGAAGTTCCGGGCCGCTCGAGCGTGCCCTGTCGGAACTTCTGTCTCGGGGACCTCGGTGTGAGATTCCTGAGTGGACAAGCCGAGGATTTGCCCGGTGGACGGGTTGTTCGTTGCCCCCTGTGGTGCGAGGCTGGTGGCCGAGGTTGCGCGACGGCGAGGTGTTGGAATGACTGCCCCCGAAGGCTGACCGTGGAGCGGCCGGCTATGCAGTCTGGGGACCCCAATTGTGGCACGCGACGGCGTGCTCCCCTGTCCGGGTTGCCCCACGGATGCGTGGATCGACTTCGCCGACATAGCAGCATCGCCGAGGGTCCGGCCTTCCGGGCCAAACTGTCGGTTGAGACCAATGGCGGAGGCGGGCGATGCTGGGAACGGCTCTTCTCCATACGATCCCGCCTCCCAGGGGAGACGTGCCGAGGCAGACTCGTCGGCCTGCTGCGGAGCCGGATTCAGAGAACTCGACAAGCCAGCCGAAGTTGCAGCATCCTTCGGTGCGGGCCGTGAGTCTGGATCTGCCTTTCCAAACAAGCCCTCCAGAAGCAGGGGAAATAGCGATGGTGCGGCCGCCCCTGTGTGGTCGCTTCCGCTCCGGGGCGTCTCCTTGCCGGATCCGGATGGCGGCGTGGGGAGTTGCAGCGGAAAGCCGTCGAGAAGAGACGCTCGTAGGGGAAGTGCGATCACGGAGCGATCAATTGCAGATCGCAGTCCAAACCAGGCGCGCTCATTTTCAACGGGTTACGCCGCGGCCGTGCGGCAAGATATTGCCACCGCTTCCGCGTGTGGCAAGAAAACGTCACCGGACAATACTGTCCGCAACCCTCTTATCGGCGGGTCCGCACATTTTAAGATATTTACATCTTTTACTGCTCTTGGCCCTCGGCGTGCAATCTGCATGCTGCTATGGACACCATGACCGCAGTCGCGGCGAGCGGGCTTCGCTCCCGAATGGAATCGCTCGAGATGCTCGCCAACAATGTCGCCAACGGGTCGGCTGGTGGGTACAAGGCCGATCGCGAGTTCTACAGCCTGTATGTGGCGCCGGAAGCTCAAGACTCGGACCCCCCGTCGACTATGCCGGTAATCCAGCGGCCGTGGATCGACTTGTCCCAGGGGATCATACACTCCACTGGTAATCCATTGGATATGGCGCTCTCGGGAAGCGGCTTCTTTTCGGTCGCCGGGCCGGGCGGACCTCTTTATACGCGCAATGGCAGCTTCCGCCTGGCCGCCGATGGAAGACTGGTCACCGGCGAGGGCTATCCCGTCCAGGGCGTAACCTCTGCCGGTTTGACCTTGGACGCGTCGCGCTCTGTCGAAATTGCCAACGACGGCACCGTTCAGCAGGATGGCAGCGTGATCGGACAGCTTGCCATCGTGGACTTCCCGGGTACCGGCGGGCTGGCCAAGCAAGGCAGCAACTACTTTCGCATCGCCGATCCGTCCCTGCAACCCTCCGCGCCGTCGGCGACCTCGGTGGAGCAAGGCAAACTCGAGGCCTCCAATACCGGCAGCGCCGAAGCTGCCGTACGCCTGGTCAGCGTCATGCGGCAGTTTGAAATGCTACAGAAAGCCGTATCGCTGGGCGCGGAGATGAACCGCCGGGCCGTCGAGGAAGTAGCGAAGGTTGGGGCATAAGGGGGACATGTAATGATTCGAGCACTGTACAGCGCGGCCAGCGGAATGTCGGCCCAGGAAATGAACGTCGACAACATCGCCCACAACCTGGCGAATGCCAGCACCGTGGGTTTCAAGAGCCGCCGCGCGGAGTTTCAGGACCTGATGTACCAGAGTGTGGTCCAACCCGGATCGGCCTCCGGACAGCAGACCCTGGTGCCTGCCGGGTTGCAACTCGGTCTCGGCACGCGCGCGACCTCCAACGCGATCGTATTTACGCAAGGGGCTTTCTCGGAGACCGACAACCCGCTCGACCTGGTCATTCAGGGCAAGGGCTTCTTCCAAATCCGGCTTCCTTCGGGCTCGCTGGCATACACCCGTTCGGGCACGTTCCAGCTCGATAAGGACGGCAACATGGTGACTTCGGACGGCAATCCCCTCGAACCCGCCATCACCATTCCGGCCGCCGCGCAGGCAGTCTCGATCGCGGGTGACGGTACGGTCAGCTACACCCTGCCGAACCAGACGGCGTCGCAGCAGGCTGGCCAGATCCAACTCGCGAATTTTCCGAACCCGGGTGGGCTGAATAGCCTGGGCGGCAACCTGTACACGCAAACGGACGCTTCAGGCGACCCCACCGTGGGGACACCGGGAGGTCAGGAAGGACTGGGCACCGTCATGCAGGGCTATGTGGAACAATCTAACGTGTCGATTGTGGAGGAATTCGTCAACCTGATCGTGGCGCAGAGGGGCTATGAAGCGAACTCGAAGGTCGTCCAGGCCGCCGACCAGATGTATCAGCAGATCAACAACCTCTCCAAATGATCTCCTTAGCTTCAGTTGCGCTGGCCGGTTGCCTCGCGGTGAGCGCCGGATCCGATCACATCACCGTCCGCGACCTGGCTCCGGCGTTTCCCGGTCTGGAAGCCGCCACGCCAGATCAGACCGTAGGACTGGCGCCCGCCCCTGGTGTCCAGCGACTGTTCCGTCTGCCCGAGTTGCGGCGGTTGGCCGCTCGCCTAAACATCACGGCCGAGCCGAAGGGTGAGCTTTGCTTCGAGCGTCCGGTGGCCCCGCTCGATCCGGCGCGCGTAGTGGAGGCCATGCGGAAGCAACTGCCGGAGGCCCAGATCGAGCTACTCGAGTACAGCCGGCTCC
>PMTT01000740.1 GCA_003167275.1 Bryobacterales bacterium | reverse complement strand
GTCCTTAAGTGAACAGTATTGAGTCTAGTCTCGACGCGGCAGGCACGAGTGCCCGCGCCACGTCCCTCTACTTCTCGCCGGAATCGCACTCACGGCCCCGGTTGCGGTCGAGTTTCTCCTTGAGCGGCAGAAGCACCCGCAGGGCAAACAGGTTCACGGCGGCCAGCATCAGGGCCATGAAGAAGCGGTCTTCCGCTACGGCCGCGCCGATCACGCCGGTGTTCCAGATACTGGCTGCCGTCGCGGTGCCGTGAACGTTGCCCTCGGCCTTGAGGATGGCCCCACCTCCGATGAAGCCGATGCCGGCGACCAGCCCCTGGATCACTCGCGATTGCGCCTCCATGGAGTTGTGATAAGCCGGCATGGCCAACATGATATAGCCGCAACTGGCCATCGCCACCAGGGGAAACGTGCGCACGCCGACGCTGTGTGCCTCCCTCTCGCGGTACCAGCCGACCGGCAGCACCAGAAGGTATGCCACTGCCAACCTGCTCACGTCATGCCACGCGCCGTGCCAGTCGATCGCCATTTCCATACGTGTTTTATACCACCGAAAGCCGGTTGAACGCCGATTTTCCTTTGCTGCCTGAAACATTTGCTGTAAATTATGTTATATGCAGAGTAGCCGCGATTCGTCCCTCTGGCGCAGCCTGGCCGTGGCTTTTGGGGACGGTCTGGCGTTCGGCGTGGGTATGAAACTCACGCAAGCCGCCGGCCGACAGCTCACCGCGCCGCAATCCAGCATGCCCCCGCGCTCCAATCCCAACCCTTTAACCGATCGCGTCGAGCAAATCGAGCAGAACCTCAAGCGCATTGAGCGTGTCGAGCGTGCCCCGATGGCAGGCTCGGGCGCTGTCGACCAAAAGGTTCTGGAAGCCATCATCAATGCACTGGAAGCCAGGCTGGCCGAGCATTCGGGACAGGTGGAGCGCCGCCTGGCCGATCTGGACGCCCGGCTCGCAATCGAGCTGCGGTCTCTCGATCAGCAGGATCACACTATCGCCAAGCACGTCTCCGAGGACATCGCCGCGCTCCAGCAGCAGATGGTGGGCCTGAATCGGGAGTTCGGCGAAGCCGTCGCCCGGATTGTCGCGGAGCAGGTCGGCTCGCAGGTGCAGACTCGCGCAGCCGCATTGGAGCAGGCGATGCCCGGGCGGATCGCCGCGGCCGTGGAAGCGGCATTGGAAACGCGGCTGGCCGCCTCCCGGCTCGAATTCCAGGAATCTCTGGCGGCCATGGTCGCGGAGCAGGTCGGCGCGCAGGTGCAAGCCCGCGTGAGCGCTTGGGAGGCGGCGGTACCCGGGCGGATCGCCACGGCCGTTGAGGCGGCATTGGAGCCTCGGCTTGCATCGGTGCGACGCGAATTCCAAGAGTCTCTGGCTACGATGGTCGCGGAGCAGGTTTCGTCCCAGGTGCAAGCCCGCGCGGCGGGGCTGGAGGAGTCGTTGCAGCGCCAGGTCTCGGCCGCCGTGGACACGGCAGTCGGAACGGCGGTCACGGAAGCCATCGAATCGCGATTGCCGGGGGCCATTGAATCGCGACTGCCGGAGGCCATCGAATCGTGCCTGCCGGCTGCCATCGATTCGCGACTGCCATCCGCCATTGAATCGCGCCTCCCGGCGGCCATCAGCGCCAGCGTGGAGCCCCTGGAACAGCAACTCCGCGCGGAGTTGGAGCAAAAAGACCGCGAAATCGCCGAACTGCGGCAGCGGCTCGCGGACACCGATACCAACGTGCTGGAACTCATCCTGGGAATCGGTCAGATTTGCCGTCAGGCTGCCGCGAAGCTGGCGCCCGCCGGAGGTGCGGCGGAACAGGGGAGCGCGCACTTCGAGTCGCCGGGGCCGGCCGTGACGGTCCCTGACGTGGTCGCGGCTGGCGGCGAGGGAAGCAGACAGCTCACAGACAGCGGGCCACATGAGCTCACCGTGGCGTCCCGGCCTTCCGACGTAGCGGAAAACGGTATGGGGCCGGAGATCGTGTACGACACTCCCCTGCCCGGCTTTGCCCAAACCCAGAAGCCCAACCGTCTGTGGAGGGTACCGCTGGTCTCTTCGCTGGTCCTCGCCACCGCGGGACTGGTGCTCCGCCACTACTTGTAACACGGGCATTCATGACTGTGTGGGGTTTCAAGGCGGCGGTAAAGGAGAAAAACACAGGCAAGAATGCCCGTGTTACACGGGCCGGTAGTGTCGAAGAACACAGGCAAGAATGCCTGTGCCACGATATGCCCATCCAGGTCACTTTTTTTGACAATCCGACGCGGGTACTCGCTGAAGCGGGAGCATTCCTGGCGTCGGAGCCGGTGCTCCACAACATCATCCTCACGCTCCTGCATGCGCGCGTTGCGCAGCCCGTGCCGGGGCGATACTGGGCGGCCAGGAACGGCGAAGACGTGGCGGGGGTGGTCTTCCAGTCGCCTCTGAACTTCGCGGCGACCATCACCCCCATGCCGGCGGACGTGGTGGTGGCGATGGTGGACCTCATCGTGGACTCGGGTGTCGATCTCCCAGGCGTTAATGGCGAGGCTGCCACGACGGCGCGGTTCGCGGGGCACTGGACGGAGCGTTCCAAGTCGGCGGCCGTTCCTTTCCAGGGATTGCGCCTCTACGAACTGGTGGAAGTGCGCTACCGGCCGGAAGCCAGCGGCCGGCTTCGGCAGGCGGTCCCCGGCGATCGGGAGATCCTGGTCGAGTGGGTGCGGCGCTTTCAGATCGAGATCGGTGAGCAACATAGTGAAGCGGCGGCCATGGTCGACCAGTGGCTGCCGGCGGGATACTTGTGGATCTGGGATGACGGTGAGCCCGTGTCGATGGCGGTCACGCGCGAGGCGGTGGAGGGGGTGGTGCGAGTAGCCGGTGTCTACACGCCTGCCGCGAAGCGGAACCGGGGCTACGCCGGAGCGTCCGTGAGCGATCTCTCGAAGCAAATTTGCAACAACGGGCATCGCCCGATACTCTACACCGACCTGGGGAATCCGACTTCTAACTCGATCTACCGCCGGATTGGGTATCGGGCGGTGGCGGAGGCGCTCCGGTACAGGTTCGAGTAGGGTATGCTTTAGCTTGCCGAGTGTTGATGAGTGGCGATTCCAGGTCACTGGGCAAGCTAAAGCATACCCTACGCCGGGGGGATCTCCCGAATGTAGATATTGCGGAAGCGGATCTCCGAACCGTGAGTCTGTAACTCTATGGCGCCTTTGGGGACCAGCGGGGCGGCACGATCGAAGTAGTTGTCGAGCACCTGTCCGTCCACCGTCAGCTTGTCGTTGAACCAGACCCAGACCCGCGACCCGACCATCTTGATGTGGAAAGTGTTCCATTGGCCGACGGCATTATCGGCCTTCACCAGCGGCCACTTGCCGGGGTTGTCGGCGTTGTTATTCCACAGGGCGCCCGATCCTTTGGGTGCGCCGTTGCGGACCTCGCGGGGATTGTCCACGTCCCAGATCTGCACCTGGGGATAGCTGCGGAGGTAGATGCCCGAGTCGCCGTTGTGGCTGACCATCAGCCAATCTACATAGAGTTCGAAGTCGCCGAAATCCTTGGCGGTGGCGAGGTGGGGGCTTTGGCCGTCCGAGACGATCTCGCCCTTGGCGGCATCGACTCTCCAGTGCTGGTCGCGTGCGGTGTTCCATTCGGCTTGTTTGGTGGACAGTTCCTCTTTGGGAAGCGCCGCTTCGGCACTGGGGTCGTAGTTGGGCTGGCGACCGCGCCAGCCGGAAAGGTCTTTACCATTGAACAGGGCGGTGAATCCTGCTGGGGCCTGTTTGAGTCCCTGGGGAAACGCAGGGCGCAAGCCCACGATCCCTAATATTCCGATTGCTGCCAGCGCCACTCGAGTCATGAAACCATCCTAGACCAAATGTACAAACGCGGCCGTTACACCGAAAGTGGGGCATGCTTCAGCTTGCCAGCCTTTGGCAAGCTAAAGCATACCCTACGGAAACCTTAAGCCGGCTGCTTCTTGCGCGGACGGGGCGAAGTGGAGCGCTTCTTCGGAGAGCCATCGCCGGAAGTCTTCCGCGGCGCTCTGGGACGGCGTTGCGGCTTGGGAGGCAGCTCGGGGAGCGGGATCTCGCCGGTAGCGGTGGGCTGGCCCGGCACCAGGGGCTGGGGTTCGTCCTGCTCCTCCTCTTCCTCGATCATCACGACCGGTTCCGGTTCGGGCGGCGGCGCCGGGGGATGGAACTCCGCGCCGAGGTACACGATGAGACCCTTTTCTTCATCGGCCTGGTTGCGGACCAGTCCCTTGTCCTGGGCGTAGTTCAAGAGTTCGCTGAACTCCTGGAAACCGTACTCGCGCCAGTCGAAATTGGGATGATCCAGGCGCACCCATTCGGACAGTTCGTCGGCCATGGCGCCATTGTCCACTTCCAGCCGGTGCATTTCGAGCACCTCGCGCAGGATGGGGATCGCCTGCTCCGGCTTGGCGGTGGGCTTCTCCGGAACGTTTCCGCCCTTCATCCGGATCATGTAGCGGCCTTCGCCGCCGGTGACCTCGACGAAGTCGGCCTTCTGGAGCTTCTCCACGAAATCCGTGAACGAACCGGCCCCGTAGGCTTTCTCGTTGAAGGTGGAATCGAGCTGCAGCATGGTCGATTTCAAGAGACCAAGCTGCGGGCGGACTTCACGGCGTTCCAGCACTCCCAGCGCCCGCTCGACGAGCGGCATGGCCTGGGTCAGGTCGAGCGCTACGCGCTTGTGCATCTGGCGCTGCTGTTGCCGATCCGGCTGACGATCCTGCTGGGGCCGGTCCTGCGGCGGCCGGTCCTGCTGCTGCGCCGGCTGCGGTTGGGCTTGCGGTTGCGGTGGTTGCTGCTGCTGGTGTCCGGAAGAGCGCGGCCGCGGGTCGTCGATGATCGACTCATAGGCCACGAACTCGTGACAGTTCTTTTGCAGAATCGTACTGGTGAAGGCACGGCCGCCCACCACGAAAATGCGTTTGTCGTATTGCTTCAGCTTATTCACCAGAGCAATGAAATCGCTATCGCCGCTGACAATGGCGAAGGCGTTGATGTGGTCATGCGTGAAGGCCATTTCCAGCGCGTCGAGCGCCAGGTTGATGTCGGCGCCATTCTTGTCGCCGCGCGGTGAAGGGTCGCGCTGCACCATTTGCACGGCGTGCTCGGAAAGCGCACGCGTGGCGGATTCCTGCCGCCCCCAGTTCGCATAAGCGAACTTAGTGACGATCTCGCCGCGCTCTTTCAATGCATCCAGCACGGCGGCCACGTCGAATTCGCGGTGCAGGGTGGACTTGACGCCGATTTCGATATTGTCAAAATCGATGAACACGGCGATCTTGAGCTTCTGTTCCATGTTGAATTCCTTATACTCGCCAATCGGTGCGACGGAAGGAACCCTCTGGTTCCTGGACCGTCGCGCCAGAAAGGCCGCGGGTCCGTCGCCGGGCAAAACGCCCGTTGACGGTACAGATACGGCTACTAGCCTCATGCGTAGTTTATCCTAAAATTGACCATCAAAAAGGGGACAAAAGCAATTTCCCGCCCGGATATCGGAGCTTGGGGTGGGAATTGACTTCAGGAAATTGCGTCCGTTCCTTTTTTCAGGCGTAAGCGGCCTGCCAGAAGGGCGCCGCGCTCGAATTCCTCTTGAAGCTGCCGCGTACGAAGATTCTCACGCATGTGCTCCAGCTTCTGAATATAGACAGCCAGCGCACGATCGATATGCTGGGTGTTGGTCGCCACAATATCGCGCCACAGGTCGTAGGACCCAAGCGCCAGCCGCGTCATATCCTCCAGGCCCGGGCCTGCGATCTGCAGGCGGGGCGGGGCTCCTAACCGGTCCGCCACCGTGGCAGCCAAAGCCGTGGATGCCAGTTGCGCCAGGTGTGAGGTCAGCGCCACCACCCGGTCGTGTTCGTCCGCGTCCAGGACTACCGTCCGCGCTCCTATGCGATCCAGCCAGGAACGGAAGGCTGCCGCCGCGGGAGTCTCCAACTCCGACGGTTCATCCGGGGTCAGCACCCAGGTACGGCCCCGGAAAAGGCCGCCATCGGCCCCGGCGGCGCCGCGCTTTTCTTTACCTGCCATGGGGTGGCCGCCCAGAAACTGGCAGCGGCGGACGGTTTGCCGGGCCAGATCGACGATTTCGCACTTGGTACTCCCGGCATCGGTGACCAGCGCCCCCGGACGGACCAGGGGATCGAGATGCCGGATGGTATCGATGATGCGGCCGATAGTTTGCGAAAGAAATACAAGATCGGCCCCGGCGACGGCCTCGGCGAGAGGGGCGCCCCGGTCGATAGCGCCCGCACGGATCGCATCGGCGATGGCCCCCTGGGAACTGACGCCGGCGATGGATCCGTCGAACCCCGCCTCCCGTAGGGCGAGTCCGAAAGAGGCCCCGATCAAGCCGGTACCGATAATGGCGACGCTCTTCATGGGTGTCAACTATGCCCACACTCTGTTTCACCGCCGAGACGCCGAGGCGCGGAGAAGAAAGAACACCAAAAGCAACGTCCCAGAGCGCAGAGGAGGCCGAGAGCACGGGAGTAGAGTAAACTCACCCTTCGGTGCGGCTCGGCTGCAAATCTCGTTCCTCGACATCTCACTGATTGTCACCGTGTTGATCGCCCAACGCCGTAATCGCCGCCATACACTCTACTCCCCGAACATCGAACCCACCAAACCGCCCGCTTAAGGCCACGTTACCTCTGCTCCCTCTGCGCTCTCTATCTTTGCTTTTGAGTTTCTCTTCTCCTCTGCGTCTCTGCGCCTCGGCGGTGATTCATCTGCTCCCCTATATACTCCTGCCCACGGCCGGTGCGATGATTCGCAACTGGCGCATCAATTCCACGAACTGCTCGGGGCGCAAGGACTGGGCGCCGTCGCTCAGCGCGTGGTCGGGATCCGGATGCACTTCCACGAGCAGCCCGTCGGCGCCCGCGGCCACCGCGGCGCGGGCCATCGGGACCACCTTGTCGCGCCGCCCGGTGCCATGCGACGGGTCGCCGATGATCGGCAGGTGCGAGAGCTTCTTCACTACCGGGATGGCGGAGATATCCATTGTATTGCGCGTGTACGTCTCGAAAGTTCGGATGCCGCGCTCGCACAGGATCACCTCGTAATTGCCGCCGGCCATGATGTATTCCGCCGACAGCAGCAGTTCCTCAATTGTGGCCGCGATGCCCCTTTTCAGCAGCACCGGCTTGCGCTGCTTGCCCAACTCGCGCAGCAGGTTGAAGTTCTGCATATTGCGCGCGCCTACCTGCAGGATGTCCGAATACTGCGCCACCAGTGGGATCTGCGCGCTGTCCATTACCTCGCTCACCACCAGGAGGCCATGGCGGTCGGCGGCCGCGCGCATGATCTGGAGCCCTTCCTCGCCCATCCCCTGGAAACTGTAGGGCGAGCTGCGCGGCTTGAAAGCGCCTCCGCGAATCACCTGCGCGCCGGCCGACGCCACCACTTCCGCCGAGCGTTCGATCTGCTCCCGGCTTTCGACACTGCACGGTCCGGCCATCACCACCACCCGCTCGCCGCCGATCTCCACACCGCCGATCTTCACCACGGTGCCACCCGGGCGGAAGTTGCGGCTCGCCAGCTTGTAAGGCGAAACGATCCGGTGGGCTTCCTTGACGCCCTCCATCACCTCGAAGATCCCCAGGTCGAATTCGTCCTTGCCGCCCACTCCGCCAAGGACTGTGTGGATGACACCGGTGGATCTATGCACGTCGAAGCCCATCTCCACCAGGCGGTCGATCACCGTCTGGATCTGCTGCTCGCTCGCGCCCTGTTGCATGACCACTAACATTTATTTCTCTCCATCGGGACTGCGCCCATCGGAAGGCGCGGGCGGCGTGCCTGCCGCACTCATCATGCGCACCCTCTGTATGGTGCGCATCTCGTCGATAATTCTCTCGAAGATGCGCCGGACCGCCTCTGGCGACATCGGGCCGCGGTTCGATTCGGTAATGTTGGCGAACACCTGGTCCTCACGCTTGGGTTCGTAAATCGGCAGGTGCGCTTCCCGCTTCACCCGGCCAATATCCTCTACTACGCTGGTGCGCTCGTTCAGCAGCGCGACAATGCGGCGGTCCACTTCGTCAATCTGGACACGGAACTCTTCCAACTTGAGACGGGCGTCGTCCTGGGTCATAGCCTGCCTCCGTGGTTGAAGAAGGAAGAATGACAGGCCAGGAGGCCTGTCCTACATTGGGTCATGCGGAGGCTCCAAAGCCGTGCTTGAGCTCGCGGGTGAACGCTTCGAGCTGGATCTCGAGCGAAGGGTTGTCCAGATTCTTTTCGATCAGCCGCACGAACGCGCTCCCGACCACTACCGCCTCCACCTGCCGGCCGAGCTCCGCAACATGCTCCGGCTTCGAGATGCCGAACCCCACCGCCAGCGGCAGATCGGTGATCGCGCGCATCGCCCGGACCAGGGGAGCCACCGCATCCGAGATCGAATCGCGCTCGCCCGTGACGCCCGTGCGGGAAACCAGGTAGGCGAAGCCGGTGGAGTACTGCGCCACCAGCTTCAGGCGCCGCTCGGTGCTGGTCGGGGCCGCCAGGAAAACCGTGTCGAGCCCCTGCGCATGCATCGCCCCGATATATTCGTGCGCCTCTTCCACCGAGGCATCCGTGAGCAGGCAGCCATCGATCCCGCAGCGGGCGGCGTCTTTTGCCAGACGTTCCAGGCCGTAGCGCATCACCGGGTTCAGATAGGTGAAGAGCAACAGCGGGACCTCGGAGCGCGAGCGGATTTCGGCAGCGATTTCGAGCACCTTGGTGAGCGTCGTCCCGGCCTTGAGTGCCCGCTCGCCGCCGCGCTGGATCACTGGGCCATCGGCGATGGGGTCGGAAAACGGCACGCCCAGTTCAATCAGGTCCGCGCCGCCGCGCACCAGTGCTTCCACCAGCGCCGGCGTGCGGTCGGGCGCAGGATCGCCGGCGGTGATGTAGGCGATGAGGCCTTTGCGGGCGTCCCGCTTCAGACGTTCGAATAGGCCCGAGATCCGGGTCGCGATTCGGGTCCCTCCTTCTCGGGTCCCCCCGTTTCTGGTCATGATTCGTCGAGTTCCTTGAGATTCTCGCGGTAGATGTCGATATCCTTATCGCCGCGGCCCGAGACGTTCACCAGGAAGATCCTGTCCTTCGCGGCAGGCGCGCATTTCACCGCCTCGGCCACCGCATGGGCCGATTCCAGAGCGGGGATGATGCCTTCCACGCGGGAGAGCAGGCGCGCGGCGTCCAGGGCTTCGTCGTCCGAGGCGGCGGTATACTCGGCGCGGCGCTGGTCGTGCAGCCAGGCATGCTCCGGGCCGATCATCGCGTAGTCCAGGCCGGCCGAAACCGAATGGGTCAGCGCGATCTGGCCGTGCTCGTCCTGCAACACGAAGCTGTAAGCGCCCTGCAGGACGCCCGGAGCGCCACCCCGGTAGCGCGCCGCATGGTCGCCCAATGAGTCGCCGCGTCCTCCGGCCTCCACCCCTACCAACTCCACCGCCCGGTCGGGCAGAAAGGCGTGGAAGATGCCGATGGCGTTGGAGCCTCCGCCCACACAGGCAAAGATGGTGTCGGGCAGGCGGCCCTCGGCTTCCAGAATCTGGCGGCGGGCCTCCTCGCCGATCACCTTATGAAAATCCCGCACCATCATGGGGTAGGGATGTGAACCCAGCGCCGAGCCGAGCAGGTAATAGGTATCGCCGACATTCGTGACCCAGTCGCGCATGGCCTCGCTGATGGCGTCCTTCAGGGTACAACTGCCGTTGGAAACGCCCACCACTTTTGCGCCCAGCAGGCGCATACGAAAGACATTCAGCCGCTGGCGCCGCATGTCCTCCTCGCCCATGTAGACCACGCAGTCCAGGCCGAACAGGGCGCAGACGGTAGCAGTGGCCACGCCGTGCTGTCCCGCGCCGGTCTCGGCGATGATGCGGCGTTTGCCCATGCGCCGGGCGAGCAGAGCCTGGCCCAGGCAGTTGTTGATCTTGTGGGCGCCGGTGTGCAGCAGATCCTCGCGCTTCAGCCAGATGCGCGCTCCGCCGAGTTTCTCGCTCAACCGCTTGGCAAAGTAGAGCGGCGTGGGCCGGCCCGCATACGTGTGGAGCAGCGAGGCCAGTTCCGCCTGGAAAGCGGGGTCGTCGCGCGCCGCCAGATAGGCCGCTTCCAGCTCTTCCACGGGCGCCATCAGCACTTCGGGAACGTACCGGCCGCCGTACGGTCCGAAATGGCCGCCCGAGTCCGGCTGGGACGCCATGGGCGGTTGGCCGCCCTGGTCCAATTGCGGTGTCATGAACGGTCGGCCGCCCTGGCCGCCTGAAGGAACTCAGTCATCTTCTTATGGTCTTTCTTGCCCGGCGCGCTCTCGATGCGCGAACAGGCGTCTACGCCCCAAGGCCTCACCAGCGCGATGGCCTCGGCCACGTTGGAAGCGTCCAGGCCACCCGCCAGGATGATGCGGCGCGAGGAAACACCGGCCAGACGCCAGTCGAAGGTCCTGCCTGCGCCGCCGTACAGTTCGGCGGCCGGACCGTCCAGAAGCAGAGCTTCAGCCGGCCAGCCGTCGTATTGGGAGGAATCGAATCTTTCCGTGACGCGCACCGCCTTCCACACTGCGACAGACGCAGGGTAGTCGTCGGGAGTCTCGTCGCCATGGAGTTGCACGACGTCTAGCGACGCGATACCCGCGATCTCTTCCACCCGGCCGCGGTCTTCGTCGACGAAGACGCCCACCCGCCGCACTCCCGGTGGCGATGCAATTTCGGCCGCGTTGTGGGGAGCGATGTAACGCGGGCTGCGCGCATAGAAATTGAAGCCGAGGGCCGTGGCGCCACCCTCGATCGCCGCCGAGGCGTCCGCCGGGTTCGTGATGCCGCAGATCTTGAGGATCATGCCGCCACCAACTGCCGCAAGGCCGCCGCGGGGTCGCCCGAGCGCATCAGGTGCTCGCCCACCAGGAAGGCGTGGTATCCGGCATCGCGGAGTTTGGCGATATCGCCGGCATGGTGAATACCGCTTTCGCTGACCCGCAGGACGCCCGCCGGGATGTACTCCGCCAGCCGCAGGGACGTTTCCAAGGTGACCTGGAACGTCGTGAGATCGCGATTGTTGACGCCGATGATGCGACTGCCGGCGCCCAGGGCCATTTCGAGTTCGGCGTGGTTGTGGACTTCCACCAGCGCGTCCATTTGGTAGCGAGCGGCGGTCTCGCGGAAGTCGCGGATTTCGCGCTCGGTGAGGATGGCGGCGATCAGCAGAATGGCGTCCGCGCCGTGGGCCGCGGCTTCGACGATGTGCGCGGGAGCGATTGTAAAATCTTTGCGCAGAACGGGGAGTGAGATGGCGGCGCGCGCCGTTTCCAGGTCGGCGAGGCTGCCCTGGAAGAAGCTTTCGTCCGTGAGTACGGAGACGGCCGCCGCGCCGCCGAGTGCATACTGGGCAGCGATCAGCGCCGGGTCGAAATCGGCGCAAAGGACGCCCTTGCTGGGTGACGCCTTCTTGACTTCCGCGATGATGGCGGGCCGGGTCGAGGAGAGTGCCGTGTGGAACGAGCGGCGTCCATCCGCGCACGAGGCGGCAAGGCGTTCCCACTGCTCCATGGAAGGGACGGTGCTCGCGAGCTCTTCGCGTTTCTTGGCGACAATACGGGCCAGAATGTCTGGAATGGTGTCGATCAACGGTGTTTCTTTATGGTAACAGACCGGCTACGGAGCCATGGGGTCGGGGTGAACTGTCAGCCCGCAGGCTAACGCCGCCACGCCCAGTTGGCGGTCGTGCGTGAGCAAGACGATTCCGCCGCCGAGATCGTCGTTCAGGAGCAACGCCGTAGCGAGATGAATGGCGTCGAGCGTCTTGAGCGGCGTCGGGAAGGGCTCGCCCGCCCGTTCTAGGACACTCTGATCCACCGGAACGAGGGTTATTCCGGCCAGATTCCTTTCGGCTTCGTCAAGAAGCTGCGCCAGCTTACGCTTGGGCATAGTTCTCGCCAGCCGCAGACGATCAAAGGTCCGCCGCACTTCGACCGCCAGAAGCTCTGAAGAGTACGCGGACACCCAGTCAATGCCGGTCAGGGCGCCGGGTTGACGGAGCGTCCGCCGGAGACTTACCGAGGTTTCGAGGTAGACTCGCGCGAACTCAACCATTCGTTCAGCCACTCATCAATCGGGTCCGCACGTGTTTCTGCGATCAGCTCCTCAACTTCTGCGGGCGTCATACCCGTGGGGTACACTCCTCCAAAATCGTCGATTCCCCTTGACTGCCATTTCGCGGGAATCATGCGAAGCGGCAATTCCGGCTCCGTCATGGGAACGAGCTTGGCGACCGGCGTATCGCCATCCTGAATCACGATCTCCTCGCCCCCCTGCGCCGCGCGCACGTATTCGCTCAGATGCGCTTCCAACTCGGCAATTCCGACTTTGCCCTTCATATACCCATTATGACCCTTCTGGACGACCCGGCACAAACCAAGCCCAAAACCGCCGGGGTTGTAGAATGGGTGCTAATGGATAAGCGCCGTATGTGCCCGCATTGCCGGGCCTTTATCACCACCGACGACCGGACCTGCCCCTACTGCCACGAAGCGGTGGGCCCGCGCGCCATAGACCGCCGCAGTTCGTCGCCGATCGGCGGCTTCATTCCCCAGGTTCGGTTTAATACCGTCATTATCCTGGTGATCAATTTTGGGCTCTACATCGCCACCTCGATCTACAGCATGAATGCGGGCCGCGGCAGCGCCATGACGCTGGATGGGCGGACGCTCGTCAATTTCGGTGCGATGTTCAGCCCGCTGATCCAGGACGGCGAGTGGTGGCGGCTGGTCACGGCCGGGTTCCTGCACGGNNACGATCTATTTCATTTCGAACGCGTTCGGCTTCTATGTCAGCTCGCTGGTGAAGCAAGGGCCTTCGATAGGCGCGTCCGCCGCGCTGTGCGGCTTGATCGGCGCCATGATCGCGCTGGGAGTGCGGGACAAGACCGGTTTTGGGGCGGCCATACGGGCCTTTTACATCCGGTGGCTGGTCTATATCCTGCTCTTCAGCTTCTTGCCCGGGGTGGATATGGCGGCCCACGTGGGCGGCCTGGCAGGTGGCTTCGCGATCGGGTATCTCGCGGGCCAGCCTCGCTATGAGGGCTCCGCCACCGAAAAACTGTGGCGCATCTCCTCCGTTTGTTGCATTTTGCTGACAGCCGCCAGTTTTCTAAAGATGTACTTGTGGTTTTCGCGGTATGCGCAATAGAATAGGTGCAGTATGAGATTTCGTACATTAGCGTTAGCTTTGGCATTAGCGTTCGGTATGACTGCGATGGCGGATGCGAGCACGGCGAGGAAAGCCGTGGTTCACAAAACCGCGAGAAAAGGCACGGTCCGGAGATCGCGTTCCGTGAAAGCCCGCAAGGTGAATCACGGCAAGGTAGTAAAGAGCCACCGCTAGAAGATCGCCTGGCTGCGGCTCCCGCGGCTTGAGGCTTGGCCCTGTTGGCAGCACCGGTGTTCCCTGAGCACCGGGTGGTATTTTGTTCGCCTTGATCGCAAGCTGCCGAAATTGCGTTACATTTTCCCGTAAGTCTTCCCCGCCCCGCACTCCTCCAGCGTCCTCCGTGTATAATTTCGACATGACCTCCGGATTGCCTCGTTTGTGTGCTCCGGTTCTTTGCCTTTTGTCCAGCACGTTGCTGGCGACCTGCTTCGGACAATCCCGCTCCCCGGTCCTGGTGGAACTATTCACCTCCGAGGGATGCTCGAGTTGTCCGCCCGCAGATCGGCTCCTTGAGAAACTCGATTCCCAGGCAATCGTCCTCAGCGAGCACGTGGACTACTGGGACCAGCTTGG
>PMTT01000743.1:275-4184 GCA_003167275.1 Bryobacterales bacterium | reverse complement strand
CCTGTTGGCATCGCGCCGGAATTTGATTCAATGGGCGACAGCGGGTCCGGGGGGACCCGCGCGGACCAGGGGGTCCGCCCCACCAGTAGCTTCGCGGTGTCTCGGAACAGGTCCAAGACGCGGCACGAGTGTCCGAGCCACATTCTTAGTCCAACTAATTCTTGCGGAACTCCTAAATCCCATAGAAACCGCGGGTGAGACACTCTTTGATCCGTGCCGCCTCGACTGGATCGTAAGCTGGCGCGAGTTGGCCGGCTAGCGAACCCAGTTCTTCGGGGCTCAAGCGGCATGCTAGAACTGCAAGTTCCCCGATCTCCAGAACGTCGTCTTCCCCGGTCGGCTTGCGCGCGACGATCTTGCTCCCGGTGAGCGCCTGCCGCACGAACCAATGATAGACGGACAATGCGTTTTTGATTACGTCGGTGCGATTGGAACCCGTACGCTCGGCCATCTGGTCCACTAGGGCAAGCTCGGCCGGTGTCAAGACTGGCTGGATTCTCATACTCGGAAATCGTCGGTATCTATGATCACTATACTGATGTTTTGCAGCCGAATGGGATTGGGTTAGCCCTCCGCTCGCTATACTTGATCCAGACGACCGAATGAGCCGCCTGACACGCCGCTTTCTCTACATCCTGCTGGCGATCGCAGCCACACTGTCGATCGGAACGGTCGGGTTCACCGTGGTCGACGGTTACCCCCCGTTTGACGCTTTCTACATGACCCTCACCACCATGACTACCGTGGGGTACGGCGAAATTCATCCGCTCTCCCACGCTGGCCGGGTCTTTAATTCCTTTCTCATCTTCTTCGGTGTTACTACTATCTTCATCGCCATCGGCGCGATGACCCAGACCATCATCGAACGGGAGTTCGGCGAAGCTATCGGCAAACGGCGCAATAAACGCATGATCGACAATCTCAAGGACCACTACATCATTTGCGGCTACGGCCGCGTCGGACGCGGCGCAGCCTCCGAATTGCAACATGCCGGCGTGCCCTTCGTGGTCGTGGATATCAGCCCGGACCGCGTGGAACTCGCGATGCTCGCCGGAATGCTCGCGGTAGTCGCCGACTCCACCCGCGATGAGACCCTGCGACAAGTAGGCATCGATCGCGCTCGCGGTCTGGTAGCGGCCCTCGCCACCGACGCCGACAACCTCTTTGTCCTCCTCTCCGCCAAGGGCCTCAATCCAGCGATCTACGTCGCTGCCCGCGCCGCGGAGGAAGGCGCCGAGGCCAAGATGCGGCGTGCCGGCGCGGATGCCGTGTTCGCCCCGTACTCGATCACCGGCCATCGCCTGGCGCAGTCGTTGCTAAGGCCCCATGTCGTGCAGTTTCTCGACTTCACCACCAAGGACATCGGCATGGACATCGCCATCGAACAGGTCCGCGTCTCGGAGCGGAGCGAGATGGTTTCCCGCAGCATCCGGGAGATGCAGATCGGGCGGGATGTTGGGGTGATCGTGATGGCGATTCGAAAGGCCGATGGCCGGATGATGTTCAACCCGACGGCCGACACCACCGTCGCGGGGGGCGACCACCTAATTGTGATGGGACGCCAGGAGAACCTGGCCACCCTGGAGGCTCTCTTAGCCGAACCGCGGCGCACTCCCAAGTAAGGGATGACCGTTCCTGGTACTTCTCATATCCTCCTCCGTCCGGGTGGGTCATCATCTATAGCCCTAAGCCACGGCTGAAACTCGGGCAAAATCACTCAAGTAATTTATAATCAGTTATATAAGGGAAACTCGCTTGGTGGTTTCCGCCGGGAATTGGCCGTCTGGAAGCATGGTACCTGCCTCGCCACGCCCTCCACTCCGAAGAAAAAGCCCGGCAACCATCCGATACCCAACGCTATACTGCTAGTAAGGCATTCTATGGCTCGGAGTATTCGAGAAGTTATTGAATCGATCGTATTTGCCGGCATGAAACCGGCAGGCCAGCCGGTAGCGGCACCCCAACGCAAGGGGTGGCTCGGCCGCCTTCGAGCACGCCTCGACCGATTCCTGGCGGGCGACGCGCAGTCGGATCCTCTCTATCTCACCCACCGCACGATCGGGCAAAGGCTCCGGGTCGTGGCCGTGATTGGGACCCCTTGTTTGGTCGTGGCGGGCCTCATGGCCCTGGCGTTGACCAACTACTTCGTCAAGAAGACCCCGGTGCCCAAACTCGACATGTCGCCAGGCGAACTAGCGGCCAAGATGCTACCGAATATGGACCATATCAAGCTCGATACCAATCGTGACGTCGACGTCATGGAGGTTCACGTGGACCATACCAAAGGCGCCGCGCTGACCGGGACGGTCATGAACAACACGAATCACGAAATCCAGACGGCGGAGATCATTTTTGACTTGACCGATTCCACCGGCTCGCAGCTTGGCGGGGTCAGCCAGAAGCTCGAAAACCTGGCGCCTCAGATCCGCCAGAACTTCCGCCTGCCGATTGAACAGACGAACGCCCGTTTCGTGCTGGTCCGCGAGGTCAAGACGCGGTAAGCCCCGGCCATCGCTGCCGGGTCCGATGGCTCATTTAGGCTTTGGCGGGGCGAAAAATGCCAGCGGCTCCAACGAGACTGCCCGCCACCGTTTACCTTGCTTTTCAAAACCGATCTTCACCCGCTCCTCGCGATTCATCGCGCCCGAAACCTGCTCATGGCCGCTCATGCGCAAGAGCCAGTCAGCCTCCACCTTGCGGCTCCGGTTATCCCCCTCATTGCTCGTAACGTCGATCGACGATTGGACATCTTCCTGCCCCAGCAGGGCCGTCACGTTGATGCGGAGTTCCTCGTATCCGGGCATCGCCGGGTCGAAGGCGCGCAGGAATTCGACTGGGTGACCTTCGCTCAGGTCCGTTGCCATGGCGCTCAGCACATCCCATACCTCGTCCGCGGCATCGGCCCGAAGGCGGGCGGCCAAGGCGCCCAACAGCAGCACGCGTCTTGTAAACTCAGGTCCGGTAGCTGGCATTGATCAGGATATAACCCTCGGTGAAATCGCAAGTCCAGAATCGCGCGGAGCCCTTGCCCGGCCCTCGGACGGTCACCCGGATTTCGCATTCGGGCGCGTCCAGCTTCTGCTTGAGTTCCGCTTCGGAAAACGGCGCGGCCAGGCCGCCCCGGCACACCGCGACATTCTGCATGTGAATGTCCGTCTTAGCCGGGTCGAAGGCCACGCCGGAATTGCCCGCGGCCGAGAGAATCCGGCCCCAGTTCGGATCCGAGCCGGCCACCGCGGTCTTCACCAGCGGCGAATTGGCGATGGTGCGCGCCATTTGCGCAGCGCCATCGTTGGTCTTCGTGCCCGAAATCACGATCGTGATCAGCTTCCTGGCGCCTTCGCCATCTCGTGCGATGGCCCGCGCCAGCCCTTCCATCACGCTCCCGATCGCTTCCTCGACCTTCGACAATTCCTTGGGATCGGGACGGACGCCGGAAGCCCCGTTGGCGAGCAGCAGGAGCGTGTCGTTGGTGGAGGTGTCTCCATCCACCGAGATGCGGTTGTAGCTGCGNNCGCGCAACAGGGAAACGGGAATGTCCGCGTCGGTCATCACAAACCCCAAGGTGGTCGCCATCCGGGGGTGAATCATTCCCGACCCCTTGGTCATGCCGGCAACCCGCATCGTGGCGCGCCGCAGCTTGACCTCGGCAAATGCGACTTTCGGCACCAGGTCGGTGGTCATGATGGCCCGTGCGGCGTCGTCAAAGCGATCGGCCCCCAGGCCGGCGATCAAGCCCGGCAGCGCGTCCACAATCTTCCGCGGGTCGAGTTCCACGCCAATCACACCCGTAGAGGCAGGCAGCACCTGCGGAACCGGAAGCTTCAGCAGTTTGGCGGCGGCTTTCGAAGTGGCCAGCGCCACCGCGTCGCCCGTGCGGGTCGCACAGTTGGCATTGCCGGCATTCAC
>PMTT01000743.1:0-164 GCA_003167275.1 Bryobacterales bacterium | reverse complement strand
CACCCGCTGGCCGTTTGCGAAGGCCGCTGCGGAAATCCGCTTGCGCCCTTCCAACTGCACCTCCACCAGTTCGAGCGTCCCCGATCCGCAGGCGACCACCAGGGGCTTCAGGCTGGCGAAGCGGCCAGAACGGGGGTTGGGGGTTGGGGGGTGGGGGGTGGGGG
>PMTT01000537.1:11837-17534 GCA_003167275.1 Bryobacterales bacterium | reverse complement strand
GAAAGACATGCGTGACACAATTCTGGAAAGTGAGGCAGTCGCCCGCGGAGATCGGCCTTACCTTGCCCGTAAGCGTGTCGTGCCACTATTGACGCCGGACGCCCAGTCGATTAGGCGCATCCGCAAAAGGGCCGGGACCTCCACGTGGTCCCGGCCAATATGTCCAACNNGCCCGACCAGCGAGGAGCCCAGCAACAGGATTGTGACCGGTTCTGGAACTACGGTCGGCGCCTGTTGTGAAGAAAACGAGCCAACGTTGGCTCCCGAAAAGGTCGTCCCCAGGGCAGGTAGGGAAATCCCGGTCACTGTGGGGTCCACTGAGAAACTCGGACTGAGCGCGGAGAGTCCCCACGAACCTGTTTCAACCGTGACTCCAGCGAAATTCAGAAAGTCCGATGTGAAAACAATTCCGTTGAGATTTCCGGCCGTCTGGGTTCCGTCGAAATTACCTTGGGTGCCGCCTATGGTGGCACCCAACTTCCCGCCCGAATTGGTCGGTGTGCCGTTGACGTTGAACGTGCCCGACAGAAGATTGTCGCCGTTATAAGCCCCTCCCGCGACCGTGTACGAGAAGGTCCCATGATATCCTTGCTCTGTGAGTGTATCGCCGTTGGGGCAGGTGAGCGATCCGCATGCCCCAGTTTGGTTGGACGTCACGCTCAATGCGAAGTTGGCAAGTACCGGCGCGCTGAACGGAGTCCCCCCCACCAGATAGTCGAAGTAGTCTTGGCTGCCGAGAGCTGTGCTGATCGTCACAATGCCGGCGGGGTTCTGGAGAATCATGAACTGATTGGTGGTGCCGTTTTGGCCGGTTTGGGCAAAAACCGTCGCAGCCCTAGCCGTTGTTGCAGTCATCAAAACGAACGTTAAAGCTACTAATGCTAGTCGGTTAATCATCGTTCTCTCGCTATGCTCCTTAGGCATAACCTAAAAGCACTTAGGTAGCCATACCGACCATTGCCGCAGCCTGCGCCTGAAGTTGACGGCATTTGCCACAACTCGTCATAAGTTGTATGAATGAGCACTGCGCCGGCGCCCCGCCCGGATGCAAAAGCTGCATGCCAGGGCAAAGTCTGCGGCTCGCAACGGTGCGCCCTCCCGGACCACCCATGTGGCGCCGACACCCTTGAAAAACCTGTGGGGGGACCCCTGGTCCGCGGCCGACGCCCCCGTCGGCCTGTTCGCTTGGCGCCGAATTTTGTTCCCGGTGCGGCAGCGGGTCCGGGGGGACCCGCGCGGACCACGGGGTCCGCCCCACCAGGGCAATGCCGGAACCGGCTTTCATACCGATCTTTGCCCGCCGCAGCGGCCAGGAACACTCGTGCCTCGACGCATTTCCAGTGGGGGCACGCTCCGTTACCCATGCCACGCCATTTCCAGAACGTCTTGCAATACATGCCCCATCTCAAGTGTTCGATTAACCACAGCTACTTAATCTTTCCACCAAATGAAGCTCCCGGCTGGCTTGACACTCCCATCTACTTAACCTAATATAGTTAACGACTGAGCACTTTCGCCCACTCCACAGCGCACCCGATCTAAGTCCGGTGATCTGTTCTTTCCCTTTCTTAGCCACCCCCAACCTTAGGAGGTTGCATGTCTTCTCGCTTTCCCAAGATACTCTCCGGCGTAGCTCTGTTCGGCGCCCTCATTCTCCCCGTGCTCCAGGCTGACGACTGGGACAAGAAAACCACCGTCACCATCAACGAGCCCGTCCAGATGCCTTCTTGCTGCACACCGGACCACACCGTAACGCTCCCAGCCGGTACGTACGTCTTCGCACTGGTTGATTCCCTCTCGGATCGCCACATCGTCCGCGTCTTTGAGAAGGACGGTACCACGGTAGTCACCACCATCCTGGCGATCCCAAACTACCGCTTAACTCCCACCGACAAAACCAGTATCCAGTTCTGGGAAACACCCGCCGGACAGCCAAAAGCCATGCGCGCCTGGTTCTACCCCGGCGACAATTTTGGTCAGGAGTTTGCCTATTACAAGACCCAATCCCTGGAGATCGCAAAACTCGCGAAGGCTCCGGTGCCGACCGTCATGGCAGAACAGGAAACTGAACTGAAGACCACACCGCTGTATGCCTTTGACGAAAAGGGAAACCAGACGCCCCTGAAATCCGAAACGCTCGTGCCCGCCGAAACCCATGACGCCGACCGTGTTGCCACTCCCGAGCCGGTCGCCGCAGTCGAAGTGAAACCCGATCCCGTACCGGTCAAAACCGACGCAGACCGTGTCGCCACTCCCGAACCCGTCACGGCAACCGAAACCGCTCCCGCGAGCCTGCCCCTGACCTCCAGCCCGTTCCCGCTGATTGGCCTGTTTGGCCTGGGTTCGCTCGCCTTCTCCGGCCTGCTCTCTCGCTTTTCTAAACGCGGCTAACATGCCCACGCGCATCTACCGTTCGCTCGGCCGGTGCCGGAACACCGGCCGGATGTGGGGGGTACTGTGTGTGGCTCTATTCTTCTCCGCGGTCATCCCCGCGCCCGGCTTCCAGGACACCACGACACCCGCCGGGGAGTTCAAGATCTCGACCGACGTAGTCATGGTCCTGCTCGATGTCAGTGTGAAAGATCCCCGCGGCGGCTATGTGTCGGGGCTTTCCAAGGATGATTTCCAGGTTTACGAGAACGGCGCGCTCCAGAAACTCACCGTCTTCTCCAGCGCCGACGTGCCCGTCGCGGTCGGCCTGGTCATGGATGAGAGCGGCAGCATGCACAATCGCAGACCCCACACCATCACGGCAGGTCTGGTATTCATCGGCGCGAGCAATCCTCAGGACCAGGTATTCGTCGTGAACTTCAACGACACCGTCCGAAGCGGCCTTCCTTCCCACATTCCATTCAGCGGCGACCTCAACATACTCCACGCAGCCCTTTCCAGAGCCAAGGCGGAAGGACAGACGGCGCTTTACGATGCCATCGCCTTCGCCCTCCATCACCTGGAGTCGGCCCAACGTGACAAGAAAACACTGCTGGTGGTGAGCGATGGCGGCGACAACCGCAGCCGCCGGACTTTGCCCGAACTGATGCGTCTGATTCAGGAGTCGCAAGTCACCATCTACACGATTGGCATTTATGATGCCGATGACGCCGACCGCAACCCGCAAGTCCTGAAACGCATCTCGTACGCCAGTGGCGGCGAGTGCTTTCTGCCCCAGACCGTCGAGGAGATCGCCCCCATCTGCCGGAAGATCGCCCTGGATATCCGCAACCGGTATACCATGGGCTACGTTCCGGATCGCACCGCCCAAAAGGGTGGCGTCCGAAAGATCCGCGTCGCCATTTCGGCCCCGGACCATCGGAATTCCATCGTCAGGACGCGAGCCGGCTATTCTCTGCCAGATGAACTGGTCCAGCCGCCGGGAACACACTCCAAGTGACCGTCCAATTCCTTTTCCGCGACCTCCGTGCGTCGGCGCCTTCCGGGCTGGCGCTGACCCGCACGGCACAACGCATCTTCCTCGTCGCGGGCCTTCTGTTCGTGGGCTCTGCGGCTTACACCTTCGCGGCGCGCGATGTCTGGCAGGCACTGGAAAGCTGGAAGTTTGACCGGGCCCTCAGCCGCGGTCCGAGCCTGCCGGCCGCCAGCGGCGTCCCGTCCCCGATGGCCCAGCCGGTGGTGAGGATCTCCGTTCCGCGGCTTCACATTGCGGCCATGGTGAAGGAGGGCGCCGATGATCGGACACTGGCAGTGGCCGTCGGGCACATCCCCTCCACCGCACTGCCAGGGCGCCCGGGAAACGTCGGCCTGGCGGCTCACCGCGACACACTATTCCGCAGCCTGAAAGACGTGCGGACGGACGATACCATCATTCTCAGTACATGGAAGGGCGAGTACGTCTACCGTGTGATTTGGCACAAAGTGGTAAATCCTTCGGATGTCACTGTTCTGTCCTCTGTTGGGGACGAAGAACTCCTGACTCTGGTGACCTGTTATCCCTTCTATTTCGTCGGAAACGCCCCCAAGCGTTTCATCGTGCGCGCACGCCGCATAACTTCACTTCCCCCAGTGAATTGACCTTGACAATCTTTTTATATTAACTTATTATAGTTAAGCAATGAGCATTCCAGCTCATTGCTGCCCTTAGCCTGAACTAAACAAGGTTACCCGCACAACCCTTCCTCTTAGCCAACCCGCGGTCAGGTGGCACACCACCCGGTCCGCACGGAATTTGTCCCACTTGCAGGATAGAGGATAGACGTGAAACCAATCATCGCCACATTTCTAATGAGCTTCGGGCTGTTGAGCGCGCAGTCGTCGCAAGCCCCCAACCCGACGCAGCAGGCCGACCCCAACACCGGCATGACGACTCCGATTTACCGCGTTACCGTAGTCGCCCGGACCACCAAAGCCATCAACTACAACCATCGCAGCGGCTCCACCAATATCGGTTTCCGCGGCACCGCCCTTTCACCCGAATCCACTGGCGAGGCCCGCGTGGAAAGCAAGCAGGGCGTGATCAAAATCGACGCCCGTATGGAGAAGCTCCAACCCGCCACCCGCTACGGTCCCGAGTATCTGACTTATGTAATGTGGGCGATTACCCCCGAAGGCCGCGCCACCAATATCGGCGAGGTTCTCCTGAACGGAACCAATAGCAAGCTCGACGCCACGTCCGAGCTGCAATCGTTCGGCCTGATCGTCACCGCCGAACCGTATTTCGCCGTGACACAGCCCAGCGATGTGGTAGTGATGGAAAATTTCGTACGGAAAGACACTACCGGCACCATCGAAGAAGTCGATGCCAAGTTCGAACTGCTGCAGCGCGGCCAGTACACCATGCACGCGAACGCCGCCGACATCCGGCCCATGAAACTCGATCCGAAAGTGCCGCTCGAGCTATTCGAAGCGCGCAATGCGGTGCAAATCGCACGTTGGGCCGGCGCTCCGCAATACGCCGCCGAGACCTATCAAAAGGCCGTGATCGGCCTCGAAAACGCCGAGGGCTACCTGAAGGGTAAGTCGGGATCCAAGCCCATCGGCACCGTGGCGCGCGAAGCCGTGCAGATGGCCGAAGATGCCCGCATCATCACCGTCAAGAAAATGGACGAGGCGATGCTCGCCAGCGAACGTCAGGCCTCGGGTGACCGCGAGGCCACCGCCAGGGCCGACGCAGATCGCGCCGCAAGGGGCCGGACAGAGGCNNGACCGTCTGAAAGTGATCACCGACGCCCAGAGCGCCACCGCCCAGGCCGACATCGCACTCGCCGGCAAGGCCAAAGCGGAAGCCGAAGCCGCCCGCGCCGATGCCGAACGGCAACAGGCCCTCGCCCAGGCGGAAACCGACAAGGCCCACACCGCCACCGCGGAAGCCGACCGCCTGCGCCAGGATGCGGAGACTGAGAAAACCCAACTCCGAGCCCAGCTCTTACGCCAGTTCAACCTGATCCTCCAGACTCGCGACACAACTCGCGGCCTCATCGTGAACATGTCGGACGTGCTCTTCGATACCGGCAAATACTCGCTCCGTGCCGGTGCCAGAGAGAAACTCGCCAAGATTGCCGGCATCGTCGCCGGTCACCCCGGCTTGAAGATGGAAGTGGAAGGCTTCACCGACAACGTGGGCGGTGACGACTATAACCAAAAGCTCTCCGAGCAGCGCAGCGGCGCAGTTCGCGACTACCTGACCACCAACGGCACCGACATGAGCCTGGTCACCGCGAAAGGCTTCGGCAAGTCGCAGCC